>CAVODE010000001.1:0-93387 GCA_963694535.1 Dehalococcoidia bacterium
CTATGCCTTTGATTGGGTGAGAATCTCTGCTGATAACTTTTTATTTTTAATTGAATTTTCGACCTATATAGACGCAATCTCTGTAGTTATGTTGATAGCGATATCGATTGTAGGCTTGATGGTTGCGATTTATTCAACGGGTTACATGCAAGGCGAGGATAGATATGGTTGGTATTTTGCAGTACTAAGTCTATTCGTTGCAGCAATGCTTCTATTAGTGACATCGGGCTCGCTCATCTGGATGTATCTTGCTTGGGAAGGTGTTGGCTTGGCATCTTATTTACTCATTGGGCATTATTGGGACCGTCAATCAGCTGCAGAGGCTGCTAAGAAAGCATTTATAACAACTCGAATTGGTGACGTAGGTTTGCTGATTGGAATTATTCTATTGTGGAAGGCCACTGGTAGTTTTGATATACAAACCATTATTGCAGCAGCGACATCTGGGCAGATAGGCGAGACTTATCTCACGGTAGCTATGCTGGCATTATTTGCTGGGGCAGTAGGTAAGAGCGCTCAATTCCCATTACACGTGTGGCTACCTGATGCGATGGAGGGACCAACTCCGGCGTCAGCACTTATTCATGCGGCGACGATGGTGGTTGCTGGAGTTTATCTGATTGCAAGATTCTCACCAGTTTACGAAGTTGTGTTAGTCGCGAGAGATGTGATTTTGTACACCGGATTATTGACCGCGTTTCTAGCTGCGAGCATGGGATTGGTTACGTCTGACATTAAGCGAGTGTTGGCTTTTTCGACAATCTCGCAATTGGGCTTCATGTTTGTTGCGCTTGGTGTTGGAGCAGTTGGAGCCGCAATGTTTCACGTCTTAACCCACGCTTTTTTCAAAGCTCTTTTATTTTTGGGTTCCGGGTCAGTTATTCACGCTACTGGCCGACAGGAGGTTGAGTATTTAGGAGGACTGCGCCGCAAGCAACCCGTTACGGCGGCAACCTTTATCATCGGTTCGCTTGCTCTGGCAGGAATTCCGATATTTGCTGGTTTTTGGTCGAAAGATGAAATACTTCATTCGGTTTCCAGTTACGCAAGTCCTTTTGTTTATATTGTGCTGGCTGGAACAGCCGTACTAACGGCTATTTATACGACACGACTTGTTCTCCTCACTTTTTTTGGTAGTCCTCGCGACAAATCTGCCTTCGATCATGCGCACGAGAGCCCAAGTTCAATGACAGTGCCCTTATTGTTGCTAGGGTTGTTAGCAACTGTATCTGGTTTTTTTGTATTCGATGCTGTTGGCAAACTTTTTGGATTCAGCGGTGGTATTGGCTATCTTGTGTACCTACATCACCCTCATGCGTTTCATATCGATTGGGCATTTGCAAGTGTTGCAACCGTTTCTTCGCTGACCGGAGTCATCATCGGCTGGGTTTACTGGCATGGTGGGGCCGAGCGGGCTATTAAAGCTCGGGCATGGTCTCCAGATCTCCATGCTCTACTTGTCAATAGATATTACCTGGATGAACTTTATCAGGGGATTATTAATAGGGTTGTTTTGGGTTTAGCTGGGATAGTCGCTTGGTTCGATAAAAAAATTGTTAATGAAACCGGGGTCGATGGGGGAGCTCAGCTCATTGGATATTTCGGATATCGCTTGAAGTTTCTGCAGACAGGAAAAATCCCGAATTATGCGCTGGGTATTGCTACTGGAATATTAGTGCTAAGTGTGATGGTACTGGCTCGTGCGTAGCGAATTGATTTATTTAGAAATAGAACGAATGGAGTTCAGTTAGCATGACAGAAAATGACGGATATTTTCTTATAGCTCTTATTGTGCTTCCTTTGTTGAGTGCAGTTATTTTGATGATTATTCCGTCCAAGGAACGAGCCCTTGTCGTGGGACTGACTGCTATTTCCTCATTGGTGATGTTTTTCGTTTCGATATACGTGTTTATGACATATTCCTTTGACGGCTCAACTTTTCAAGGCGTAATGTCTTATCCGTGGATTGAAAATATCGGTCTGCTTGGAGAGAATGGAATTTCTTTAAAGGTTGGGATTGATGGTGTAACAGCGTCACTAGTGTTATTGACCGGAATAGTAGTTTTGCCAGGAACTTGGGTATCTTGGAAAATACAGTACCGACTTAAAGATTTCTTCATTTTATTTTATATTTTGACGGCGGGTGTATACGGCGTATTTGTTCTTCTTGATTTATTTTTCTGGTTTCTTGCCTATGAAACTGCACTGTTGCCGATGTATTTATTAATTGCAGTGTGGGGTTCCACTCGAAAAGAGTATGGGGCTATGAAACTGATGATGATGTTGATGGCCGGATCTATTCCTATTTTTGTCGCTATTTTCGCACTTTTTGCAGAGGTTGGTCTTGGAACATTCGATATGGAAGTCCTTCTCAGTGCCCCGAAAGATGAAGGCTTTCAGAAAATCTTCTTTCCACTAGTTGCTATTGGCTGTGGCACGCTTGGAGCGATGTTCCCTTTTCATTCATGGTCACCAGATGGTCATGCTGCTGCACCAACAGCAGTTTCGATGGTGCACGCGGGTGTACTTATGAAGGTTGGTGCATTTGGCATTGTTCGTTTAGGGGCACAGATGATGCCGGAGGGCGCACTTTTTTGGGGGCCAGCACTTGTCGCTCTGGGTATAACAGCTGCTTTGTACGGAGCGATATCCGCACTTCGTCAAACGGATATGAAGATGTTGATGGGATTCTCATCGATTTCCCACATGGGATACGTGTTTGTTGGGTTGGGAACCATGAATGTGATAGGAATGACCGGCGCGGTATTGCAGATGACGGCCCATGGTTTAATGACAGCTCTGTTCTTTTTGCTCATTGGAGCCATGTACGATCAGTCGCATAATCGAGATCTTCCGAACTTTAGTGGGTTAGCGAAGCAGATGCCAATTTGGTCAGTATTCTTTGTGTTTGCGTCGCTTGCATCTTTGGGTCTACCGGGTTTATCAGGCTTTGTTGCCGAAGTTCACATATTCATCGGTGCGTTTAGATCGTATCCGATTGTCGGTGGATTAGCAGTTCTTACTGCGGCTATCACTACCACCTATCTGATGAGGGCACTGGCGCAGTCATTTTTTGGCGAGGCCAATCCGAAGTGGGATTCGTTGAATGAGATGACATGGATTGAACGTTCGGGTGCGGCTGTTTTAGTGGGCGCGATTTTATTGCTTGGCCTTTGGCCATCTCCGTGGATTGATAGAATTGCACCGTCAATTAGCCAAATTCCTGGCTTAATGATGTAAGAGGGGGAAGTAAAGCTGTGACAGATATTTTTGGTCAAACACTTAATCTAAATTATGTTCTTCTGTTGCCTGAGATTGTTTTATTACTTTCAGCGATGCTTGTTATTGGAATTGATGCTTTTAAACGCCAACTCAATGTTTCCGATAACGTACCAGTCGGGCTTGCCTTGGCGGGTCTGGTAGTTGCCTTAGCCTTATCAATTCTGCAGGTGAATGTGGATGAGGATTTTGCCAGACTTATTCAGGTAGACTCTTTTACGAACTTCTTTCGGATCTTATTTATAGCGATCACGCTTGTAATTATTGTTGGTTCACATGAATATATAGAAAAATCAGTGTCTCATGTAGGTGAGTTTTACGGATTGTTATTGTTGGCAACCGTTGGTGCTATGTTGATGGCTTCGGCGAGAGAGCTACTGACGGCTTATTTAGCGATTGAATTACTATCTTTCTCGCTCTACATTGCGGTATCACTAGCTCGGTCTGATCGACGCTCGGGTGAGGCATCCCTGAAATATGTGCTGCTTGGGGGAGTCGCTTCTGCTTCATTGTTGTATGGACTCAGCATGATTTATGGAGTCACAGGTGCTACACAGTATCACGAAATAAGTGCAGTTTTGAGTGCTGGTGATACGGGCCTCACTACGCCACTATTACTTGGCTTGGTATTAATCATAGTGGGACTAGGATTCAAGGCTTCTGCAGTGCCATTTCATATGTGGACGCCCGATGCATATGAAGGGGCCCCAATTCCGGTCACCGCTTTCCTATCAGCAACTTCAAAGGCCGCAACAATTGCGTTATTACTTCGTTGGTTTGGGGGGCCGTTATTACCGATAGCTTCTGACTGGCAATTCATATTAAGTGGATTAGCAGTGGCGACGATGGTTGTAGGAAACCTTGTTGCAATGCAACAAGTGAATATTAAGCGACTACTTGCTTATTCATCGATTGGTCAAATGGGCTATATGCTCATGGCAATTGTGGCGGTTGGTAGTGGGTACGGCAGCGATGCTACGTCTGCAGTTTTGGTTCATCTGGCAGGGTATATAATCACTAATCTTTTGGTATTTATCTCAGTTACTCATTTCTTCAATCAGACAGGTCAAGAGGAGATTAGTAGTTTCAAAGGACTTGCACAATCTAACCCTTATCTTGCACTAATGATTACAGCGGGTTTGTTTTCACTTGCAGGCATGCCTCTATTGGTCGGTTTTTTCACAAAGTTTATATTATTTCAAGCGATTGTTTCAGCGGGACATTTAGGATTAGTCACTATTGCAATTGTGGCGTCTACCGTTTCTCTTTATTACTACCTTATGGTTATCCGTCAAATGTATTTGTATGAACCAGAGGAGGGTACCGAGCAATGGAAACTATCTGTAACCGGGTATGTGACTACGCTCGCCTTGTTTGTCTCGTTAGTGGTATTTGGCTTGTGGGGTACGCCACTCTACGCGGCGGCTGATGCTGCTGCTTCGGGAATGTTTTAGTTCTGTTTTTTTCTTACCGATTAACTGGTTTATTGACTGTGGCAGATAATGTTTTATATTCGATAGAGGGTGCCTGAATGTCTACTGATGGATGGCCTGATTCAAAATGGACACCCGAAGTAATTATTGATGGGTTATGGAGGCTTCGAACTCCAATGACTTCTGAGGCACTTCCATGGGTTTTTGCCTATTTGTTTAGAACTTCTGACGGAATAGCTTTATTTGACAGTGGTCACGGAACAGCAAAAGCTCAAGCATCTCTAAAGGCCCAAATCGAAGGACTTGGGTTTGAGATGAAAGATATACACAGTCTTATGATTTCTCACGCTCATCCAGATCATCTGGGAATGGCCTCATGGATCAAGGAGTCGGCAGCTAACTGCAAGATAATGATGATTGATGTTGAAGCTGATTGGTATGCCGACAATGGCAGTGGAAGTAAAAATTGGGTTGAGCAAAATAATTTATGGATGGTCAAGCATGGGGTGCTGGAGAGTGAGATTAAGGCTGAGAGCGAAGCCATCAATAAAAAATCTGCCATAGTGGATTCTGGCGACAGAGACAGATCGTGGTTTCATAGCAAGATTAATCCAGATGTACTTCTCCAGGACAATGATGTGATAGAAATCGGTAGCTGGTCGCTTCAAGCTTTGTGGACGCCTGGACATACTCCTGGCCATCTTTGTGTTTATATTCCAGACCACGACCTTCTCCTTACTGGCGATCATGTACTCGGTCGTATCACGCCAAATGTTTCTATGTCGCCGGATGATGAGAGCAGTCGTCGAGATCCGTTGACTGAATTTTTAGATTCTTTGGCAAAGATTAAAAAATACAAGACGAGTGTTGGTTTACCAGCTCATGAGAAACTTATTCCCAAATTGTCAGAACGGTGCTCAGAATTGATTCAGCATCATTCAAACAGATGTGATGAGGTAATGCTTGGGATTGCTGGTGCGAAGCAAGCCTCTGCCAGCGATATTTCATCGAGAGTTACTTGGAACAAACCGTTTGAAGGATTCTCTATTTTTAAGAAGCGAATGGCTCTGGGTGAAACTCTAGCTCATCTTTACTATCTAGAGGGGCGAGGTGAAGTGAGAAGCCACTCTGATGAGGAAACAGCTATCACCTGGTCATTGGCTTAATCGAGCCTTACTCACCTTCAAATATTTTTATGAATCTTAAAATTTTGGATTTTGTAAGCAAATATAGAGTCTCATCGTCAGAGGCTATGTCTATGATTTCAACAAATACGGGGTGTCTATATATTCCTAGGAGCGCGTGGTCGGTGCCCACTACTAAAATACGCCGTTGCCCAGGTTCAGCGACGTACGCGAGCGCGTGGGTAGGATCTGTAGCAAGTGCGGTAGCTGAATTAATTGGTGGAATGGGTTTTGGTTTCATGGTGATTGGGTTTGTAAGTTGGATAGACATGAATTCCACGCTTGTAAGAAGCAATGGGTTACCGGATTCGTCTAGATTAATTGATATTACGTTAGGTATAAATTGCGAAGGTAAGGATTCGCTGTTAGGGCGAAGCGCATTTAGTTCTAATTTATAGAGACTGAGTAAGCCCTCAGAATCCACTGCAAGAAGTAGATTCTGAGAGACTGTGATTTCTAAGATTTGGTTAGCAGGCATAGTTCTTGGTAGACCAAGAGGTCGTGGT
This sequence comes from Dehalococcoidia bacterium, assembly GCA_963694535.1. Lineage (GTDB taxonomy): Bacteria > Chloroflexota > Dehalococcoidia > UBA2979 > UBA2979 > UBA2979. Next base: position 6,403 of record CAVODE010000001.1, read on the forward strand.
AATCCATCATGCGTATTTTTATAGGCAAAAAATGTGCCATTTGTATCGAGGATGATCAACCGGTCTCGTAATTCATCCCAGGTAATTGAGAGAGGACTGTCCGCAGGTGTTCCTTGATATGTATCGCCTTGTTGGTAGATTATGGTTGAGTAATCGGTCCTTTCCAGATTACTTCGTAATACCTGGCCGCCGGCTTGATCAATCGACCATAGTCGCCCGCCACCAAATACGATTGTTGTCATTTCATGGGTCGTTTGGTAATTCTCGTTGAACGTGATGAGTGTGGTTAATGACGTTACTTCCCATGAAATTTTAACCGTATTGAGCCGGTCGAGAACTTCATTTTTAAGTTGGCTGAGCTCCTTATCATTTGGCGTAATGGATAAGCCCGTCTTAATATGAACAAGTGCTGAGTTCAGATATGATTTAGTTTCGCTCAATGAATCTGATTTATCAGAATTGCTTATAGCTTCCGTAGACAAGATTTGAATATCTAACACTAACTGGTCATACTGATTCCAAAAGTCGATACGACCAGCATTCTGTATATTTGTGCACAGAGGGAATAGCCCTAGAAAAAAAACGAGAGCGAGTAAAATTAACTTCCAGTTTTTAAAACCCCTTTTGATTGGTCCTATAAGTAGCTTTTTGGGAGAGATGAAATTGGTTGGGTGGGGAGATTTGGTGGAGTCTTTATATGTGTTGGCTGACTCCTGGATTGAGCTTTGTGTTGATTCAGATTGGCTGCTTTGCCAGGTGAGTAAAACAGCGGAAGCATGAGGAATGTCCCTGACGTAATTAACGATATCTGTCCACGTATTTTCTAAGGTATTCTTCGTGGTCATAATTTCTTCAAGACTTTCATCGAAACGTGTAGTGGAAGTCGTAAGCAACAGTTGTTGATCCCGCAAGTTGGTGTTGAAAAACCTAATAGCCGTAGGCGTATTAGTCGCTCCGATAGGAGCCGCTGCTGCATGACCTTCGGTTGTAAGCGAGAATAATTCATCACCATCTCGCAGAAAACAATGTGTAGTTCCCACGAGGCCAATAATTGCTTGATCTTCAAGTACTTCAATACAGGCGATTGCAACAACTGGCTTGTCTTCAAATTTTTTATTTTGCGTGTTTGTTGTAAGCTGCTGTTGTATGCTCTGGACCGCCATTTCAATACCAAATGTTCGGCTTCTATTTCGGTCTATTAGTGATTGTTGTAATTCAGTTATTAACGCTTGAGCTATTTCATCTGATCGAGTAATGGCATTGGCGGTCAAGGGTTCGACTAGAACCACTATCGTCGCGTTGTTAGCTGCGGCAACTTTTCGAATTACTAGTGCGGAATCTCTTTCTACTTGGTTCGAAGGCATGGGAAATTGTTGTATCCAGAGGGTCAAGCGACACGCTCACTTCTGCTTCTAGCGATTTTGTCTATGTATTGCTGCAGTAGCGGCAATACATAGTTATATTTAAATTTATGACAGATAACAATTCCAGCTCCGATATGTCAATAATACAGGCAACAAGCGAAGTACTTCTCCAAAGAACTGCTGAAAGCCTATCTGAATTATTGAAGGAGTTAGTTAAAAAATTCGATCCTTTTCCATCATACCCTGGAGCATTTTTTGCGTACGGGATTGAAATCGACGCTCCAAAATTTATTGCGGCTGATTTGGGTTGCGTGATTCTGGGAAATGACGGGGGCTTATATGAGTTTCAAATTGGTCTCGATGCTGAGCAAATTGCAGCTGGTGCTGATCCGATGAGCACGCGTGAAGAGTCTCTCGTGGCGCTTGATCTACCTGATATTGAATATATTCCTTTAGCATATGAAGCGATCAGGACTGCTACTTTGCGGTTAGGGCAGGCACGTTAGCGCCGATTACCAACCTATTATTCAATAGTGACTCGCCTACCCTCTCTTCTTGAGTGATATGTAGCCTCGATGACTTTCATGTAGTTGAGGCCGTCCGAGAAGTTAGTAAGTATGACTGGATTTCCTAATCGAATTGAGTTAATAAAATCGACCTCAACTTGCCAGCCAGCGGTAGTGCCTTCATCGTGCGGCATAGGCGCAACCTGCCCATCGAGTGGTGTAAATTCCAGTGTATCAGTCGCAAAAGACCACTTTAGGGTTCCTTTGCTTCCATATATGACGGCTCCGTTTGTTCCTTCCGGATCATTTGTGATGGTGGACAGCCTGTAAATCACCCTTGAACCACTCATCTGCCTTGCTATAACGTTTAGACTATCTGGAATTTCAATCGCAATTTCAGAATTGGTTTCGGGATTCATTTTTTTGTTTATAGTCGTGTGTCCATCTGCAATGACAGATTCGGTAGGTCCTAACCAACGCTCCATGATTTCTACAGCGATTCCATAGACCATTACGTTCATTCCACTGTACTCAGTGCGTTCTCTCCAATGGAGCGGAGCATTTGGGTTGAGACCTTGGCCTGACAGTACGGAAAAATGAGTTTCACGGATGGTACCTAAGTCTCCGTTTTCACCCTCGTTAACCAGTCTCTTGATTGTTTTCCATGAGCCAAAATCCATTGGTGCAGGAACAATTTGACTCACAAGGCTCGGATTTTGTTGTGCCGTATCCAGCATTTCCTGCGCCTCTGTGGCATTCATCGACATCCTAGCCTCAACTAATACGTGCTTACTCGCATTAAGCGATGCTATTGTGAAGTCACGATGCATGTACGGCCAGGTTCCGATACAGATGGCATCAATGTTGGGATCATTAATTACGTCCAACGGATCCACAGTTACTCGAGCGGATAAATTAAATGCGCTTGATACTGCTTCGGCACTCTCTTTGGTCCTGTTGGCGATAGCAACTATCTCTACATCAGGAATTGCAAGGAATTCTGGAATATGCTTTGCTCGTGTATTGCCGCCGGCTCCGATGAGTCCGATACGAATGGTGTTATTCATTGAGTTTCCTATATGGTTATCGTTTATTATCTATTGCAGAGTATAAGCAATTGGAGGTGTTGGATGAATGAGGTGGATATTCTTCGGAGCGGTTTGAAAAGTATGCATGAAATGCTTGACCAGGCTGTTACAGAAATGACTGCGGATCAATGGAATTATTGGCCGACAGAAGGTGGTGTAAGTGCCTTTTTCTCTCTCTGGCATTATGTACGCACAGAGGATAATATTGTGCAATTTGTAATACAAGGAAAGAGTACCTCATGGCTTGACGGTGGTTTTGACACTGAATTTGATTTACATAGAACGGCCCAGGGTACTGGAATGACACCTGAACAGGCTATGGCGGTTCAAATGGTGGATACCTCTAGATGGCTCGACTACCAGACAGAAGTATGGGCCGCAACGGATACATATCTTCAGGGCATTAATGTCGCGGATCTTCATTCAACGGAAGTAACTATAAAACCGGTTCCTCCTATGTCACTCTGGCAGGGATTGTTTGGAATGTGCTTAACTCATGGGTACAGGCATGTCGGAGAGATTGAGCATGCTCGCGGTTTAGTAGGTCTAGGTGGCTTGTCTATATAGCTTATTTAAAAAAAACATTAATCGAGTACACTAGGGCCGACCTTGAAGGTCACGTGAAGGCAAAAACTCTTCACTTACAGGAGGAATAATGGGTGCACTTGAATCGATGCGAGTTTTGGATATGACCCAATATGAGGCGGGTACATCTTGTACTCAGGCTTTAGGCTTTATGGGTGCAACTGTTACGAAAATTGAGCGACCTGGCACAGGTGACCCTGGTCGAGGAGTTGCGCGGGGTACTGATAATGCGCCCTACTTTCTTAACTGGAATTCTAATAAACGCAGTATTGCCCTAGATTTGCAGAAACCTGAAGGTCGTGATTTATTTTTACAAATGGTTTCTCATTACGATGTTTTTGTTGAGAATTATGGTCCTGGGGTGATAGAAAAGCTTGATATCGGCTACGACGTAATGAAGAAAATCAACCCTGGCATCATATATGCACGGCTCAAGGGGTTTGGATTATCTGGCCCATATTCAGACTACAAATCGTACGACATGATTGCTCAAGCTGCAGGCGGAGCTTTTTCAGTTACGGGAAACGCGGATGGGCCTCCAATGAGACCAGGATACTGTGTAGGGGATAGTGGTACTGGAATGCAGCTTGCTTTTGCAATTACGGCTGCATTTGTTCACAGGCAAAAGACTGGCGAAGGTCAGGAGATTGAAATTTCCATGCAGGAAGCGCTGACGTATTACATGCGAACACCTATTGCGAACGGATCGAACTGGGGCCAGTCAGTCTCTCCTAGGAATGGCAATCGTGCAGTAGTGCCAACGGATCTTTTCCCATGTAAGCCTTTTGGGCCAAATGATTGGGTCTATGTCATGGCCCAAACTTCAAGAATGTGGGACACATTTTGTGCAGTTTTGGAACGAACAGACTTTTTAACCGACGACCGTTGGAATGATGTGGAAAGTAGACGACAGAACGGAGATTCCTTGTACGAGGAGATCTGTAAATGGACGCGTGAGCGAACCAAGCATGAAGTGATGGCTGAATTAGGAGCAGCGGGTGTTCCGTGTTCGGCAGTTATGGATACGGTTGATTTGTTTAATGATCCTCACCTGAAGTCACGTGATTTTATAAAGACAGTATCTCATCCTACAGAGGGAGATTTAAAATTACTTGGCTTTGCACCAATCATGTCAGAGCATGAAGTAGATTACAGACCAGCGCCTCTTTTAGGAGAGCATACGAAGGAAATATTGAATGAAGATCTAGATCTGGGGTCTGAGGCTGTGGAACAATTAATTGCCGAAGGCGTGGTAGATCAATCACCTGTCGATCAAACTGGAATCGCCAAAGGTAGTGCTCCAAGATCCTAGATCAGATATCTAATTTATCTGGGTTGATATTGTAAAGGTTTTTGACATTTTCCCAAACCATCTGGTTTTTGTCTTGCTCCGATACACCCGTCATGATTCGATCAAGAACTTCCATGGAATTTGGCCATATGGAATCATGGTGTGGGTAATCATTTCCCCACAACAAGTTTTCTGGACCTAGATAGTCGAAGGTGCGAAGACCGATATCATCGTCTTCAAAGGTAATCATAAAATTTCTCTTGAAATATTCACTTGGTAGTAAGGAGAGATCTGGCGATGCTGCCGTTCTTGACCTGTAGAATGCGTGGTCCCAGCGCTGTAGGGTGTGCGCTAACCATCCGGTTTCCCATTCAGCCACTACAAACTTCAGTTTTGGATGTCTTTCAACAACTCCAGACGTAACGATGTTGCTAATAGAATTCCATATAGCTGCATGTGAAAGTGTATAGGCAACAATAGGGTCCCAGTGCTGCGGTAAGCCCATGGGCCAATCAGATCCACTGAATATATGCATAGTTAGTGGTAGACCAGCCTCTTCAGCGGCAGCCCAAAAGGGCTCATAATATGGATCGCTATATGGTCGCTCGAGTGGTGCCGTGCATGGTATCGCTACCCCTTTCACTCCTAGTTTTGTAACGCGCTCTAGTTCAGCGATTGCGAGGTCGACATCGCGAAGTGGAACACAGCCTACTCCGATTAATCGATCTGGGTTAGGGCTGCAGTAGTTAACGATCCAGTCGTTATAGTTTTGGAAGACCGCATTTGTGACTTCAGTATCTTCGACAGAGTAGGTAAGCAGATTAATGCTGGGATACATAACCTCACCTACTACACCGTCGATAGCTTGCTCTTCAAGTCTTGCGATCGGATCTCGAACTCCGGGATTCATGCCATCCCAACCAAGCTTGATACGCTCGTGTGTCTCTGGATCATCTAGACTATGTCCTGCAATTCCCCATCGCCCGACTGGAACTAGGCGGTCGAGTGCAGGCCAAGCTATCCACACGCCCTCTCTATCTTTCCATCCGTTAACAGGTCGAGGAGCTCGGTCACCAAATCGCTCAATCAGCCCATTAAATACCTCGGGCGGTTCAACTACATGCGAGTCACACGAATAATATATTGCCATAAGAAACCTTCTTGAGTAATCACCTTGCTTTTCACGAGTAGTGTATTAGGTGATGTCAAGTATTTTTTATTTGGTCGACTTTGTGGCTGCAAGGAGTTCAGCTAGATGGCTGAAGTCCTTGGCAATAAAATCAAACGGCAGATCTGCTTTGAGATCTTTTTTATTGTCAGCCCCGTACTCATTGGGTCGGAATACGTAAGCAGTACCGAATCCAACAGCTTGTGCTGCTAGTAAATCTGATTCGTGAGCTGCCACGAGCATCACTTCATCAGCGTCGAGTCCCAGCAGTTTGGCTGCGTTTTGGTAGCATTCAGGATTTGGTTTGAAAGTCCCGGTAATTTCAGCCGACAAGATTACATCCCATCGTAAATTCGAGTATTTAGCCATATTTGTAAGTAGGGACATATTGCCATTCGAAAGCGTACTCACGATGAAATTACTTCGTAAGTTTTCTAATCCTATGACTGAATCTGGCCATGGCTGGAGTCGATGCCACACTGTATTGAGGTGTTCAACCACATCAATATTTTTTTTAGTATTGAATCCGATTTCTTCGAGTAATAGATTTAGCATTCGAAGGTGAAGAGCATCGGCTGTTTGAAAAGGGAGTGAACCTTCTTGTACGAGCCTCATACCTCCCATATACCCTTCAGTGCGCCATCGGTCAGCGAATTTAGGCCAATCAGCATTTATAGCCTGCTCCGAACCAAATAACTGAAGCTCGCTAATAACTGTAGTTCGCCAGTCAACAACTGTTCCAAAGACATCAAAGCACAGGGCTTTTATTTGACCTAATTTACCAATCTCACTCATAATCCACTCTTTTCAACGATTACTTAATTTTAAAGTCATTAGATGCGGCGCTCACGTCGCCCTACATAGTCTATTTGATCTTTTCGGTTTACTAGATTTGACATGATTAAGTGAATTAAGGCGATGATGAAAGCAGCACATATAGCGGTCCAAAAGCCGTTAACTTGAAAACTTAATCCAAGCGAGGCGGATAGTTTGGAAGTGAGAAGTAGCATCGTGGCATCGATGATAATAATCGTGAATCCCAGTGTAATGAGAATAAGACAGGCCGAGAATGCGATGAAAAGTGGCCTAATTAATAGGTACGTTAAGGCTAGTATTGCTGACCCAGCAAATAATGATCCGATGCCATCTATTTCGACATTAGCTAACAGAATATCAGACACCCACAGCCCAACCAATAGTGAGCAAAATCTCTTTACAAGGCTTTGACCACTGTGTTGGTTGTTGGCGCTGTTCCCAAGCCTAAAAACACGAAATTGTCTGCTTTGTGGGCTCATGGGCTAGTGACTTAAGGTGGTTAGCCTCACTAACTTATTGACTAAATTCCAGTCCAATTTGGAGTTCGCTTTTCACTGAAAGCAATTGGCCCTTCCTTCTGGTCTGGCGAGGTATTGTGTCGATTAAGCCAGTAGAAGGATCGACTCATTGCCGATTCCAACGGTATCTCTAGCCCTTCCATTGATCCCTGCTTTGATCCACGAACTGAAAGTGGGGCACACTCTAGAATTTCATTTGCCCAGCGTTCAGCCGCGCCCATTAGGTCATCATGTGGAACTACTTCGTTGACGAATCCATATTCCTTTGCGGTCTCTGCATCGAGATTTCGTCCGGTAAGTATCATGCCCATTGCTAATTTAAGAGGTATTTGTCTAGGAAGTCTGTGGATTCCACCTGCTCCAGCATAAAGTCCAACTCGCGGTTCAGGCAGTCCAAACCGAGCTTGGTCAGATGCGATGATTATGTCGGATGCCAGTGCCATTTCGAAGCCGCCGCCCATAGCCCATCCATTTACAGCCGCAATCACTGGCTTATGCATGTCGAATCGACTTGTTATTCCGCCGAAGCCTCCCCCTCGAGGCACCACACCTGGTTCAAGTCTACCGGCCCCAGCTGCTTGAGCTTTCAGATCATTGCCCGCAGAAAAAGAACGGGAGCCTGCTCCAGTTAGTATGGCCACCCATAAATTGTCATCCGCCGCAAAATCATCCCATAACTCGGCTATTTCATGTGATGCTGCAGGATGCAATGCATTCATTACTTCTGGTCGATTAATTGTTATCGTTGCTACGTGACCATTTTTTTCATACAACGCATAATCTGTCGTCGGTGTTGCCATCTCTTTCTCCATTTCTTTTACCTAGCCACAGCTTAAGGCATGTGGCATTACTGATCAGTTAATCTTAGGATCGTTTTTTCGTACCTTTCGAGCACTTCCAGGGGTATCAAGTCTCACAGCACAGGCCTTGTACTCAGGAATGCCACTTGGTAAGTCAAGTGCGTCATTTGTAAGTATGTTTGCGGCCACTCCTTCAAGTGCAACAAATGGAACGAAGAGGTCTCCGCGTTGCATTTTATCAACAACATGTACACGCGCAATAATTTCACCTCGCCTCGAACTAATTTGAATATCCTGACCATCGTGAATATTCATCTCATTGGCGTCTGCAGGGTTTATATCCACCGTGACTACCGGTACTTTTTTCATGAGGTTGGGCACTTCTCGCGTTATCGCACCGGTGTGCCAATGGTAAAGAGATCTTCCAGTAATTAGCGTGAATGGGTATCGCCGGCTTGGTAGTTCAGCTGCCGAGGCAGTTTGAACTACGGGCATGAACAATCCACGTCCTCGCGGGAAATCTTCATCGAATAGTATTTTCGTTCCAGGATGGTTATCGTCTGGGCAAGGCCATTGAATACCTCCTTCTTTATTTAATCTCGAGTGTGAAAGTCCAGAAATTATAGGTGTGAGGCTTGCCATCTCATCAAATATTTCCGAAGAATCAGAATAAGTAAATTGATGCACAGGTCTTTCAAGCCGTTCCAAAACTCGGCGAGCTATGTCCGTGGTTATTTCCCAATCATTTCTTGATTGGCCAACATTTTCCATGAATGGGCGAATTAATTGAACTCTTCGCTCTGAGTTGGTAAAAGTCCCCGTTTTTTCGGCAAATGAGGCAGCTGGCAGTACCACATCGGCGATTTGAGCCGTTTCATGCAAAAATAAATCTTGGACCACTAGGAAATCAAGACGATTAAATGCTTCACGTGCGTGTATGAGGTATGGGTCTGAAACGAGAGGATTTTCTCCCACAATATACATCGTAGTGAGCTCACTGCTCATCATTTTATCGATCATCAACGTTGATTGGAGTCCAGGAGTATGAGGAATTTCTGCCTCCCAGGCTGTTTCCCATTTGTCGTGTGTTTCCCCACCAACAGGTTCATAGCCGGGGAATATATTTGGCAAGCAGCCAGAATCTGAACAGCCTTGAACATTATTTTGTCCTCGAAGCGGTGAGATGCCGTTGCCAGATTTTCCTACTTGACCACTGCTCAACGCAAGATTTATTAGCGAACGGGCGTTGTCAGAGCCATTCGTATGTTGAGTAACTCCCATTCCCCATATCAAACATGAGCCGCGATCTGTTCCGTTACTGTTCGGTCTTGGCTGTGCGTAGAGGCGAGCCGCTTTGCTAATGTCCTCCGCAGGTACACCTGTTATTTTTTCAGATTCAGATAAATCAATTTTATCGACTACTTCTTTCCATTCCTCGAAGCCTTCAGTCCGATTATCGATGAAGTCTTGATTTTCTAAGCCCTCATCAAGAATAACTTTAGCCATTGCATTGAAAAGAGTTACGTCTGTACCAGGTCGAGGCTGCAAATGGATTTCTGCAACATCACATAGATCGATGCGGATGGGATTTACTACTATTAAGCTTGCGTTGTTATTTTCTATATTTCGTCGAATTCGAGATGCAACAACCGGATGATTTCGTCCGGTATCGCTTCCTACTACTAGTAAAGTACCAGCATTCTCGTAATCTTCATAAGAGTTAGATGTAGCTCCAGATCCTATCTGCTCCATCAAAGCTACTACTGAAGGTGCGTGGCACAGACGAGAGCAATGATCGATAGAATTTGTCCCCATAACTGATCGCACGAATTTTTGCATAACATAACCATCTTCGTTGGTAGCTTTAGCTGAGGCGATACCTCCAAATTTCTGTGTGGGTGATTTTGCATCAACTGAGACCACGCCCGCAAATTTATCCGCCACCAGATTTAGGGCTTCGTCCCAAGAAGCTGGCTGAAGCTTACCGTTTTTTCTAATCAATGGCTGAGTTAGTCGTTCTTTTGAATTGACGTAGTCCAAACCAAATCGACCCTTTACACAGGTCATACCGAGTGAAGAATTATTTTCAGGAACTCCATCTACCCACACGATGTTTTCTTTATCTGTGTGCACTCGCAAACCACAACCGACACCACAATAGGGGCAGGTGGTTTCCGTGACTGTTGTACCCACTGCTGTTTGATATTGTTTCTTTTCATCTGTTGTTTCATCAGTTGAAGTTATTATTGGCAGAGCCATCGTGACAGCGTTTGCACGTGGCGAATGTTTTGTAGCGGGTAGTAAAGCACCGGTAGGGCATTGCGAAACACATTGTCCACAGGACGTGCAAGTGGAGTCCTCCCAGTCAGATTCAAATGCTGAGCCAATTACGCCGTTTCGTCCTCGACCATTAATGCCGATCGCTCCGATATGTTGGGTTTTTTGACAGGCATCGATGCATCTGCCACATAATATGCAATCGGCCATTGTTAGTGAAAAGAACGGATTAGTATCATCCTCTGAGATCCTGGGTAGAGGACTGAACGTGGACTCCGTTAACAGATGTGTCCTCGCATGTTGGGCGGCTAAACCTTTCCCTTTGCCATCGGAAGACATTCCAAGTGTTAAGTCTAGAACACCGGTTCGTATTCGCTGCGATTTGCTGCTGTCAGTCAAAATACTTTGAGAGTCACTAGCAGGGGTGTGGCAGGCTGCAACGAGTCTGGGTGATCCATCTATCTCAATCAAACATGTTCGACACGCACCGAGGGGTGAACGTGATTCCGGCTTACAAAGATGTGGTAAATCAATATTGGATGTTAGAACGGCATCTAGGATAGTTGCACCATCCGGCACTTCGACCGGGTTACCATTAACGTGTAGATTAATTGTCATATGTTTAAACAAGTTCCTCGGTGGTGCAGCCTCTAACTACGTCATTCTTATAACTCTAGCTTAACAAAATTCAATCAAAACAGAAATGGTGCAGAACTTCTTCACGTTTCCGGTTATATTAGTCTACAAAATATAGAAGAACAGGGGTTTAAATGTCAGTAAAACCAGAAAAACTAGAAGGCGAACCTTTTTATCGAATTGACGTTGGCGAGGCAAAGCGGATGATTGACGAAGAAGATGTTCAAGTGATCGATGCTCGTGAAATGGATGAGCATGCGGATGGACATGTTCCTGGGTCAGTTCGAATTCAGCATATGGCAGTGCTAAGTAATGCCGATAAGCTAGCAGCGGATAAGCCTATTCTTTTTATTTGCAGAAGTGGCCAACGATCGGCTGTAGCTGCAGAATTTGCTGCATCCCTTGGTTTAGATGATCTTTACAATGTTGAGGGTGGCCATCAGGCGTGGGCTGAAGCCGGTTATCCGATGGAATCCTAGTTTCGATTAGCCCCACCAAATCGCGTTGCCTGAAGAAAACTTAGTTGTTTCCTTATTTTTGTCTTCGCTTTTTGCAAAAGGCTATCTGCTACCGACAATCGTTGTTCTCCATCATATGTAGACAACAAATCCTGTCGGAGGAGATCGGGTGCATAGCCTTCCGTTATTGAACCGATCTGATCACAAAACTTATGAATTTGTGGATGGGAGTCTGGTATTGTTCTCCAAGAGCTTGCTAAGGCGTCTCGCATCGCGAGAACCTCTAAATATGACTCCCATATCATGTCAAATAGAATATTCTGAGAAGCGGAACCTGAGGCTTCCTTTCCGTGCAGGTCGGTCGGAAGATTAAAGGACACTTTAGCTTCTGGATAAGGATAATGAGTAACCGTTGTGTCTATTTGGAATCGCTTGTCACCGTACCCAGTGAGCAAGATTCGATCGTTGCTGGTAGGAACGATCTCTCGGATCTTTACGGTCGTTCCTACGCCATGTGGTATTGCTTCGCCGCCAACTTCTTCTCCAGAGTCAATTAGGACTATTCCGAATTTCTCGTCATTTTCGACACAGTAGCTGAGCATTTCTTTGTAACGTTCTTCAAATATTTGAAGAACTATTTCTTGTCGAGGGAATAAGACTTTTTTCAGGGGCATTAACGGAATACTTTTATCAGACATTATTTTATATCGCTATTTTATGTTCCACTCAAGAGCCAGATATATGAATAGATCAAGTTACACATTAGCTGGCGACTTATTTTTTTGTTATTTCAAAGTTAAAGTCAGAAGACTCTTCAGTCTCATCTAGATCAATATCAACTGTATCACCGCTGTCTAGTTCTCCAGCGAGCATAGCTCGAGCGAGGATATTTTCAATTCTTCTTTCGATGAGTCGTTTTAGTGGGCGGGCTCCGAATTGAGGGTCATATCCTTCTTTGGCCAGTAAGGACATGGCCTTTTCACTGATATTAAGGATAATTTGTTGTGTACCTATCCTCGCTGCAATTTGTTTTACTTCGAGATCTGCTACGGCAGCGATCTCCTTTTCGTTTAAAGGTTCAAAAATCACTATCTCATCGAGACGATTGAGAAATTCTGGTCGAAATGTCTGCTTTAGAGATGACTCAATGCGTTTTTCTTGGGCGTTGGCTTCAACTGTTGACTGCGATCTCACAAATCCGACAGGTTCACGTTTTGCATCAACACCCAAGTTACTGGTCATTATGATTATTGTATTGCTGAAATCCACAGTTCTTCCATGTGAGTCGGTGAGGCGCCCATCATCCATTATTTGAAGAAGTGTGTTGAATATATCTGGATGTGCCTTTTCGATTTCGTCGAAGAGGATAACTTGGTAAGGACGTCGACGAATTTGCTCAGTGAGTTCGCCAGCCTGGTCATATCCGACGTACCCTGGAGGAGCGCCTATTAACCTTGATGCAGTATGTTTTTCGCTGTACTCAGACATGTCAAGACGAATGATTGCATCCTGATCATCGAACAGATATTCTGCGAGCGCCTGTGCTAAATAAGTTTTCCCAACACCGGTCGGTCCAACAAAGATAAATGAACCGATAGGCCTGCGAGGATCTTTTAATCCAGATCTAGCTCTGCGAATGGCATCCGAAAGTGAGCTGATAGCTCGTTCCTGTCCAACAATTCGTTCATGAAGAAATTCTTCCATTCGAAGCAATTTAGATGCCTCTGCTTCGAGCATTTGAGCCACGGGAATGCCAGTCATTTGCGCTATGAGACGGGCAATATCGTGTCTTGTGACTTCGCTGTTTGGACCATGTTCAGATTGCCAGTCTTGCACGCAATCTTCATACTTAGCTTGAATGTGTAAGAGTTGCTGTTTAATTTTCGCTGCTTCTTCAAAGTCTTTTTTCTCTGCGGCTAGGTCGAGCCTTGTAGATGCATCATCTACTTCTTTTTTGAGTTCTCTAATAGCTGGGGCCATCGATTCATTCTCAATGACTTGGCGTGATGAAGCCTCATCAATAAGGTCAATTGCCTTATCAGGGAGGTATCGGTCTGTAATATATCGGGATGATAGATGTACAGCAGCATCGATAGCTTCATCAGTAATGGATATCCCATGATGATCTTCATAACTTGGTCGAAGGCCTTTTAGAATTGCTGTAGCATCTTCGGGAGATGGTTCATCAACATAGACGGGCGAAAAGCGCCTCTCTAAGGCAGGATCAGATTCGATCGATGTCCTGTACTCATCGAGAGTTGTTGCGCCAATAACATGGAGCTCTCCACGAGCTAAGGCCGGTTTCATCATATTTGAGGCATCAAGAGCGCCATCTGAACCGCCAGCTCCGACGACGGTATGTAACTCATCTATGAAAAGTAAAACCTCGCCTTGGGAACTCTTAACTTCTTGCATTACGGCTTGCAGACGTTCTTCAAATTCACCACGAAACTTCGAACCAGCTAAGAGTGCTCCCATGTCTAGAGCCATAACGCGTCTATCTTTCAGGCGTTCAGGGACGTCATCATCGACAATTCTTTGCGCTAAACCTTCTGCGATCGCAGTTTTTCCTACGCCTGCCTCGCCAATAATGACCGGGTTATTTTTCGTTCTTCGATTAAGAATTTGCATCACCCTGCTGATTTCGCCATCTCTTCCTATCACGGGATCAAGCATGCCTTGCTTTGCAAATTCGGTCAGATCACGGGAAAACTTGGTGAGCGCTTGATAGGTTGATTCAGCCGTTGGGGAATCAACCCGAGCGGAGCCGCGAACGCTCTGTAGTGCTCGATAGAGTCGCTCTTTACTTACCTGGAATTCCTCCATAACTTTTGCCGATTCGCCGTCCGTTGCATCAACAACCGCTAAAAGTAAATGCTCAACTCCAACGTATTCGTCTTTTAGTCGATTGGCTTCCGCGTTGGCGCGCTCTAGCATTTCGACGATTCGCGGAGTGGTATAAATTTGGACCACTTCATTACCTAATTTCGGACCATGTTTTAGTTTTTCTTGTAAAGACCGTAATACTGCGTCACTTTCTATTTGCGCAGCCGTGAAAATATCTCGAGCGAGACCGTTTGGGAGAGCGAGGAGGGCGAATAGTACGTGCTCAACGTCCCACTGCGAATGCCTTTCGTCTCTAACTAGCTGTTGGGAGGCTGATATCACCTCTTGAGCTTGTTCAGTGAATCGATCATTTCGCATCATAATATAGTCTCCTTTTAACCCGAATTAAGAAAATCTTAGAAAAAAATCGGCACCGTATTCTTTTTCAGTTTCGTGGACTTCCTCTGAGTTTCTGTTTATTCCAGCCAGTTGCTCGTGTAAGGTTGCGACGTCTTTGGTAAGGGCCTTATTAGTTTCTTCGAGTTGCTTGATTTGTCCGTGCAGACGCATCATAATTTCAACGCCCGCCAGATTAAGCCCTAAATCTGTAGTCCAACTCACGATTTGGCCTAATTGGTCGATGTCACGAGTTGAAAATAATCTTGTGTTACCAATTGAGCGTGCGGGTTGCACTAATCCTAAACGCTCGTATGAGCGAATAGTTTGTTGATGAACTCCTATTATTTTCGCGACCACAGAAATTTGAAACAGTGGCTCATCTTGGGGAATGGTCGTCACTTTTTGCCTCCTGCTCAGATTCTTCAAGTATTCGTAACTGTTCGTACAAGTTTTTTTGCGCTGGTGATAATTCATTGGGAACTCGGATTCGGATTATTCCAATCATGTCTCCAAATCCACCGTCAGTCTTGGGCATACCCTGGCCGGCTAGTCGAATCTTTGCTCCTCCCTGGGAAAACGCTGGGATACTAACCTCTAATGTTGTTGATTTGATGCTCGTTACGGAAAGTGAGCTTCCTAATGCAGCATCAGACGGCGTAATTAATAGATCTATCTCCAAGTCATCGTCGATACGAGTAAATATCGGGTGCGTTGCCACCATTGTTTTTATATATAAGTCGCCGGCATTGCCACCATTTCGGCCGTCTTGGCCTCTTCTCGGTATTCTGATTCGCTGATTATTTTTTACCCCGGCAGGAATTTTTACTTCTATTTGTGAACCGGGATATTTTCCAACTTGTGCAGTGACTGTTTTTGCGACTCCCTTGTATGAGTCCTCGAGTGATATCTCTATCTGTTGTTCAATATCGGAGCCTTTTTGTGCTTGAGGTTTTCTGTTAAATGCGCCGCCTAGCCCCCCAAATAAAGACTCAAATCCTGATGCTTGGTTACCCCTACCTCCAAACATGTCTCCGAAGTCAGACACAACATTGTCACTGTTGTGAAATCCCCCCCCGCCCGACGGTCGTGCGTGACCGAAGCGATCATATTGGGCTTTCTTTTCAGAGTCGGACAAGATTTGATAAGCATCGTTAATTGTCTTGAATTTTTCAGCCGCGGCGGAGTCACCAGCATTAACATCAGGATGATGTTCACGTGCAAGTTTTCTGTAAGCGGACCGAATCTCTTTTTCAGAAGATGTTCTTTTGATTCCAAGGGTTTGGTATGGATCACCTTGCACTTATTTTGCCTTTCATGTATTTAATTTAGTATAGATCATAATATTTTAAGTGTAAATTGGTAACGAAGATTATATGAGTGAGTCATACTAAGATTATATGTTTATAGCTAATTAGTATTGCTAGTGGGATAAACCTGTTGATGTAAAGAATTTCGGATCGAGTTACTTGAATAACTGAGTCTGTGGAGACGGAACTTAGAGTTAGTTAGGTCGTGGAAAGAAATGTGGGTTGGATTCAATCGAGTACAGATAGACGGATCCTGCCGTGAGAGAATCACTACTTTGGCTGATAAATCGGTTTCTGCGTTGCTCCAGCCTGGAAAGAAGAATCATGGCTTGTCGAGTATCAGAGGCTATACGAGCAGGTTCCATATGTCTAATGCGGTATTTTGAAAGCCAGTAGAGGAAGTGTTCAAAATCCCCACGAGTTGTGTTCTCGGTCAGAAGCATTCCCGTGGCACCGCGATAATGTGATCTGAGCTTTTTAAAAGGTGCGCCGTAGACTTCGTTGAACGCTTGTTCGTCAGCATATGGCCTCTCAATTGCAGCAAATATCGAGGCATTTTTCACTAACTTTTCTTCTGCTGCAGCTAATACTAGTTGTTCTACGATTACCCCATATTGGTAATTCAAGAAAGCTCGGTATTTAGCAGCTCCTATAGCTAGTTCAAAGGCGATTTCCTCTTGCCCGTTACGACTGAGCACTGGCGATATTCCGAATAGCACTAATTTTTCAGTTTCTTCGGCTGGCAATAATGAATCTGCATTGATGATTAATCGTTCAGCAAGCGAAAGCCAGTCGAAGGCTTCGCCATTGATTAAATAGTGGCGAGTGCGGCCATCAATGTACTCACTTGGGGCTGTCCAGCGGGAAATAACATTGAGGAGCGCTGGGTACCACGCTACACCGGCTTCAAGCTGTTGCCTGAATTCGCTAACTCCTTCTTCGGGGTTGAGAGGTCCGTCGGGCACTTTTGTAATGGGGGAAACCGTTGGATGTGAGACCGTTTCTACCATTGGTTTAGCCTATCAGAGTGTTCGAGTAGGTTTAAGCGTACTCAAATATAAGGTAGAAGAAACACGGGGACTACCCGAAGAATCATGCTTACATTATTCGAGCGTCATTTGAGTGTTGGAGTAGAGAATTTATGGTAGCTTCGCTGCTAAGGTCCGTAGTGTTAATAGTTAGTCCTTTGCTCTGTATATCTGTTGGCGTCGTGGACGTGTCGTCAACTAGAGTAGCGAAGCGAAGTGTGCCACCACGTAAGTAGTTGCAAAATGCATCCAAGTAGAATTGTGAATGAACTCGAATACTAAGAATTGGTAGGAATCCAGCTTCGGAAAATGAACGAGCTAGAAGACACATGTTTCTGATTATTAATTCGTACTGACGTTCACTTTCTTCATCTTTGTTGGGGTCATATTCAGTATTACCACCTATAACCATATTGGAGAGAGCCGTTGCCTGTATTAAGGCAGCCTTGTCATAGATCTCCCCTAGAAGGTTGTCGAATTCCGGATTGTTTCCTTGCACCCAAGATGAGACAAGCCAAATTTCAGGTAACGTATCGGTTTGTCGATTAGTGATATTCATAGATTAGTTAGCGGAGGCTTTCTCATTTCTGGCTTTATTGATTTTTTTTTGCTGGCGCTCGAGCCGTCGTCGTTCGGCTCGAGTGCCCCCCGTTGAGGCTGACACAACATCGTCAGCTGTTGAGCTTTGAACTTCGTTTGCTGCGGTTTGAGGATTTGGTCGAGGTTGTATTCTTGAGGGCTCATTGACAATGATGCGCGCCCGTAAAATTTGTCTAGCAACCGTATTTTGAACCCGTTCCCTGTATTGATCCCACATATCATGTGCTTCTCGCTGAAAAGCAACTAGTGGGTCTGTTTGGGCATAGGCCCGTAGTCCAATACCCTGTCTTAATTCACTTAATGCGGTTAGATGTTCGACCCAAGTCGCGTCGATAGCTGATATCAATATTAATTCTTCAGTTCGTCGTCTAAGCTCTTCTCCGAATTCATTGTCTAGGATTTCAAGTCTTGAATTAGCTAAATGTTTGGCTTCTTCGATGAGCTCAGCAGACTTTTGATTATCTGAGTTATTTAGATCCTTTGTTTCAAGATCCCCAGTTATTTGCTCGATGCTTTGCCTAAATAATTCGAAATCATAGTCGACATTGATCAAATGCTGAAGTGCTAGTGAATCAATTTCACCATGAACCATTTCAATCACGGTTTCTTTCACATGTTCACCTTGAAGCACTAAATTACGCTGCTCATAGACGACAGCTCGTTGGGAGTTTGTAACATCATCATATTTAACCAGATGTTTTCGGATATCAAAGTTATAGGATTCTACTTTTTGTTGTGCTTGGCCAATGGCACTTGTTAATTGTTTTGACTCTAGCGGCTCCCCATCATCTACTAACTTATCGATCATCCCAGAGAGCCAGTCAGGAGAAAAGCGTTTCACCATTTCATCTTCAAATGAAACAAAAAATCTAGTGGATCCAGGGTCACCCTGTCTGCCACATCTTCCCCTTAACTGATTATCGATTCTTCGAGCTTCATGGCGTTCCGTTCCGATGACGTGAAGCCCGCCTAGCCGTTTGACCTCGTCACTGAGCTTAATATCAGTACCACGACCGGCCATATTTGTAGCGATTGTTACCGCTCCCAATGCTCCCGCTTTTTCAATTATTTCGGCTTCTTTTTGATGCTGTTTTGCGTTCAAAACCTCATGTGGAATATTTAGTTTTGTTAGTTGTTGTGAGAGGCCTTCAGATGTCTCAATTGATACGGTTCCGACTAATACGGGGCGTTGTACTTGGTGTTTTTCATGGACGTCAGTTATGACTGAACTCCATTTATCACTCTGATTTCGAAAAACAAGATCAGGATAATCTTCTCTGGCAACGTCACGATTTGGTGGAATTACCAAAACCTCAAGATTATAAATTTCATTGAATTCCTCTGCTTCAGTGATAGCTGTACCCGTCATTCCAGCTAGTTTTTTATACAGACGAAAGTAATTTTGAATTGTTATAGTTGCGTACGTTATTGATTCTTGTTGAATTTTAACTTTTTCTTTTGCCTCTACTGCCTGATGGAGCCCATCTGACCATCTCCGACCTTCCATAAGTCGTCCAGTAAAGTCATCAACTATGACCACTTGACCTTCACTTACTACATAATCGCGATCTTTTTTAAAGAGCACTTCGGCTTTTAGTGCGGCTTCTAAGTAACGTGTCATACGGAAATTTTCTGGTGCATAGATATTTGAGATTCCTAGAGCTTTTTCAAGAATTTCTATTCCATTTTCAGTGAGACTGATTGATCTATGTTGCAAATCTACGGTGTAATCACGCTCAGCTTGGAGCAACGGTACGATTTTTGAAAAGCGAGGGTATAGGGAGACATCATCTTGGGCTGCTCCGCTAATAATTAGTGGTGTTCTAGCTTCATCGATTAAGATAGAATCTGCTTCGTCGACGATTGCAAAGTCTAATTGTCCTTGGGAACTGTCGGCTAGGGTAGTAGCCATGTTGTCACGTAAATAATCAAATCCGAATTCATTATTAGTGCCATAAACTATATCGGCTTGGTAAGCCTCGGGGCGAGTTACTTCTCGCAAGTGTTCATATGTCGGCCGGCTGGAAAGTATTTCCCGACTATAAATCCATGCTGAGCGATCATTTTGTATTACGCCAATTGATATGCCTAAAAGATCAAGGGCGGGTGCGTACCATTGTGAATCGCGCCTAGCGAGATAATCATTAACAGTGACTGAATGAACGCCTTTGGCAATCAGGCTGTTTATGTATAGCGCTAGGGTAGCGACCAAAGTTTTTCCTTCGCCAGTTCGCATCTCTGCTACTTGTCCACGATGCAACGCCAGCGCACCTTTGATTTGGACGCCGTATGCTGTTTCTCCCGTAGTTCTTGTGATTGATTCTCTAATTAGACCTAGTGCCTCAACAATGGATAAATCCAACTCCTTGGGTGGATCGTCAGATCGAAGAAGTTTGTTTTTTAGGACTTTAGACTTTTCTTGTAATTCTTGATCGGTTAAGTTGCCGAGGCTTTTGCCATAGGTTTCGACTTCATCCACCACTTGATTCATTTCAAGTAGAACTTTTTCATTTGAGTCGCCAGTGAATAGATTTTTTAAAAATTTTAGAGCCATACGTACAGCATACAGAATGAACTCAGAATGATCGCGTTCACGCTGGTCGCAACTCATTCACGCTATTTTTTGAAAAGAGCCCCTACTGATCCACCGCTGTGAATTCTATTGATCGCATCACCTAGTAATGGAGCTATTGATATAGTTTTTTGAGGGATGGCGGTGAACTCACCTCGTACGAGCGGTAAGGTGTCTGTAAATATAATTTCATCGATTCCAGCAGCGGTATTATCAAGTATCTCATACGCTTTCGCAGCAAAGACTGGATGCACGCAAGCGACACGAACTGACCTAGCGCCATTTTCTCGAGCTGTAGCAACTGCTGCCGCAATAGTTCCACCAGTTAAAATTTCATCATCTAGGACCAAACAGTCTCTCCCGTCAACAGATCCAACTAAGTTCATAGCCTCGGCAACCTCACTGTTGCCTGTTCTTTGTTTATCAACAATTGCAAAATCACCGCCGATACGAGCGGATAGATCTCGTGCTAGTTTTGCCCGTCCAGAGTCCGGAGCTACCACAACCGGTGCTAACTGGCTGATAGAGCCAAAATAGTCAGCAAGTAGTGGAAATGCTGTGAGTTCGTCAACTGGGACATTGAAAAAACCTTGAATTTGGCCAGCATGCATATCCATAGATAAGAGTCGATCTGCACCTGCGGTCTCTATGAAGTTGGCAACGAGCCTAGCGGTGATAGGTATGCGGGGTTGATCTTTTTTATCGCTTCGTCCGTAGGCGTAGTAGGGAACCACCGCAGTTATTCTTCCGGCAGATGCTCTACGTGCAGCATCAATCATTATGAATAATTCCATGAGACTTGTGTTTACGGGAGATACTATGGGTTGAACTATAAAGACGTCTCGCTCACGAATGTTATCTAAATATCGAACAAAAACTTCTTCATTGGAGAATTGGAAAACTTCACAGTCACCTAGCTTAATACCCATGTGTGCGCAAATATCATCAGCAAGTTGGGGATGTCCGTTGCCAGAAAATATCGCTATTTCATTGAAAGTCGTGGCCATCAAATCCCCCTGCGAAGTATTGCTCTGCTTGGATGTTAACGCGACTTGTGTTTACTGTGTAAACGGTTATAAAAATAATAAAATCAATCAGCGTAACTTCCAGAAGTACAGGAGAATCGCGCCAAGTGGTAGTAGCGTGAGTGATAGGAACACATTACTCATGCCTAGACTGATTACCAATAATCCAAAACCTGTCTGACCTAGGATGGCACCAAAGTCCCACGCCAAGGTATAGGTCGCAAGCGAAGAGGATAAATCTCTTTCAGTAGATCGGTCGACAATCAACGCTGAGATGGTTGTTTGAACTCCTGCATTTGCGAGTCCGATTACTAATCCAGCAACTAGCAACATTGGCACCGTGTCGGCAATCGACAATATAATCAGCCCCAGGCTCATAAGAAGCAGCATTGGAATTATGATGGCTCCCCGTCCAAATCTATCGGACAGTCCCCCACTTAAGGATCTCGAAAAAAGTTGACCGATTGCAGCAGCCTGCCAAAATATGGTGTACCCAGCAATATCTCTTGCAGCCGCAAATTTAGGGAGGAGTCCGGTTATTGCCATGTAGCCGGTTGCTGTGGAAAGAAATATCATCATCGGCAATATCGCCCATTTAGATATGCCATTAATAGGATTTACAAGAGTCCATGCACTTGGGAACGGCCTTTTTACGATTGATTTGGGATCTCCAATGGCCGCGGCACTAATCAACGCGATACCCGTACTGATTGCTCCCAGCAAGAACGCAAGTTCCAGTGAAAAGGACTCTGCTATATTTTTCATTAGCAGCGGTCCGTAGAAGAGGGACAGTGTGTTGGCAGTTTGGAATATTCCTAAACCCAATCCTCTTCGATGAACTGGCAAACCTTCAGCAACTAATGCAAGCAAGCCCGTGGCAAAGAAACCCATCGCTGTGCCATGTAGAATGCGAAAAGGTATAAAACCCCATGGACCGAGATTGAGGCTATAACCAAGAAAAGCTATTACGGTGGCAACTCCACCGATTCGAAGCCAGAGTTGGTGTCTTCCTAAATCGAGCAATCCTCCAGTAATTGGTCTGGCAATAACCCCAGCAAACCCAAAAATACCTAATACAAAGCCGGCTAGTCCAACTGGTACACCTTCAAGTGCCTCAGGGACAAGGACATTTGTGCTTGAGTGATAGCCGACAAAGAAAAAGTGTGTGGAAATAGTGGCCAAAATAAATGCCGGAGTGATGAGAGGAGTATTTTTTTTACCAGTGAGTGTTGGGTTAATACGCGGAGAAATGTTATCGCCCGTCTATCATGGCATTTACGGTCCAAAATTAATTAAAAGCTAGATCTAAGTCAGGCTTAGCCTGCAGACTCTGCAGCTGAGTCTTTATCCGATGCTTCAGCCGTTGGCTCGGACGCATATGCCAAGAGTCGGCCGTCTCTCTCAACGAACATTGCTAGGCGGTTCTCAGTCTCGGTTTGCTGAACCCATTGTGGGAGGATTGCTCCATGTCCATTAACTAAGTACGTATGGCCTTGATATGAAAACTCATTTTCAGAAACAGAAAGACTGTACGGTGGAGGAGCATCCATCTGATTCCAATTAAGCGCAAATACATCTATCCCCCCGGTTGAGATCAAAAAAAGTTCCGAGAAATCGACTGTTAATTGAGTACTGTCGGTAGTTGAGGGTTCTGTAGTCATGGCATCTCTCCAACCGAAGTATATATCATCAGCAATTCAAGACGTAGTCTCTTTGACATTTCGTACTTCAATGATTTCAACAATAAAAATCATTGAGATAATCACGGCTGACGCAACGCACCAAATGCACCAAGCTTCCAGCACGAATGCCTCGATTCCAGTGAGGTAGATTGAATATACAGTGCCTGCAGTCGCAATAAAGAGAGACCATATTTTTATATTTCTCACTAGTCGCTCACGTGAGCCAAAAAGTCTTTTGTGGAGGTATCGACCTCTAGCGACGTGTAATCCGAGCAGCGTTAAATACATAAATAGCCCGAAGAGCGAGATAGGTATACCGGCAACTTTTGAGTATTCCGAATCTTGAACCTCGTGGCAGCCGCCACTTTCGCCACAAATTAACGCGCTCTCGTTGAACAAGGCCGTATAGCTCAAATATATAGCCACAACTAAACCGGATATTTTTAAAATCACCGAAACACATGCGATAAAGGAGGACCTTTGTAACAATATTATATTCTCCTGTGCTCAAGCTAAGCGGAGATCAATTAAATTACTTGAGCTGATTTTCTATAATTTGTTGAATATCCACAAAGTTAGCCACTCCCGAAACGGGGTAGTTTCCCACTAGCGTGTAGGGGGTTCCTCCACTGTATCCATTTTTTAATGCTAATTCAGCACCTATTAGCAGACCATTGTGCTCCTGCTCTGAGTTTATACAGGTGCTGAATAAATTCCTATCTAGAGGAAGCCCGGTGGCGACTAATTCGTCGGCAAAATCTTCTAGGTTAGAAAGGCTGAAAACACCAGAATTGGGCTTACCTTGTCTCAAAAACAGTATATTGTGATACTCCCAGAATAGATTTTGATCTGCCGCGCAAAGTGAACCGGTTGCAGCATTAAATGATTCTTTACCAAGGATCGGCGTGTTTACAAAGACGAGTTTAACTCGCCCATCTTGGACATAACTGTCTATTAAAGGCTTAACAATGTTTGCTGAGAACGTTTTACAGTGCGAACACTGAAAGTCTTCATGTAGCCAGATCGTGAGCGGTGAATCGTTATCACCCAGCTCCGTTCCGTTAGTAGGTATATTCTGATAACTACTGGTCAGTTGAAAGGCTTCGTCATTTGTTGTCGAACCCGGGCGACTAGACCATATAAGCCACACTACTATCACAAGTATCAGCGCACCGGCTCCAAATACAGGGAGCCCACCCCAGTCGTTGTATAATTTGTTGAGTTTTGACTTCTTTTTCAATATCTGACCTCAGTTTGTGGCTCAAATAAATTTCAAAACTGATTATCCTCGTGGAAGGCCCAGACCTCTTTGAGCGATAATATTCCGTTGTACCTCACTTGTTCCGGCTGCCACAGTGCTTGATACAGCAGTCATATATTGCTGCGCAAAAGCACCTCCGAGTTTTGCGTACGGCGATCCTGGACGAAGCTGCGATATGCTTCCAAGAAGATGCATCCCTGTTCCAGCAATCCGCTGTGACAATTCCGATCCGTATAACTTTGATACGGATGCTTCATGATTTGGAATAATGCCTTGTGATTGAAGAAATGGAATACGATAGGCAACGTTAAAACCGACCTGTACTTCTATCCAACGATCGGCTAACTCATACCGTGCGGTGGGATTTTGTTCAACGAGTGACTCTTCGTCACGAGCCGCAGAAACAAGCTTTTCTACACTTCGTTTTCCGTTAGCGTACGCGCCTACACCGGATCGCTCAAAATCTAGTGCAGTTGCAACTTGATACCAACCACGATTTTCAACACCAACGAGACTGTCTCCAGGAATTCGCACATCCTCGAAGAATATTTCATTAAATCCGTGCTCTCCAGCTAAGTTTGGAAGAGGTCGTACAGATACTCCAGGCGCGTCCATTGGCATTACGAAAGTAGATATACCCCGATGCTTTGGTGCACTGGGGTCAGTTCGTGCGGCTAACCATCCCATGTTTGCGTAATGTCCACCACTCGTCCATATTTTAGAACCATTAATGATCCACTCGTCGCCATCTCGTACGGCGCGAGTTTGTAAAGAGGCAAGATCCGATCCAGCGCCAGGCTCAGAGTAAAGTGTGCACCAAATATCGTCTCCGTTTGTAATTTTCGGAAGATATTGTTCTTTTTGTTCATCTGTTCCATAAAGTATTAAAGCCGGTCCAACCCATGCGACACCCATACCACCACCACCCGGCATTCGAGCGTAGGTAGTCTCTTCGTTGTAGATCATTTGTTGTACATGTGTGGCATCAAGGCCGCCGTTTTCTTTGGACCAAGCCATCGCGAGCCATTTCTTATCGGCAAGTCCCTTTGTAATGGTCCTGGCTAATGAGCCGTCTTCGGCTCCATCATCCCCAATCGTGTCTCGATCACTCCAGTCATTTGGAAGATGATTATCCAGAAATGATCGTATTTCAGTTCGAAAACTTTCTTCTTCAGGTGAGAATGAAAAATCCATATTGCGTACCCCGTAATTTTTAGTTTTTTGTTACACCCTCAAAGTGTACCAGTCTTTTTTCTTTTCTTTGTTACAAAACTTTCAATAAATCGTCTGTCTTATTTACCGTGTAATCGCCCCAGTATCAGCACCTGATACCAGCTTCGCGTACTTAGCAAAGACGCCACGTTGATAATTCGCCGGACGTGGTTGGCGAGAATCTAAGCGTGCTTTGATTTCTTCGGCATCTAGTTCTAGATTTAGTTCTCGACCGGGGATGTCAAAATAAATTGAGTCTCCCTCATTTACTGCTCCGATTGGGCCGCCAGCTGCCGCTTCTGGAGCTACATGGCCGGCCATTAAACCCCGTGTAGCTCCGGAGAATCTCCCGTCGGTAAGAAGCGCTACTGAATCGTCTAAGCCAGCTCCTACAAGCGCAGCCGTGACACCTAACATCTCTCTCATTCCCGGACCGCCAACAGGGCCTTCGTTTCGGATCACCAGTACATCGCCCTGCTTAATTTTATTCTCGAGAACAGCCTGCATTGCATCTTCTTCCCGTTCGAATACTCGAGCTGGGCCTCGATGAGTTAGTCGCTCGTGACCTGCTACTTTGATAACCGAGCCTTTTGGAGCTAATGATCCTTTAAGAATAACCAGACCACCGGTGGGTTTTAGCGCATTTTCCGCGTTGAGGATTACATCCTGTCCCGGGGTTTCTTCCGTAAGATTGGCCTCTTCCTGAATAGTTTTACCGGAAATCGTCATTTGATTTCCATGAATTTTATTTGCTTCGATTAATTTTTTCGCCAGAAGTCTGGTACCGCCAGCGCGGTCCCAGTCCAACGCTACATAGCGTCCTCCAGGCCGCAAATCACCAATTAGTGGAGTGATATCAGAAATCCTATTAAAGTCGTCAATGTCTAGGTCAATACCACATTCCGCAGCAATAGCGAGGAGGTGCAATACCACATTGGTTGATCCACCAGTAGCGGTGGCGCAGGCGATACCATTTTCAAAAGCTTCCTTGGTTAGTAGTTCCTGTGGCTTAAGGCCTCGGCGAAGAATTTCCATGACCAGTTTACCTGCTTCAACTCCGATATCGTCTTTACGAGGATCTGTAGCGCCCGGAGAACCCGAACCCATGGCAGCAATCCCGAGAAACTCAAGTACAGTGGCCATTGTATTTGCGGTATATTGCGCGCCACACGCGCCAGCCCCTGGACACGCAGCAGCCTCCAGGCCAGCTAATTCCTCATCGGTCATAGTACCTGCAGCATGTCTTCCAACTCCCTCAAAAACATCTTGAATTGTCACATCTTCGCCCTGCCATGTGCCAGGTGCGATAGACCCGGAGTACAGAACCATTCCCGGTATATTTAGTCGAGCCAAAGCCATGGCTCCACCGGGAATTGTTTTATCACAACCGACTATTATGACAGCGGCGTCAAAGGAATAACCTATTCCACATAGCTCAATCGAATCAGCAATTAACTCGCGCGAAATGAGTGAGGCTTTCATGCCCTCTGTTCCCATTGTCACGCCATCCGAGATCGATACGGTATTGACTTCCATTGGCGTCCCACCCGCTGCGCGTATTCCTGCCATTACCTGTTGCGCAAGCGCTCGTTGTGAATAGTTACACGGCATTGTACCGATCCATTCGTGCGCAACCATAACTAAGGGTCGCTTCAGATCATCCACTGAATATCCTACGGAATGCAGCATTGATCGAGCAGCTGCTCTGTCAGGACCATCGACTAGAACATGACTCTTATGTCGCATATCAAATTGGCTTGTTGATGATGTGTCGGGCATATTGGGACTCCTTGAAATCTATTCCCTTAGGCGTCAGCCACAGTAGGGATCGTTTTTAGCTCTGCAATAATCTCAGTGACCTGTTCAAATTCCTCTGGTGTTTTTGGGTCTCCCGGAAAAGATACCTGTGAGTTAATTCCAGCATATTTTTCTTTCATTTTTCCGGCAATTACATCCCACGTCCCGACAACACAAAATTCTTCTATCATTTCATCCGTGACCACACTGACCATCTCATCCCATTTCCCACCTACTGATAACCGGTGCAGTTCGGCAGCTTCGTCAGCCCAGCCATGTAGCTTCATGACATTTGAGTAGGATCGTGTAGAGGCATAGAAGGATATTCTTTTTCGAGTGATTTCGATTTGTCTTTCTAACTCGTCCTCGGTTTTAGCGGTTACAACAAATCCACCACCTCGAATTTGTACTTTCGAAATATCTTTTCCGGCACGTCGCGCGCCTTCTTGGACTTCAGGAATCAATACTTCGCGAATGTATCGAAAAGTACTGAATCCATGAATGGCTATACCATCTGCTACTTCACCCGCGAGTCGCGCATTGAATGGATTTACTGCCGAAACAATAACTGGAATATCGGGATGTTCAATAGGGCCTGGGTTAAAGAACGGGCTTGTGAGTTTGTATTGATAAAATTCACCTTCATAGTCCGGTTTGGTTCCGTTTTGCCATGAATCCCAAATAGCCCTCATACACTGAATATAGTCTCGTAAGTGGGGCCCAGGAGGATGCCAAGGCACTGAGAATCGTCTTTCGTTGTGTCCTTTCACTTGTGTACCAAGGCCGAGCATAAATCGCCCTTCTGAATATGCCTGTAGATCCCAAGCAAGGTTTGCGGAGATGTGTGGAGCTCTTGGAAATGCTATCGCGACTGACGTACCAAATTGTAGTTTTTTAGTATGTTCGGCGACCAAAACTAACGGTAAAAATGGATTATGTGATGTCTCACCGACAGAAAGTGAGTCATATCCTAACGACTCAAGTTTTTGAGCTTGCGAAACTATGTCCTCCCCGAGTATCGATCCTGCACCTCCACCAACTAGCATTGCCATAATTCCATCTCCTTCAACTTAATTTTCTTATGCCCGAGATTAACATCTAATACTTGCTGCGCATCCCTTTTATCGCGTTACGAACGATTTTCAGGCCAGCAAGTTAGACATTCCCAACTCAATGAAAGTAGCCTCAAACCATTCCACGACTTCAGGGTGGTATGGAATGCCCCTTTCTCTTCGATCTATCTCCTGCTCATGTTCTTCAATTCCCGCGTATATCACACGATCATGACCAGGAGCCGTCGGAGTCTCTTGCAGGGCCACAAGATATTCGTCCATATTTTCTTTAAATTCAGCTAAATCTCCAAATGCCTCAATGTTAAACGCAGTAAAGTGGTGGCCTATACCCTTTCCATTGCCTTCGCTTCGCTGAAACGCGGATCCGGCCGTAGAAAGGATACCCGCTAGGATATCTATTGATGCTGCCAAACTATAGCCCTTATGTGACCCGATTTCTCGGGTGCCTCCAAGGGGCAGAATCAAGAAATCATCAGGCAACTCTTTTGACTCCATAATGGGCGTGCCGTCAGCTTCCGCGACCCAACCTGGTAATATCGGTTCTCCTAGTCGTTGGGCGAGACGTATCTTATTGCCTGCGACACTTGACATTGACGCATCAAAGATAAATGGCGGCTGTTTGTCGGTTGGTACCGCGATTGCTAGCGGGTTAAGCCCTACGCGAGCTTCAGCGCCGAATGTAGGGACTACGGACAGCCCGCCAACCGTCATCGAGAGACCAATCATATTGTGATCTAGAGCCAGCTGCGCATGGTAAGCAGCGGCACCAAAGTGTCGACCGTTATTAGCTATAACTGTCCCGACTCCATATACACGAGCTTTTTCAATAGCTAATTCCATTAGCTCCGGACCAACTGCGACACCTAATCCTTGGTCCGTATCAACCGTTGCCGTGGCAGGAAATTCACGCTCTATTTTCCACTTAGGTTTTGGATTTATATCTCCGCTCTGAAGGCCAGCTACGTAGACGCGCAGCATGTTGGATACTCCATGTGAGTCGATTCCACGTATGTCAGCGTAAAGCAATGTATCCGTTGATCTAATAGCATCTCCCTCATCCATCCCAAGTTCGAGAAAAAGTGCCTCAACGGCCGAGCGCATTTTGTCGAAAGGTACGCGAATTGCTATTTCTTCTGGTACTGCGAACTGTTTAAGCATTTAAATTTCCCCTAACGTGTGACGCTTTAGTAGTAACTGAACTAAGCCGCATTATGTCAGGTAACGCAGTGATTTGGAAGAGGTTATATATTATGTTAGGGCCGCATTAGCTTCGTGATGCTTGGCGGTATCACTTCGGAACGAATTAAGTTTTTTTCTGTTGCTTTGTGATTGAGGGTTAGGAGAAAATAGTGCTTAGAATAGCGGTCGGTCTATATAGAGAATCTCAAGATGATTGGGAGAGCGCAGCGGCTTGGGCACAGGAAGTAGAGAAGCTAGGTATCGATTCGATATGGTCAGCTGAGACTTGGGGAATTGACGGCATAACGCCCCTAGCGAGAATCGCGTCAAGCACCACCTCAATTCGACTGGGCACAGGAATTTTGCAAATAGGCGCTAGAACTCCTGCTGCGTTAGCAATGACTGCTCTCGGCATGCAATCAATCTCAAACGATCGTTTTTTACTTGGTTTGGGAGTAAGTGGCGTTGCTATAGTCGAGGGATGGCATGGAGTTCCGTTTGAAAGACCGGTCACTCGGACAAAAGAGACTATCGAGATTATCAAGATGATCGCTGCAGGTGAGCGATTGGAGTATTCAGGCTCTTTGTACAAATTGCCCTTGCCCGGTGGCGAAGGTCGAGCAATCAAGCCGTCAGCAAAAGCCAGAAACGTACCCATTTGGCTTGCCTCTCTAGGTCCCCAGAATTTGCGAATCACCGGAGCACTGGCGGATGGCTGGATCGGGACATCATTTATGCCGGAAACAGCGAATGTTTTTTTTGATCCCATGAGTGAAGCCGCGGTCAAAGTCGGTCGAAGCTTAGATGATATAGAGAAGATGGTCCCGGTTGCGCTGGAGTTGACAGAGGATGTGGAAGGCGCGACCAAAGCCCACGCAGAAGGTTACGCATTCACCTTTGGTGCCATGGGTACCAAAGCTAACAATTTTTACAATAATGCCTGGGCACGACAGGGGTTTGCTGACGAAGTTAAGGAAATTCAGCGATTGTGGTTGAGTGGTGAGCGTGAAACAGCAAAAAGTCGTGTACCACTGGAAATAGCTACTCGCAGCAACTTAATTGGTACGACTGACTTAATTATGGATCGTTTGAGAGTTTATAGGGACGCGGGGCTCGATATTCTTCGGGTAGATGTTCGGACGGATGGAGGCTTCGCAGAGAGACTTTCGCACCTTGGTATTTTAATGGATATGGTTAAATCGATTAACAGTGAAGAGTCACTCTAGTTGTATTGGGTGATCCGCTAGTATGGCTACAGATTTTTCCGTGTGTTGAACTTGGCCTTTGCGCTTGAGTTCAGTAGCCTCATCATATTGATCGACGTTCTCCACAAGCGCATTGAGTAGGTCTACCAAATATTCCGTGTCACGGAAACTTACGGTTTCGGGCACGATTTTTTGATTTGGACCCGCGTTGTGCCAAGCTCCAAGTGAAACACAAAGTGCTCCAGTATCGAGTCCTAATCGAAAGAATGCAGTTGCCTCAGTACTTCCGGCATCCATCAGAAGGCGTTGGTATCTAAAATTTGTTTTTTGTGAGAGATTCGAAGCAATATGCTCCATCCAAGTTGTGACTTTAGGGGTAAATATGGATCCGGCATCACCCACTCTTATAATAGGACCACCACCTTGAATTGCTCTGCCGCCTGCTCCAGAAGATGTTTCAATAGCAATAACTATGGCGTCAGCCGGTAAAAGTGAGCTTTTAGTTGCGGCGCTAGCCCCCATGAGGCCGATCTCCTCGGCTCGAGTGAAAAGTCCAGTAAAACTGTAGGGAGATGATGTTTCAGAGAGTTTTTTTAGTGTTTGTAAGATACTCACGACACCTATGAGATCGTCACATTGGCGGGCCAGTATCTTAGGGTCAGAGCCATTCGAAATTTCAAAAGCGGTGACGTCCCAGAGAAGCAAATCCCCAACCTCGAGTTGAACTCCAGGTTCAGACAGAACAGTTGCGCCCTGTATTCTTTGCCGAGGGGACGTGCCCTCGGTCATAATCTCTTGGATCTGTGCCTTACCTATTGCTGCAATTGAGACATCCTGTGAGGCAATTCGATACACGCATAAGTATTCAGATTTGCCGTATTCAGCTGACAATCCGCCTCGAAACTCACAGATTGCGTGATTGTTGTTTACTTCCGTTACGATGAATCCTGGATGGTCTGTGTGGGCGGTAATAAATAGCGGTCTTCGCCCGACAGATGGTGATTCATCTCCGGAATAGGTGATGTAGCTGTTCCCGGCAGAATCCTGCTGAAATTTCAAATTATGCCGTGCGGCGAACTGAGCCAAGGCACTGTGAATTGCGTGTTCTTTCAGCGCAATTGTCGGTATGGTCAGAATATCTTCAAGTAGTTGTTTCATTGTTATTGATCCCAGTATGACTGCATAGAGATTAATTCTAGGCTAGCCTATCTATTACATGGGTTTTGATAAGAAGTATCTGTGTTTTCAATATATCCAGTTGCGTAATAGGGAAGAGATTTCATGGTTAAAGTTTCAATATCGGGCGATGAGACTGAGAGGGCTAGTTTGTACAATTGGCCCACTGCCAGCAGACCTGCCCCAGTTTCACGTAAGGTGCGACGTAAGCATCGAAGAGTCAATTCACACCCTCTAACTCCGATCACGCTCGAGCTTACTGGATTTGAATCGGGTGGTCGAGCCGTTGGTCGAGCAGAAGATGGGCGAGTTGTTTTTGTTGAATTCGGCATACCTGGTGAACGAGTAGTTGCCGAAATTACTGACGAATACCCGAATTATATAGAGGCCACAGCAGTGATGGTTATAGATTCCTCTTCTGACCGTATAACCGCACGTTGCGAGTACTTTGGTCGATGTGGCGGTTGTCAGCTACAACATATTCAATACGACCGACAATTGGAGCTAAAAACCGAAGTTGTTCGGGATGCGCTCCGTCGGGTGGCTCACTTGGAGCAATCTGTGATTGATGACTGTGTAAGAGACATGTGGGGCATGGATGATCCGTGGGAATATAGAAATCACATGCGATTTACTGTGAGAAGAAGCGGTGACGTAGGCCAGATGCAGAGAGGTACGCATCGGTTTTTTCGAATAAATGAATGTAAGATTGCCCTCCCTGATGTAAATGAGATTCTGGCACTGTCACAGGAACGCACAAAAAACACTCACCAGCTTGCTGTTCGAGTTGGTCAAGCTACTGGCGATCGGTTAATTCAGCCAGAACTTCAGTGGAGACCTGGCAGAAGGAGCGGACGCCCTAATAGTGGTCAGGATTACTACAACGAAGTGCTGACAGTACCGGTTTCCGAATCAATAGATACCACTGGCAAAATTGAAGGAAAATACAGAGTTTCAGGACCTGCTTTTTTTCAAGTGAATACCTTGCAAGCTGAACGCTTAGCTGGATTGGTGATAGAACGCACACTCGAAATCGCCCCAAAAATGGTAATAGATGCTTATTCGGGGGTAGGTACTTTTTCGGTATTACTGGCTCCACTAGTCGACGAAATGATCGCGATCGAAGAGTCCAAAGGGGCAAACTCAGATGCACGGTTTAATCTACAAGCTAATCAGAACGTCAAGCGAGTGACCGCAAAAGTTGAAGACGCGCTAGAAGAACTTGAAACAGCACCCGACGTAATTATCATTGATCCACCTCGTGCAGGAATTTTACCAAGTGTGATTGACGCAATTATTCAGTCGAAAGTCTCTAGGGTTATATATGTGTCCTGTGATCCACAAACACTCGCAAGAGATTTGAAAATTTTTACGGATGCGGGATTTCGTATAAACGAGATTCAACCTATTGATATGTTTCCGCAAACCCAGCATATAGAATGCGTAACCACACTTACTCGAGGCTAGGGATGAGTCAGGTAATTTTGGCGTCATCGTCACCCCGACGAAAAGAATTACTGGGTACGATTATTACAGAATTTGCGAGTTTCTCACCCGATGTAGATGAGAGCACAGATGACTCAACTTCTCCATACGACGTGTCGGGATTACTGGCTGTCAGGAAAGCACGCACGGCAGTGACGGCTCATATTCCATTTGATTATTTGATTGCTTCAGACACGGTTGTGATTTCTGAAGGAGAGATTTTGGGCAAACCACATGACAGACTTCACGCCCAAGAAATGCTGATGCAATTGAGAGATAAGACTCACGAAGTCAGCACTTCGGTGGCTGTCGTTTCAGTTGAATTGGGGACGAGTAAATTAGTAATAAGTCTTGTAAATAACCTTTCAAGAGTTACGATGCGACCTTATTCTGCGGCAGAGATAGCTAGTTTTTTAGATCGTGGCGAAGCTGACGACAAAGCCGGTGCTTATGCAATTCAAGACTTGGAGTTCCATCCCGTAAGTAAGTGCGAGGGATGTATATGTGCAGTCATGGGATTACCCGTTCAAGATGTAGTTTTACAACTTACGTTGGTGGGTTTGGATCGAGCATCTATTTTGGCGCCTACTAGGATTTACGATCGCTGTAAAAGTTGTTTGCGAGGCAACTTTACTATAGAGCCTAGTAATTTGGATGACATCTCTTTCTGAGCTCGTAATGCTCCGTATTTGGAGAGTTATTTCTTCTTATGAAATTCTCAACCTCTTAAGCAATTTTTACCTCATGATGGAGATAGTACAAAAATTTACGATGTAAGCACGAACAGAGATTTAATAGTTTACTTTGAGGCACCTGGCGTCGTTCAAAATATATTGTTTTTGTTCCGAAAAGTGTGATTAGGTTGAATGAGTGGAAACAGGATTATGAATGGAGCTCAGACGCGATGACTTCTAAAAATATGCCGATAATTGAGGTGGAAAACTTAGTCAAGACTTATGACACCGGCGTAGTTAGTGTCAAAGCTTTGCGCAATGTATCCGTGTCTGTGGAGCGTGGTGAGATGGTTTCGGTAATGGGACCATCTGGATGTGGAAAAACTACTTTACTAAATTGTCTCTCAGGTATAGATGATGTCACGGATGGCATTATCTGGATTGAGGGTACTGATATTAATTCGCTCAGCGATGATGATAAAACCATATATCGCGCTCAGCGGATGGGATTTATTTTTCAATTCTATAATTTGCTTCCAGTGTTGTCCGCCCAAGAGAACGTAGAGCTACCTCTTTTGGTGTCTGGTGAGTCTCCAAAGGACGCTCGTGAAAGAGCTATGGACGCATTGGATAGGGTGAATTTATTGGATTGGTCTAGCCATAAGCCATCTGAACTGTCAGGGGGGCAGCGTCAGCGAGTGACCATCGCACGTGCCTTGGTGAATAACCCAGCAATTGTTTGGGCAGATGAGCCAACTGGTGACCTGGATTCAAAGACAGCTTCAGACATTATGGATCTTATGCAGGAGTTGAATAGAGAACAGCAACAGACGTTTGTGATTGTCACTCATGATAGGTCGGTAGCCCTCCGTTGCAACCGGACAATACATATGAATGATGGTGAGATAGAGCGAGAGGAAATTCATAGCAGTTGAATAAAACTTAGCTACGACGATCAATTGCACTGGAGCGCTTTATGGAATCAATTTTCGGAATTTCTCTTGACACATACTTGGTAGCGGTAGGCACTATGGCCGTGCTGATTGTGCTGATTCTTTTATACATTGCCATACGAAATCCCTTACTCGTGAGGCTCGGTGCACGAAACTTTGCGAGGAGAAAATCCCAAACGGTATTGATTGTGATCGGTTTAATGTTGTCGACGCTGATCATTAGTGCGGCGCTTGTAACAGGTGACACAGTAGGGCAGTCCATCACGAACCGAATATATACGTCACTCGGAAGCATTGATATTATTATCGATCCTGACGAGGAAAAGAGCGAAGGCATACGCTCAATTAAAGCTTCTGATATCTCCGCTATACGTGAGAGCTTCCGAGATGATGAAAGAATTGACGGGATAGCTGCACTGCTGCAAATAGATGTGCCTGCTGCAAATCAGCAGGCACGATTATCTGACCCAAGGGCCTATTTAATAGGTGTGATACCGGACGAAATTAGAAATTTCAAGCAATTGGAACTTTTGGATGGTGAGCTGCTTGACCCTGAAATACTTAATTCAGGTGGTGTTGTGGTGTCTGAAAGGCTAGCTGAATCTATTAATTTAAACTCAGGCGATTTGGTGACACTGTTCGTTGAGAATAATCCATACGAGTTTTCAGTAGCAGCAATTGTGAAAGATAACGGGCTCACAGCAAAGGACCAAGCGGGACCAGGATCCAAGCCAGGTGGCGGCGTAATGATGTTGCTAGATGATGCTCTCACTTTGTCGCGTTGGGAAGGTCCAAATATCTTGGGGATATCAGTAGCAGGAGGTGTCCGCAACGATTTGGATCTTGTTGACACTGTTAGTGGAGAAGTCGAGGAGCTCATAGGATCATCTAATCTGTCCGTCGAGGTAGTTGAGAACAAGAAGGATTTGGTTGCTATTGGCTCACTTGTAGGGTCTGTTTTTGTGTCATTCTTTATTATTTTTGGACTTTTCTCGATTGCAGCCGGATTAATGCTGATCTTCCTAACCTTTGTCATGCTCGCTGCCGAGAGGCGGTCAGAGATGGGTATGGCTCGAGCGGTTGGTATGAAACGCCTTCATCTAACGCAGGCGTTTATCGCTGAAGGCATGCTGTACAACGTGGGCTCTGCACTGGTGGGGGCAGCTCTTGGTGTTCTGGTAGCATGGCTGATGATTACGTTGCTCGGATTCATTTTTGCAAGTTTTGGGACAGAAATCGTACTGAATGTGAATCCTAGAGCACTTGCGCTTGCCTATTTAGTAGGCATTGTTTTGACGTTTGTGACTGTTGCATTTTCCTCTTGGCGCGCAGCGAATTTGAATATCGTGCGATCTATCCGTGATATTCCGGAGCCTGATCTATTGCAGAGCAATCTTGGAGGTATTCGTGAGCTCTTTAGAAGTACGTGGTCTGTAGCTTGGACAGTAATTTGGTCAGTAATTGGTTTCGCGTTAACGATTGCCTTGGTGGGTTTTGTGATACCTGCAGTGCAGGTTTTCTCTATTTTCGGTGGTCAAATTGGTGCGGCAATTGGGGTGACTATTGGCCTCTCAGCCGTAATTCTCATCGTTTATTTTATTAGGAAACTGTTCAATTACGCACATCAAAAACTTTCACTCGTGCGGCTTATATCTAGACCGGTAAACAAATTGAATATCTGGTCTAATGCGCATCGATCTGGTGCTGGATGGGCCGTTTGGATGATTATTTTCGGATCACTTGGTGTGTACCTAGGTGGTTGGGGTGATAACGCAGCCATTCCATCATGGATAGGACCACAGTTGTGGTCATACTCAGGAGGGACCACTTTAATAATATTTTCACTTGGTATTCTCGCTGTTTATTTTGGGGCACCACCGCGACTTTCTTTCACTTCGGTTGGTTTGATAGTTGTATGGCTGTGGTTACTGCCACTTCCTTTTAGTGTTCTGCCAGGTTTTCCTGCGACTGCCAACGGCTGGACTGACCCGATACAGGGAGTTTTCTCATTATTTGGTCTTGGTCACGAACCAATCGCAGGTAATTTTGAAATGTTTTTTGTGTCCGGAGTTGCTGTAACGGCAGCATCAATTTTCGTCGTAGTCTATAACGCTACCCTTTTACTAGCCCCTCTCAATCTTGCAAGAAATGTGTTTAAAGGAGTGATGCCAGCCGTTCGGACCGCTATAGCTTATCCGTTGGCTAGCCGTTTCCGAACAGCTATGACTTTGGCAATGTTTACGTTGGTGGTGTTCGGCTTAGTAGTCCTGTCAATTTTGAATCATAATTTCAGTCAGGTGTTTGCGGGTGAGGAAGCTCAGGCAGGATTTGATATAGCGATTGAAGGAAATCCGTCGAATCGGATTAAAAATATTGATCTAGCTTTAGTGAACTCTGAATTTATGGATAAGAAACTACTAGGAGAAGATATTTCAAGTATATCGTCTCTACGATCTGCTACCGGTCTTTTGACTGGTAGCGATGGAACAGACACGCGTGACGGATTGTACAGTATCCAGGGTATGGACCAGAGTTTCATCTCGACGAACGAGCTTAAATTGCTGACTCGGGCAAGTGATTATGAGTCTGATGAAGCCGTATTTGTGGCGCTAGCTGCCTCAAGTCGCTATGCGATTATTGATGAATCTCGTCTTAAGGATGGATCCAACGCATTTGGTGAGCCTACGAGTGAAAATTCTTTTAGAATCGAGCGCACACTGTCGGATATTGACGCTTCTGGCTGGGAGGCAATCACGGTAGCGGTTATGGATCCATTCACCGGATTGGAACAAGAATTTGAGATTATTGGCATTATATCTAATACATCTACGCAGGTTAGGCGTGAGTGGAGCGCATTATTTATTTCAGAGCAATCAGTAGATGATGTGTTCAGTGGAGGATATAAGGACATGTTTTATGTGGTAGCCACGGAGGACACTGATGTCATTGAGCTCGCGAATGCTATAGAGAGCGGACTCCTGGAACAAGGCGTGCAGGCAGTGTCCATACGAAAAGAAGTCGAGGATTCAGCAAGTCAGAACGCTGCCTTTTCAGCCTTATTCGAAGGATTCACTGCGCTTGGATTAATAGTGGGAATAGCAGCACTCGGGGTTATTTCTTTCCGTACCGTCGCCGAACGGAGGCAGCAGATAGGTATGCTTCGGGCGATTGGCTACAGATCTCGACTAATTGGCTTGTCATTTTTTCTTGAGTCTTCATTCATCGCCATAACGGGTATTTTATTGGGCCTAGGTCTCGGGTACGCGATTTCGTACAATATTTTAACTTCGCCCGAATTTGCAGCAGCAGGTTTAGAGAGTAATTTTGATGTGCCTTGGCTGCGAATATTAGTGTTTATTGGGGCTGCTTATTTGGCCAGTTCGCTTATGACATTAATTCCAGCCCGTGCCGCATCAAAAGTTCCCGTAGCTGAGGCTTTGCGCTATAGCGGGTAGCGGACGGGACGGAGCTATTGTTGATTATG
Organism: Dehalococcoidia bacterium; assembly: GCA_963694535.1. Taxonomy (GTDB): domain Bacteria; phylum Chloroflexota; class Dehalococcoidia; order UBA2979; family UBA2979; genus UBA2979. The sequence continues at coordinate 44,848 of CAVODE010000001.1, forward strand.
GGCCAGTAAGGGTATAATCATTCTCCGTTCCAGCTAAGTAGAGTTTTGAGAGTTGGCTCGGCGAAGTGTAAATATATTTCTTATAAGTCTTCTTGAACTAGGCTTTAGGATGTCGAAAAGACACTGAATTACAACAGGATCTTCCTGACATGGTTTGGTTTGGCGTAATCATTTGCTTTTCAATAAATCGTTTTGAGCTAGTTGGTATGGGGACCATGTAATGACGAATGTGAAATTTCCGGCGCAGCAAGGACTATATTGCCCAGATTTTGAGCATGATTCCTGCGGTGTGGGCTTTCTGGCTCATTTGAAAGGTGTTCGGTCCCATAAATTAGTGCAGGACGGGCTTCTAGCACTCCGAAACTTGAATCATCGAGGTGCCTGTGGCTGTGAAGAAAACACAGGTGATGGTGCAGGAATATTACTACAGATTCCTGATAAATTTTTTAGAGCGATTTGCGCAGATGTAGATATCACTTTACCTGTTGAAGGCAAATATGGCGTAGGAGTGCTATTTGCTCCCACTGATCCAACTCAACTAGCGTCAATTAAAGAAATAACCAATAAATTAGTCGAATCTGAAGGTCTTGAAGTGATTGGCTGGCGGGATGTTCCAGTTGATCCAGATTTGGCTGATATAGGAGATACCGCTCGTGCAGCCGAGCCAACCATACTGCATATATTTGTTGGCGATTCAGGCACGGTAGATCAAGATGCTTTTGAACGAAAACTGTATGTAGTTCGAAAACTTTTTGAGAAGGAAATTGATTCGCCACTTTACGATAAAGATCTTTGCTATTATCCGAGTTTTTCGTCCAGAACGATTGTTTATAAGGGGATGCTGACGCCTGACCAATTGGGTGATTATTTTCCTGATTTAAATGATTCCAGAGTTGATAGTGCCTTGGCGATGGTGCATTCCCGATTTAGCACGAATACATTTCCCAGTTGGAAGCTTTCACATCCGTATAGAATGATTTCTCACAATGGAGAGATAAATACCGTAAGAGGTAATACCAATTGGATGAGGGCACGGGAAGCACTGTTTGAGTCACCTCTTTTTGATGATATTGCAAAAATTATTCCAGTTATTGATGAGACTGGCAGCGATACTGCGGTCTTGGATAATGCCCTTGAACTACTTGTACAGGCAGGCTGGCCGCTTGCGCACGCAATGATGATGCTCATTCCGGAAGCGTGGAGTGGGCACGAGTCAATGCCACAAGAGAAAATTGATTTTTATCAGTACCACTCCACTGTTATGGAACCATGGGATGGCCCAGCCTCTGTTGCATTTACTGATGGCAAGACAATCGGAGCCGTTCTGGACAGGAATGGACTACGTCCCTCTCGTTACATTGTCACAAAGGATGACTTGGTACTTATGGCGTCTGAGGTGGGAGTTCTACCAATCGAACCGGACAGAATATTATTCAAGGGACGCTTAGAACCAGGAAAAATGTTTCTAGTCAGTCTTGAAGAACAACGGATCATAGATGATTCCGAACTCAAGCTTGGGTTAGCGGCATCAAGACCATATTCCGAATGGAATAATGAACACCTACACGAACTTAAAGACATTCCAGAAGGTGCTCCAAAACCTATAATTGCCGACGACGACCTCCTGAGGCAGCAGTTGGCTTTTGGATACAGTATCGAAGACTTGAAATACATACTGGGCCCGATGATGTCGCGTGGCGAAGAATCTATTGGATCAATGGGTACTGACACACCTTTGGCTGTTTTGTCTGACGAACATAATCTTCTCTATAACTACTTTCAGCAGTTATTCGCGCAAGTAACCAATCCGCCATTAGATGCGATTCGTGAGGAGATTGTTACAGCAGTGGATACTGTACTGGGACCAGAAGGTAATTTGCTTGATCAAAATTTTCCTAATATTGATTTAGTGAAGTTGAAAAGCCCGATTATCGATAATACTGATATGTCTAAAATCATTGGATTACAGCTAGATCAGAGATTTGGTACCACAGTCCTGTCGATGCTTTTTGATGTAGAGGCTGGCGACGAGGGTATTGAAAGAGGGATGCAGCAATTATTTAGTGACGCGGATCGCGCTATTGAGTCAGGTTCGCGAATTCTGGTTTTGTCCGACCGTGGAATTGACGAGACACATGCGCCGATACCCGCATTATTGGCAATCTCTGGACTTCATCATCACCTAGTTCGTGAAAAGAAACGTGCCAAGGTTGGTTTAGTGATTGAAACAGGTGAGGCTCGAGAAGTTCACCACTTTGCTTTACTGATAGGCTTCGGCGCGAATGTAATTAACCCATATTTAGCTTTGGATTCTTTATCAAGATTAAAGCAGGATGGTTATATTCCAGCAGAGTTATCCACTCAGGAGGCTGAGGATTTTTACTTAAAATCGGTAAAAAAAGGCGTCGTGAAAGTGATGTCAAAGATGGGAATCTCGACGGTGCAGGCCTATCGTGGTGCTCAGATTTTTGAGGCGATTGGCCTTAATTCCGAACTTATAGATACGTATTTCACTAAAGTAGCTTCAAGAATTCAAGGCATAGGGCTCGTTGAAGTCGGGCGTGAAGCGCTTGGTCGTCATCAGCGCGGATTTCCGAATCGAGAAGGTGGTCCTACGGACTTGGATTGGGGTGGTATATACCAGTGGCGTCGAGACGGTGAACATCATCTATTTAACCCAGATACCGTTTTTAAGCTTCAACATGCTACACAAACTGGCAAGATGGAAATTTTCCGTGAATATACTGAAATGATCGATGATCAAAGTAAAAAGATGGCCACGTTGCGAGGACTATTTGAGATTAAAGAGTCACTCACTCCTATCCATATTGATGAAGTCGAACCTGCAACTGAAATTTTCAAGCGCTTTAAAACGGGTGCGATGTCTTATGGTTCGATTAGCGCAGAGGCGCATGAAACCCTTGCGATCGCGATGAATCGACTCGGTGGTAAGAGTAATACTGGCGAAGGCGGAGAAGATCGTAGACGATTTACTCCCGATGCGAATGGCGATCTCAGGAGAAGTGCAATTAAGCAAGTTGCTTCAGGTAGATTCGGTGTTACTAGCGAATATTTGGTAAATGCCGACGAGATTCAGATTAAAATGGCGCAAGGCGCTAAGCCTGGTGAGGGCGGTCAACTGCCTGGCCATAAGGTATATCCATGGATTGCAGAGGTTAGAAATTCCATTCCAGGAGTACCGTTAATCAGTCCTCCACCTCATCATGATATTTATTCAATCGAAGATCTAGCTCAGCTGATTCACGATTTAAAGAATGCTAATTCGGAGGCACGAATTTCTGTGAAGCTCGTCGCTGAAGTCGGAGTGGGAACAGTAGCGGCGGGTGTAGCAAAGGCTAAATCTGACGTCGTTTTGATCAGCGGCCACGATGGCGGAACCGGCGCAAGTCCTTTGACTTCGCTGAAGCATGCAGGCGTCCCGTGGGAACTAGGTTTGGCGGAGACGCAGCAAACTCTAGTCCTCAATAAACTTCGTGACAGAATCGTTGTCGAAGTTGATGGTCAATTAAAGACTGGGCGAGATGTGATTATCGGTGCACTTCTTGGGGCAGAAGAATTTGGTTTTGCGACCGCACCCTTAGTAGTTCTTGGCTGCGTGATGATGCGCGTTTGTCACCTTGATACCTGCCCAGTTGGAATTGCTACACAAAATCCAGTGCTAAGGGAGCGTTTCGAAGGCCAAGCCGATCACGTTGAAAATTTCTTTCACTTCATAGCCGAAGAAATCAGAGAGTATATGGCTCGTCTCGGATTCCGACGATTCGACGAGATGATTGGGCGAAGCGATCTTCTGAGTATGTACGAAGCAGTCGATCATTGGAAGGCTGGCGGATTGGATTTGAGTCCGATACTTTATCGACCAGATGTGGATTCTGATGTAGCAACACACTGCATAATAGAACAAGACCACGGACTTGAAGAAGCCTTGGATCAGAAGTTGTTGGTACTTGCAGCGAGCGCTATTGATTCGGGATCCGTTGTTGATATTGAAATGCCTATATCTAACGTTAATAGAACGGTAGGGACTATTTTGGGCAGTCAAATTAGCAGAAAATACGGTAATACAGGACTACCTGATGACACCATAAATATCAAATTTACGGGTTCAGCTGGGCAGAGTTTTGGAGCCTTTGTCCCATCTGGAGTTTCATTAAGTCTTGAGGGTGATACTAACGATTACGTAGGTAAAGGACTTTCTGGGGGCAAAATAGTTGTATATCCATTCAAAGAATCTACGTTTATCCCTGAAGAAAATGTAATTATTGGAAATGTTGCTTTATATGGTGCGACTAGTGGAGCAGGATTTTTTCGAGGAATTGCGGGAGAAAGGTTTGCTGTTCGAAACAGCGGTGCATTAGCTGTTGTTGAGGGCACTGGCGATCATACGTGCGAGTATATGACGGGCGGTAGAGTAGTCATTATTGGTAAAACGGGCAGGAATTTTGGTGCTGGAATGAGTGGCGGTATTGCCTATGTTTATGATGCTGATGGAGATTTCCATTCTCGCTGCAATATGGAAATGATCCTGCTCGAGCGTCTAGATGAAGCCGAAGATCTTGATCTGGTGAAGGGTATGTTAGAGCGTCACCAGGAATACACCGACAGTACAGTGGCTGGAAATATTTTGAAAAACTGGCCAGATGCGGCAGCATCTTTTGTGAAGGTAATGCCCACTGAATATCGTCGAGTTTTGAATGAACAGGCAGAAGCAAGAAATGCGTCAGAAGAGTTGGCGGTATCCAATGGCTAAGCCAACTGGATTTTTGGAATTTCATCGCGAATTGCCTATTAGACGCCCGGTGAACCAGCGTGTGGGTGATTGGCTCGAAGTTTACGAGAAATTTCCTGAGGAAAACTTGCGGGATCAAGCTGCGCGTTGCATGGATTGCGGAATTCCATTCTGTCATCAAGGTTGTCCATTAGGGAACATGATTCCCGATTGGAATGACCAAATATACCGAGGAAAGTGGGAGGATGCGATTGATCGACTCCACGCAACTAATAATTTCCCTGAATTTACTGGGCGACTTTGTCCAGCACCCTGTGAGTCATCATGTGTTTTGGGAATTAATCAGGATCCCGTGACCATCAAACAGGTGGAAGTTGAGATTATTGAGCGTGCATTTTCTGAAGGTTGGGTTGTTCCAATACCTTCGGAAACTAAAACTGGCAAAAAGATTGCAGTTGTCGGATCTGGTCCTGCAGGACTTGCTGCCGCTCAACAACTTGCGAGAGCCGGTCATGAGGTGACTGTTTTTGAGCGAGCTGATCGCATAGGCGGTCTGCTCAGATATGGCATTCCAGACTTCAAGATGCAAAAGGAATTCATTGATAGGCGTCTTCATCAAATGGAGGCGGAGGGTGTCATTTTTAAACCTTCTACAAATGTTGGCGTGGATATAAATGGAGACACGCTGAAGGAACAATTTGATGCTGTATGTTTGGCCGGAGGATCTACTATTGCTCGGGATTTACCCGTTGAAGGGCGTGAACTTGAGGGTGTATACCCAGCAATGACCTATCTTCCCCAGCAGAATAAAAAGAATGCTGGTGATGATTTATCAGACATTAACTACATTTCTGCTGAAAATAAAAGAGTAGTCATTCTGGGTGGCGGTGATACTGGAGCTGATTGTCTTGGCACGGCAATTCGCCAAGGCGCGAGTGAAGTACTTCAGTATGAGTTATTACCCCGCCCGCCGGAGTTACGTGCTGACGGCCAACCTTGGCCGACACATCCTAATATTTATAGGGTGTCTTCGGCCCATGAAGAGGGTGGCGTTCGTGACTACAGCATCATGACGAAAAGCTTATCTGGTGAGAATGGAATATTAAAGAAACTCCATGCAGTTCGAGTGGAAATGGTTCCAGGAGATGATGGGCGTATAGTCATGCAGGAAGTTCCGTCATCTGAATTTGAGGTTGATGTCGACCTTTTGTTACTGGCCATGGGATTTGTTGGACCTGAACAGGATGGATTACTTACGCAGTTGGGTGTTGAGATAACAGATCGAGGCAATGTGGCGGCCGGGGCAAACAAGATGACTAGCGTGGACGGGGTATTCGTTGCTGGTGACATGACTCGCGGTCAGTCACTGATCGTCTGGGCAATTGCCGAAGGCAGAACAGCAGCAAAGCATGTGGATGAATATCTCATGGGGTCTAGTGCTTTGCCGGCACCACTCTAGTCGGCAGAATAAGATTTGTGGGCGGTTATTATTCCTTCGCCGATTACATTGAGCTTTCCTAGCTTCTTCGAGGCTATTTCAAAGAGTTTTTTAGAGCCTTTGTGTAGTTCTGGGTAATCTTTTGCTGTAACCACCGGAATTTTTGTATTTTTGATATTGGTGAACCCGATGTCACTTAATAAACTGACTAAATTTTCAGTGTTATATCGTTTTACTTCATAGGTAAATAGATCCTTTTTTATCTTTTTGAGATGGTTGAGTATGTTTTCTGTAAATACCGCTTCGCTGCCCAGTTCATCGAGTAATGCTTCACCGTACCGCGAGGGCAATCTAGCCGACTCTGTTAAGAGCTTCTGATGAATCTCAGATGCGGTACTAGACGAATCCAACACTAAGACCGTTCGAATTTCACGATCAGGATTTTGTTGTCTTACCGTGTGAACTAGGAGTGGAACGAGCTGCTGATTGTCTGCTATACCTTGGATCAGAGAAATGGTTTCAATGCGTGGAGTGGGAAGATTCCACACTTGGTGAATGAACTTCAGGAAACCACCAGTTTTCAGTACCCGAAATATTTCCCGAGCAGCTTGTCCGACATTCATTGCTTCCTCTAGAGCGAATGACGCTACAACACCGTCGATTGTGTTTGGCTGGAGAGGAATTGTTTTTATGTCAGCTGCGAGAAAATCTACGTTGGTCAATCCTGAGGTGGAAAGATTTGTTCGTGAGCGAGCGAGCCTCTGTTCGGATGCTTCTAGTGCTAGTACATAGGATTTTGGACGGATATGGGCTAGAGGAAGTGATGGCCAACCGTCACCGGTGCCTAGATCAATGATCGTTGATTTTTCACTCAGTGTGATGTTGGCTGCCAGTGACTCGATTAAGCTTGCCTGTAGTAAATGCTCGGTGCGTTTGTAGTCATAGGGCAGGTCTACGAACGGAATATTTCCACTTCGCCACTTTGGAATTAAGGAATAATATTCGGTGGGAATTGAGTTTCTAGGTTCTAGGGAGTTTAGCCAATCACTTAGAGAGGTTTTGATAAAAATTCCTAACATATTGAGTTACTGCTATAGCGCTTAGTTCGAAGATAGCTATTACGAGCTATTATGTGCCTTATGTCTATTTTTAATATTACTTCAACCACTCATTTAACTCGTGACGGTATCAAGCTTGCGACTGATATTTATCGCCCAGCTAATGATGAGGGAACTCCTCTACCCGGTAAGTTTCCTATTGTATTGCTTCGCACTCCTTACGATAGAAAAAACGTACGATATCGAGCAGCCGGGGCCTATTGGGCGTTAAATGGCTATGTTTTTGCGATTCAAGATTGCCGCGGGCGATTTGATTCGGAAGGAGAGTTTGTCCTGTTAGCGAATGAAGGGCCTGATGGACACGATGCTATTGATTGGCTTGCAGATCAATCTTATTCGAATGGAAAAATCGGCACCTACGGAACTTCTTACTCAGCTTGGGTTCAGAACGCGGCGGCTTTGGAACGACCTGAGGCTCTTTCAGCAATGTGGGTTACGCAGGGCGCATCGAATGGAGCCACTAGCTCACTCAGGCACAATGGTGTGATGGAACTACGCTGGCTTACCTGGGCCGTGACCCATGGGGCTGTTTCTCCTGAGGCTCTTCGTGACTCCGCATTACAGGATGAGTTATACCAAAATGGTATAAATATGTACGATTGGTTGAAAAAACTACCATGGGGAATTGGATCAGATGAGACGCCACTGTCAGGACTTCCTACGTATGATGAGTGGGCGAAAGATTTATATACTCATGGCGATTACGACTTTGATGCAGGTGGTTATTGGGCTCAAAAAGGTTTGAATTTTGAACCTTATTATGACATCTCCCTCGATATACCAACAATGTATTGCGGTGGATGGTACGACTCGTACACTCGAGCAACGATAGAGAATTTTGTCGCTTTATCTCAAATAAAACAGCATCAATATCTCCTAATGGGGCCGTGGACGCATGGTGATGGGAATATTGACTCTCAAATTGCAGGATCTGTGGATTTGGGCGATCTAGCTAGACCAGCGGTAGGGCTTGGCAACTCCTACCTTGAAGAGGTCAAGAATTGGTTTGATTATTGGCTGCCTGATGAATCAAGTAAGTCAATTGATGATTTGGCGAGGGTTCGATACTTTGTCATGGGTTCCGGGTCGGGGCAGAAAACTAATACAGGACGAATATTACATGGTGGTGCATGGAAGATAAGTGAAACTTGGCCACCAGTTGAGGCGGCAACTCAGAATCTCTATCTGCACCCAGATCAGTTACTAGATAGTTTGAGCCCCGATATCGAAGAGAGCTGGTCTAAGCTGCGTTACGATCCTTCCAACCCACTACCAACAATTTCCGCCAATACGTCTTCGCTTAATGAAATAATGGCTCCTCCTTTGAGAACTCCAGTGGCTAGTCCTATCACGCTCATGCGAATACAAGTTATTCAAGGTGGATCCGATCAAGTCACGGATTCTCAGACGTTAGGCGCGACCGAACCTTATGGACCGCTTGAGAATCGCGAAGATGTACTGATGTTTGAGACGACTCCACTCGATAATGACATAGAGATAACAGGTCCTATCGAGGCTCGATTTTTTATCGAATCAGATGCGTTGGACACTGATTTATTCGTAATGATTCAAGACGAGTACCCACAGTCCATCGATTGGCCGGACGGCTACAAGCTGAACATTTCAGATGGAATTTTCCGTGTACGTTACCGTGAAGGGCTAGCAAACCCGCGGTTACTGGACGAATCCGGACCTGTTGAAGTTCAATTCTCTCTCTACCCCACAAGTAATGTCGTCAAACGAGGTCATAAACTACGGGTGCTAGTGTCCAGCTCATCATTTCCCAGATTTGACCCCAATCCAAATACTGGAGAGGAAATTGGCAGGCATACTCGAACTCAAATTGCTAACAATACAATTCACCACTCGGCGAACTATCCTTCGCACGTGGTGCTATCTGTTGTTGAATAACTCGGCAAGAGACCTGCCACGCTATCTATTATCTTTCTACGTCAGTTATTTGTGTAACTCTGCTGATTTCGGGTCTTCCACCAGAGATTCCCTTTAAAGTTTGCCCAAATGCCTTCATATGGTCTGTTTGACCATGAGCTTTGAGCGCTTCATCGTTGGCGTACACCTCATGCAGGAGAAATGTTCCTGGCGAGCCATCGACTTCATGAAGCGCGTACTTCATTACGTCGGGTTCATTTTCGCTCACTGCTGCAACCATTGTTTCGATTGCGGAACGAAATTCATCCTCTTTTCCTTCAGCCGCCTGTAATTTAGCGAAAATTGTAATCATGGATATCTCCTCATTTCTGTATTTAGGTCAGATAGCAGTGTACTGGGAATAGGCTTACTGATGTAGGTTAGATGAGTTCTCTAATTTCGTTTATGACGAGTGGCATATCGTTTTCCAAGAACTTCAGCCAGGCGTCGTGGCTTTGATTCCCTCCCTGGTCAGAAACAACCTTATACGCTCTGAATGGAACATCGTATTTTTTACAGGCCGTTGCTATAGCGAACGCTTCCATTTCGATGCAGTCGACGGTGCTTGGAATCTCTGTTTCGAACTTGTCTTGGCTGCCGCACAAAACTGGAGTTGCTACAAGATCCCCGAATTCAATAATAGGCGCTTTGTTTGAAAATGGCGTGGTGCCAAGCTCCAAACCAGCCGCAGTAGCATCCATATCCATTTGTTTGAATTGTGTGCATGTAAGAACTGTTCCATGAGGGTGCACAGAAGATCCGCATGTGCCAATGTTGATAATTTCTAGATCAGAGTGAAATTCGAGGATTACTTCGGTCGCTGTGATTGCCGCGTTTATTTTCCCCACGCCCGTGTAGCGTAGATGAATCTCTGGAGGAAGATCTTTCTTTGATACTTCTTTTTCGAGCGCTACGAGTACGACTAAATTATTCTTATGCATCCAATTCTTTTCTTTCTAGCTGAAGTATTCGGATAAGCTCGAGCGCCAGTTCTTCTCTAGCAGGGGGGCTAGTTGAATCTTTGAATACTGCGAGATTACGATAAATATCAGCCGCTGCTCGGTGAAATCCGTCAGGCAGATGTGCTTGCTCAAATGTGTCTGCTATTTCTTCCATTTCCCCAGAAAAGCGCCAGGCCTTTGATACAGAACTACTAAGTGAGTCCACTTTTTGGCGGAGTGCAGGCTGTGATTTATCCCACTCTTCAAATAACTGAGTTAATACCCCATGTTGTTGTGCCAATGTTATAAGTCCGATGAGCAGTGCATTTGTTCCTTTTGTCCATCCGGCATATGCCATCTTCAACGTTGAAGCGGACATCAGATTATTACCTGAAAGAGGTATTACCTCTAGCGGGCCACCGTTCAGTTTCCCTGCAGCAAAAATTGCCTCATCACCGGATAAATAGAGTCGCGTGGACCCAGATGTTTCAGCTGGTGGACCAATTATTCCTCCGTCAATATAAGTGGCACCGGAGGACTTGATCTCATCGGCCACTTGCTGTGCTGTGTTTGGAGATATTGCGTTTGCGTCGATATAAATTCCCCTGAAACCGAGAGATGAAACATCGAAAGCTACATCTTTAGCAGCATGCGGCGGTACCACTGAGATGATAAGTTTGCTTCTATTTACAAGCCCATTAAGCCAGCCAGTGTCTTCGAAGCTGTCTAAGCTTTTGGCGCGGTTTTTAGATTCTATGCTTCGATCATCAGAGGCCCAAAGAACCTCATTACCAGCTTGTATGAATGAAGCCGCGACAGATATACCCATCATTCCAGGGTGAAGTATCCCCACCGTATATTTATTCGATTCAACATCAAACATGACAAACTCCTACCAAGTAATTGCGGCTCCGTCACCTCGTCCATCTGAGCCGCCCCATAAAACACCAGTCTCTCGATCTCGGATAATTATTTGCCCACGGCCAAATAATCCTAATCTTGACGCGCCGGTTGATCTTTCAACTTTATGCCCCCGCCTCGTAAGCTCACTCAGGGTATGGTCAGGGATTCCATCCTCTATCGATACAACACCCCACGGAGGATCTCGGTAAATTGAAAAGCGTGGTTCATCTAATGCGGCTTGTGGATTCATGTCAAAATCAATCAAGTTCACCATTGTCTGTACGTGACCCTGTGGTTGATGGTAACCACCCATTACTCCGATGCTGGCAAAAAGTTCATCAGTATCAGCATGGGTAATAAGGGCTGGAATGATGGTGTGATAGGGGCGTTTAGACGGTTCTAGCCTGTTAGGGTGGGTCTCATCAAGGCTGAATCCGGATCCACGGTTCTGTAAGGTGAACCCACACCCTTTGGGAATAATCCCAGTTCCGAATCCACTATAGTTACTATTGATAAATGAGCAGGCGTTTCCGTCTCCATCCACAACACTCAGGTATACGGTATCTGATGTTTTCTCTGGGCCTTCATTAGGCGCGATTGAATATGAAGAGTCCAACATAGATTTTAAGTCGGAAGCATGCTCAGCGGAGAGTAACGTATCCACCGGAACATCTACGAAAGATGGGTCAGCCACATGCTCCAATCCATCACGAAATGCCAATCGCACGGTATCTATAAGTAAATGCAGAAGATTGGGATCTCTTCGCTCCATTTTGCTAATCTCGAACTGTTCTAGAACATTTAGGGCGATTAGAGCCACTATTCCTTGGCCATTAGGTGGATGTTCCCATACTCGGTAATCTCTGTATTGAGTTGATATAGGCTTATCAAAGGTTGATACGTGATTTGCTAAGTCGCTGGATGTAATATGTCCACCGAGGTCTTTTATGATTTCAACGATCGCTTTGCCGGAAGCCCCTTGGTAAAAGGCCTCTGGTCCACCTTCAGCGAGTTCTCTAAATACTCGAGCCAAGTTCGGATTTTTCCAGATTTCGCCTGCTTTTGGAGCTGAATTATTAAGAAGTAACTCAGCGCTATTGGGGCTTGCTGATTTTAGAAGATCAATACTGTCGTTCCAAAATTTTGATATGACGGGAGTTATCGGAATTCCTTCTTCAGCCAACCTAATTGCTGGGTCTAGTGCATCGGTGAGTTTCATCTGGCCAAATCGCTCCAATGTATCAAACCAACCCATTGCTGCACCAGGGACGGTGACCGCGTGTACCGAGGTGGAAAAATCATGGTCCTGGAATGAATTAATGCCTAGGTCTCTCATGGATTTGATTGATTGATTTGCACCGCTACGGCCGCTGCCATTGAGAGCATAAACTTCTCGTTGTTTTGCATCGTAGTAGAGTGCAAAACAATCGCCACCAATGCCAGTCGACGTAGGTTCAACCACGTTTAGAGCGGCTGCTGTGGAAATCGCCGCATCCGCTGCATTTCCACCTTTTTCGAGAATATCTAAGCCCGCTTTCGCGGCTAATGGATGACTTGTTGCCACCATTCCATGCAGCCCAAGCACAGGAGATCTTCGAGATTCAAATGTCCAATGTTCATCCATTAATTTTCTCCATTAGGCTGATATCCTTTTGTAGAGGATAGGTTAATGCAAAAAACTGATGAACCGTGCTGGTTGAATATCGACCCAGGTGGTTCAGTGCTTCACCTTGAATCATGTCCGTTTGTTCAGGAGTATACAGGTGCAGAGAAGACAGCTGGAGCTTGGGTGTACTTTGCAAACCAGGAGGCAGCTGGTGCCGTTTATCCGGCATTAGATATCTGCGCAAATTGTTTTCTCCCTGAAAGATGCTCTTCTTATGATTCTGAATTAATCGCATGATCAATTAATTGCCGTAACTGTTTTTCACTGATTGTACCGGCATGCCTATCAAGGACCGTAGCTCCATCAGATGACACTGTCGATATTCTTGGGAATCCAAGAATTCCAAGTCGTTTGGCGAGCGTATTGTCTTCCTTATTCGCAATATCAAGTATGACGAAATTCATTAAGGTTTGTGTTTCAAATCGTAAACCGTTCACGACGGCCCGTACGCTTTTGCAGCTGGGTCAGCCAACAGCAGAATTAAATACCAGTGTGGGTAGACCATTTTGTGGGATGTACGCTCCCGTTCGGTCGATTTCCGTGTCAGACATGGTGAAAGTTTTTGTAACTAGCACTGCTTCGGTTGTTGTAGTTACAACACCTTGTGTAGTCCCAACTTTCGGTGTTAGCGATTCGGAATTCTTCGTTGATTTTTCTATCGAACCTTCTTCGGTTTGACAGGATAGTGACAGGATTATCAATGTAAAAAGGACTACGGCAGATCGAGCGAAATGTATTTTTCTCTGATTCACTTTTTACCTCTCATGCTTGAAATTTTACTAATGGGTTTACCCACAAATCCCTCGGACTGTTGCATGCATTATTTGCATTCCTAAATGTAAATTATCAATTGACAAGCGCTCATCATGTCCGTGAACTCGTCCTGCCTCACTGGGACCACTCAGGAATGGACTGAATCCATATGCAGTCATTCCCTTGCGCCTAAACACTCGCGAATCAGTGAACCCAGTTGAGACACCAGGCAGGATTAAGGCATCTTCAACTAAGTTACGAGCCTCTCGTGCCATCACATCCCAAAGTTCTGTATTCGCCGGAGAAGCTGGAGTTGATGATTGAAATACCCGTTCAATTTTGATGCGATCATCGTTAATTACGTCGACCATGTCACCGACGAATTTATCAGGGTCATATCCTGGTACGAGTCGGCAATCAAGAGTGGCTTCAGCATCTGAGGGGATAACATTGTGTTTGACTCCCGAGCGGAGAGTTGTCAATGCGATAGAATTTTTTTGCATCGAGTCTATTCTTGGGTTATCTGCTGCCAAAGCCTTGAGAACTTCATCAGTAGGTTTGTCTTTCAAAATGCCTGCTTCATAAATAGCTTCGAAGTAATTTCTAACTTCGGGAGTTATATCAAATGGTCGCTCCCAATCTAGAATTTTGTTTACCGCACGAATCAAGTGGTCTGCTGCATTGTCGCTATGCGGTACAGATCCATGGCCTGGAGTGCCCTCAACTGTCAATTTTAACCAGAGAGGGCCCTTCTCTGAGACACCTATATTGAAAGCATCACGCTCGATGCCTAGTACTTCTGTACTGCCGCTCCCACCTTCATTTATTACATATTCACAATCAAGAAGCTCAGGGTGTTCGCGGTCAAGAAACTCGACGCCATAGGCTGAGCCTGCTTCCTCATCGGCAACTGCCATGAAAACCAAGTCACGCTTGAGCGGTAAATTAAGTCGCTTATGTAAAAGAAATGTAACGAGTTCGACGATGCCAGTGCCTTTCATATCTTGAGCACCACGGCCCCAGATATAGCCATCATGGACTTCACCACCGAGTGGGTCGACTGTCCAGTTTTCTATTTCAAAAGGAACGACGTCAGTGTGGTTAAGTAGAATTAGAGATTTCCCTCGGCTTCCATCTCCTTTGAGTGTGGCTACTAGCGTGGATCGATTGTCACCGGGATCGTAAAGCTGGTAAGGAATTCCTTCAGCGTCAAGAATTTTTCCTATGAAATCGCAGGCAATGGTTTCGTTACCTGGAGGATTCACCGTATTGACGCGTATATATGACGAAAGCCATTCAGTTGCTTGTTCGGTCCACTCGTTCCAGTTTATCTCGGTGTCTGTCATTTCATGGCCTCACTTATCCTGTTCTGACTACAATTTAACGTTCAGTTTTTTTGATTTTCGCTCTCTATAGTAGTATCACGCGCTAGTAGTGTTATGTCTTTTTGAAGGGAGGGGATGCATTTTCAGGCACCGATATCTCAAATGTATTTAGCACGATAGAAATTGCTGAGTAATAGCCGATCAAGGTTGCAATCTCCATTATTCCGGCTTCACCTAAAGCTTCAGTGAGCGCCTTATAGGTATCCTCTTGAATACGTTTAGTTTCGATCATTTGTATGCAAAACTCATAAACTAATGCCTCAGAGCCACCAAGATCTGGTTTTTCACCCAGCTGAATTGCAGTGACTACTTCCTGTTTAATGCCGGCTTCGAGGGCCATTCTGGCGTGCGCCCAGAACTCATATTGAGCCTGCCAGTGTGCTCCAATGGTGATAATTGCAAGCTCGAGCAGCGGGCGAGGAATGCTGGTGCCGTAACGCAGACGTGCTCCTAGTTCTTGCAGTGCTATACCAATATTGGGCGAGTACAACATTGAGTTAAAGGGGCCGCCGAGTGACCCATCTGATTGGATCATATTTGCGCCTCTTGGTCCAGTAGTGAGCGCCTCATAAGTTTGTTTTTGATCTGCGGTTAGAAGTTCTGGTGTGAGTCGTGTTAGACGTGACATATAGGTTAAAGCCTTTCTTTGGACGCAATGGGTGTGAAACACCCTCACAGTAGGATATCGGTAACCCACGAAGTTTTGTTGTATTGACCTGGATATGTTTATTATGCTCACTATCTATGAATAGATATCAGATGTTGATTCTCGCGATCGGAATTTTCGCCTGTAGTTGGGCTGGCCCATTAATTAGGCTGGCAGATGAGGCTTCTTTTCTTTATATTGCCACTGCACGCCTTGTAATTGCCGCGCCAATAATGATCGTAGTTTCACTTCTAGGGCCTAAAGATTCGTATAGGACTCTGAAAATCGGTGTGATTTGTTTAATGGTTTTATCTGGAATTGCTTTAGCAGCTCACTTTGCGTTTTGGGTTTCAAGCATTTCTAAAACTTCGATTTTAGCCTCAGTCGCATTGGTTGCAATGAGTCCACTATTTGCCGCTTTAGGTGGCTGGATGTTTCTCGGCGAGCGACCGAACGCGAGAGTATTGAGTGGTATCCTAGTGAGCTTTTGCGGAGCATCTGCCCTGCTCATCTCCGATTTTAAAGATGTCGGTAGCTTGTCAGGGGACATCTATGCGTTCATCGGTGCCATACTTGCTTCGATTTATCTATTGATTGGGCGTTATGTCAGGCAGCGTGTAGAGATGTCAGTTTATGCAGCAGTCGTCTATTCGGTTGGAGCTATTGTTCTACTCATTACCTTCTTGAGTCGAGAAACTTTAACCTTTAATTATGAAGTAAATACGTATATCTTTGTTCTTTTACTCGCTCTTGTCCCACAGTTAATCGGCCATAACGCGATAAATTATTCCTTGGGATTTGCGCCGGCTGCCATTGTTGCATTGGCGATACTTGGTGAACCTGTAGGATCATCTTTGATAGCAGCGCTGTTTCTTGATGAAATTCCTTCAATTTTTGAGATTGTTGTCGGGGGAGTAATTCTATCGGGTGTTTATATTGGTGTCCGAGGCGGTGCGATATCATCGAGCTAGCCAAGCTCGACTTCAGGCCTTTCTTCCCAGACAACCTGATTACTAATTAAATCTGCAAGCTGACCTTCATTCATTCCCAGCAGTTCAGATAAAACTTCGCGACTGTGCTCTCCCATATCAGGCGCCGTTCCTTTGATTCCACCAGGTGTCCGCGACATCTTTATTGGCGTATTTGCTAGAGGCGTGGGTCCAAAAGTTTTGTGTTCTATTTCAGGGAGCATCTCGCGGGCCGCGACCTGAGGCATAGCGGACGTTTCTGCGATGTTATTGAGTGGTCCGCAAGGGATTCCGTACTTTTGTAAAGCGTTAACCCAGTCGGATGTATTTCTCTGTGCAAAAGCTAGATTCAGTAGTGGCTCGAGTTCACTGTGGTTCCGACTCCGAGCAGCAGCAGTTTCAAAACGTGGATCATCGATAAGTTCCGGGATATCAAGTTCGACACAGAGAAGTGCCCATTGATTTGAGATGCCCCAAGAGAGGGCAATGACAATGTAGCCATCTTTTGTGGGGAATGCTTGGAAAGGCACAGCAGTAGGATGTCGAGTACCAATGCGTCCAGGGATTTCCTTCGTTATGTGATATCGCATAAATTCATTTGTTTGCACCGCAATTTGACAGTCAAGCATTGAAATATCTATTAGTTGGCCTTCACCAGACTTATGACGCTCGTGTATTGCAGCTAAAACTCCAACTGCGCAATATAGCCCAGCCGCTACGTCCCCGACAGAAAATCCAACTCGCGCTGGCTCTGAATCCTCATATCCCGTAATGGACATAACTCCGCCAGCCCCCTGCACAATTACGTCGAGGGCCGGCTTATCCGAAAGTGGGCCTGTCTGACCGTATCCGGATATGGCAGCGTATATGAGTCCTGGATTTAGGTCTTTGAGGTCGGCATACCCGAGACCAAGGCGGCTCATTGCACCAGGTGTAAAGTTTTCCACCACGACGTCAACTTCTTTCACAAGATCCTGGAAAATACTTTTTCCTGATTCAGTAGTGAGATCAACCGCGATCGATCTCTTGCCTCGATTTATAGAAAAGAAGTAGCCGGATTCTCCATCGATCATCGGCATAGTGGTACGAGCGACATCTCCGTAGGGAGGCCTCTCCAATTTGATAACATCTGCTCCGAGGTCACCCAGAGTCTGAGTACACATCGGCCCGGATAAAATCCAGGTGAGGTCAAGGATACGAATTCCTTTCAGCGGACCAGAAGTTGGTAATGCGGGCAATGAGAAGGCCTTTCTGACTTGGTTAGTCGATTAGCGCTGTTAGCAATTGTTCGATAACAGAGTTAGCTCTTTGATGCATTTCTTCATCTGTTTGGTCTTGCATTGGGTGAGGTACAAAGACCCTGTTGACGTCAGGCATGCCCAATGAGGTCGATTGAGCTACCGCAGCATCGACAAAACCATCTGTGGCCACAAATACTGCGGGGATTCCATTATTTTCAAACCAAACTGTGTCGTGCACACTGCACGTTGTACAAGATCCTCAGTCAGCGACTGCCTCGATCACAAAGTTACACTCATTCAGTATTTGTCTTCTGAGTTCGTAAGGCGCAGGTTTAGCAAAAGTAGGCTTCATGTATCTTTGTATTTTTACATTTGGCATTTGATTACTAATCAGTATTTCGACCCGGTCTAAGAACTTATTTCCGCGAGGCTTAGAGATATCAAGGAGACCAACGGTTCCAGTGATATGCTCAGGTCTTTTAGTTCTAGTTCGCTTGATTGGTTCTCTTTCGTCGGTCGGATCCAGAATTGTCGTGGGTAAATCTTGTGGTGACATTCTACAAACCTTCTTTCTGACTTCAGTCATTAATTTTTCGGCTGGTTGGGATGGACCCAGTGGGTCCGCTTGCCCATCCTTCAAGTACGGCCGAAAACTTACCGGCTTCTGCTCCAGCCACCATTATATGGATATTTTCGTTGCTGCGAAATTTAGGGATCATTTTATTTAGTTCTTCTTCGGACGCATTAGCAAATTGGTTGGGATCTAGTCCAGCTCCTATTTCTTCATTTCTTAACAGCGATCTCACAGATCGTTGCGTAATTTTCTGGATTCGGTCTCTAATTTGTTCTTTTGACCAACCATCCTCCCAGATTGTGGCCACATGTTCTGGACATAGTACGAGCATCGAATCACCATAATTGTGAGAGTTAGGATGATGGTTGGCTTCCATTCGAACACCGAGGGAGCCTACTAATGATTTAGCGGTTCTCGACGTTTGATCGATTGCCACTCCGATACCGGTCATTGCGAAAGCAGTCACTACCGATTCATCTTTATTGAAGCCTCGTTCCACGTGGAGAGGATCCCATGGACTGATTTCTTCCCACTCCGCAAAGCAGGTTGAATACCGCATAGGCGATCCCTGAGTAGATCGTTCAGTCTCGCCTGGCCTTTGGCCACCGACATTTCTGAGTATCAGTCTCACCGCACGCCCGATTGCAGCGTTAGCTCTGTTCCCTTGGCCTAGAGCGTTCAGTCCCATATTCATTCCGATTCGTTGTCGAATCGGCCCATTGACCACCAGCACAGGAGTGGCACCCATAGTGGTAGCGCCGACCCCGTGTGCATTGAATTCTTCATTACACACAGCTTCTACCGCTGCAATAACTACTGGGAGATATTCAGGTAGGCAGCCTGCCATTACC
The DNA here is from genome assembly GCA_963694535.1 of Dehalococcoidia bacterium. Taxonomy (GTDB): domain Bacteria; phylum Chloroflexota; class Dehalococcoidia; order UBA2979; family UBA2979; genus UBA2979. Next base: position 64,011 of record CAVODE010000001.1, read on the forward strand.
GAATTTATTGCTATTTTTTCAACGGTCACCGGAGCCAAGTTAGGAGGCACAATTGCCACAGTATCTTGTGAATCTCTTTTTGTTCCATCTAGCATTCGAATGACACGCTCAGGGGTGGGGGGGATGACAGGCAGTCCATCGGTCAGGCCTTGTTGATACATAAATTCATGGACATCGTCGTGAAGTGCAACTTCGACCCTGCGCGCCCTGATTGGCGATCCTTCTGACTCGGCTTTCAGTCGTTCAAAAATCCCAGGCTCCAGAGATTTTGAGCCACATCCAGGTCTTGATTCAGGATATATATCCCAGTCAATTTCCGGCATAGTACTTTTATTTATCTTGGCTAAGTCCTCGAATAAACTTTTCCAGTCGTCTCGTCCAAAACCCACAAATGTGCGAGTCGGAGTTCCATCAGGAGTTGCTAGGACTAAAGTGGGGACAGTTTCGATTTCATATGCGTACGAGGTATTTAGCGTGGACTCATCCAGAAAAGGTAGTGTCATCGAATATTCCTCTGTGAGGACCAGGTCATCATCTCCATTTTGCGCCAACGCAACGATATCGACTCCGTCACTGAATTCTTCGAATGCCTTTTGCAGTAGGGGCATGGAAATTCTTGTTGTTGGACAATCTTCCTTAACAAAACAAAGCAGGGTTGGCCTTCCCGAAGGAAAGGAGTAAGCATTTTGTGTTCTCGTAGCACCAGCCGTTGGCAAAGAAAATGAAGGCAGTTGGGTGGGCATTGGATTATATCTTTCTCTGTTAGTACAGCTCTAGTGTTGAAGTATCTATATTAAAATATCCTATCGCGATTATAAACAAAATTAGCAATGCGACAAGTCTTTTCTTGCCGGACTTGGTTCCATGTTTTTGCATAATTCTTTTCACAGAACGAACATCACTTTTTCCTAGAGCAAACCATTCCCCATGAATCCGCATTTCCGCGCAATATCTATGAAGATATCGCTCGAGTTCTTTAGGATTTTTCGTCTTAGTGATTTTCACTAACCTTAATAACACTGGCGATCCAGTTTGCAAGTTCGAAAAGCGTGTTTTGGGATTAATCGTTCGACCAATTTTAAAGAGATCCTTGCCGGCTTCTCTTGGTCCTTGAATAAGATAAACGTAACCGTGTTGGGCCATTCATCTATTTTAAGTCTTTCTGATGCTGTGATTGTCTTTGACTCGTGATAGGCTCCTTCCATTAGCCAAAATGTAGAATAAAGAGGTATCTAGTATGGGCATTCTTGATGAGTTTGATTTAACAGGTCAAGCGGCAATTATTACTGGCGCGGGAACCGGTCTGGGACGTGAAATGGCCTTGTCTCTGGCCGATGCAGGTTGCGACATTGTGGGTGTGGGTCGACGGCCTGAACCTATTGAAAGTGTTGGTGATGAGATACGTTCGCGCGGCAGGAGGTACTTTGGAATCCCTGGCGGCGACGTCACAAATTCAACCAGAGTGAATGAAATAGTTGCTGAGGCTATTCAAGAAATGGGCCGTATAACCTTAATGATCAATAATGCTGGACTGGGTGGCTCTGGGCGCGGGAAAACACTCCCTGAGCTCACTGACGAGGACTGGCACAGTGGGATCGAAAGCAATTTATATTCAGCATTTTATTGCTCTAGGGCGATCATTCCTCATTATTTAGACAATGGTGGTGGGAGAGTAATCAACGTCACTTCTGGATGGGGTTATCGAGGGGGGCGTAATAATTTTATGTATCCGATTGCAAAGGGTGGTGTCATCCAGTTAACAAAGGCACTTGCAATGACTTATGCAAGGGATAACATTCGCGCTTCATGTATTGCTCCGGGCCTATTTCCTAAAACTGACGATGAGGCAATGCTCGAACAATTAGGGAGTAGACAACCAGCTGGTCGTATCGGATTCATGCCAGAGATGGGACCATTAGCCGTATTTTTAGCGTCGACTGCATCAGATTATCTCAGTGGAGAAACAATTTTAATGGACGGTGGTTCTATAGCAGCTGGCCTCACACCAGCTGGAATTATTCCACAGTCTGAATCGTAAGTTATTGGAGAGAATTTTATGAGTAATCAAGTATTTCCTATTACACCGGAAGGTGAAAAGAATCCATATTTTCAAAAGCGATATTTCGATCTATCTGGGAAACACGCACTAGTAGGTGGAGCTACGACTCCACTGGCGAGGGCACTAGCTGTGGCATTAGCGGAAGCAGGCGCGAGAGTCTCAGTGACGACGTTGAGCACTGATAAGACTGAAGAAGTCGAAGCAAATTCGATATTGAACGAATGCTGGGCAGCATCTGGTCTTGAGGGGACGTGTCTCACGTTAGATTTGACGGACGTTGCCCGAGTTGAATCGTCTATTAGTGATTTGGAGGAGGCATTGGGGCCTCTCGATATCCTTGTCAATGGTGCTCATTTTGCCAACATTAAACCGGTGCTTGATGCAACTCTCGTTGAGTGGAATCAGGAATTGAGCAGGAATGCCACATCCGTGTTTGTGGCGAGCCAGGTTATCGGTCAACGCATGGTTGCCAGAGGCAAGGGTCGAATAATTAATCTTGTATCTAATTTACATGATCGTGGAATTCCGAACTGCGCTATTTTTGGTGCATCTCAGGGGGCTGTACTAGGATTCACCAAATCATTGGGAATCGAGTGGGGGAGCGGCGATCCGTTAACTAAGGACCGAGTGACTGTGAACGCACTTGGAATTGGTTTCTATGAAGACACGCCAGGCCCTCAAAATGATACAGATCTATCATCGGTGCTTGAGAAATATATTCCCTTGCGCCGACTGGGAACTCCTGCCGATTTACGAGGCGCCGTCGTGTATCTGGCTTCGGACGAGGCAGAGTACGTCAACGCTGAATTACTTGTTGTTGACGGCTCCATTGTGAACCATGCCTAACTACTAACTTGAGACTACGGTGTAAAATGGCTTAAATTGGATCGTATGACGATAGATAAATTTTATGTTTTGGTGTCTTCGTTTTTTTTGACTGCTCTTTTAATTTTTGCTATGGCTTGTTCACAAGATTCTATAGCCGAGGTGCAGGAGAATAATGTCGTAGCGACCACCGAAGCGACCACCGAAGCGACCACCGAAGCGACCACCGAAGCGACCACCGAAGCGACCACCGAAGCGACGGTACGAACGCTTAGAATTGCTGTACCGAGCAAGTTTTTATCGGAAGTAAGTACTGATCTTTTACTGGAAGAAATATTTTTACGTAAGTTATACGTTGGACTTTCGAGAATTGAACCATCGGGCCGACTGCGGCCTGAAATGATTATGGTGCTACCGAGCAAAGAGAACGAGGGTATCTCTTCTGATGGATTGACTTATACGTTTCTTTTGGCTCAAGACTTGAAGTGGTCTAACGAGGAGCCAGTGACCGCTCAACAAATTCTCGACACGTTAAATAGCTACGATACCGTTAAAGAGACTAAACCAGGGTTACTGGAACTCTTTAGCAATATTGACTTAGAACAGAGCATCGTTTTAGATGATCGAACGTTAGTGCTTAAGCTCAGAGAGTCGAGCTCGGAGTTCTTGACGCTTTCAGCTCTTCTTCCATTTTTTCCGATTCGCAGTGGGTCTTCAGACGGAGGAACTTATTTTTTTTCTAATGGCCCGTTCAAAATTAGCTCATGGGAAGATAGTAGGGTCACGTTAGTGTCTAACGACCAGTGGATCGATCAGATTGGTAATATTGCTGCACATGAGATTCAGGAGCTTGAATTTGTAGGTTATGACAGTTTCAGTGACGCTACCGAAGGCTTTTTGAACGGCGAAGTTGATGTTGTTAACCTAATCGCATCTCAACTATCTTCTGATTTCCAGATTCCCTCTGAAGGTGAAATTTCTGTAAAAACTAGACACATCACGTATGGCGTGTTTGTAAATAGCGAATCAATGTTTTTTTCCCAAGTCGATTCACGGAAAGCACTAGCCCTGAATCTTAATAAACGAGAACTTCTAGATATGCTTTCAGTAGAAATCCAGAGAGGTCACTCCTATACGAATTCATGGATTCCGGAGGGTATTAGTGGCAGTGACAATTCGGCTGGCTTAGCGCTCTCTGGATCGAAAGAGCTAGCCACAGACTACTGGGCAAGAGGAAAAAATGCTGAAGGCATTAATGTCGAATTGCTTTATTCCTTGGAAAATCCCCTCCACGCAGAGCTTGCGGTCGAGCTCAAGAAGTTATGGGAGCAAAAGTTACCTCTTCAAATAAACTTGAGACCAGAAAATGCAGAAGAATATTTTGCTGATTTAAAAACTGGGCGTTATCAATTAGCGATTGGTGGTTGGCAGGCTGATTATCCAAGTGCAGCAAACTGGTTGCACCCATTTGCGACTGATTCTGATGAAAATTTTTTAAATTTTTCGGACGATAAGTATGATTCTTTTCTGCAGTCTGCTGATATGGCGAATAACAGGGACGAGCGGCTTTCTGAATATGCCAAGGCTCATAACTATCTCATTGAGCAAGGCGTGATTATCCCGATACTGCATCCTGTTTCACTTGCGCTTGTTCGCTCAGAATTCAGCGCCGCAGTAAATACTATGTTTGATTTCCAAGGGACGTGGACCTTTGATTGATGTTTGTGGCTCAAATATGATTTTTCACAAAGTCTAGAATGAGCTTCGTGGCTGATTTAGATACTTGTCTTAGAGAATGAGTACCACCCTCCAGTATCGCGAGCTCGCACGGAGTTGAGGTCATTTCATAAAGCATTATTGAACACGTGACTGGAAGTCTTGTGTCTGAATCACCATGGATTAGAAGCACTGGGGTATCAACCAACGACGTGATATTCATTGCACCTGCTGTCTGGGATGCGAGGCCGATAACTCCTCGAATGTTGTGGTTTTTAGCAGCAGTTTCAATAGCCACTGCGCCGCCAAATGAGTGACCAACTATCAGAATTTTTTCATAACCTTGTGACATCAACCACGAAGTAGCTTGTTGAGCGTCGTATGCGCCTTGTTCGACGTCGTTCGGGAACTGATGAATTCTGTAATCTACTCGGAGCACTCCAATTTGTAATGGGATAAATAATTTGGACAGAGCTTCATAAATGTCAGATGGACCCATGAATCCGCCATCGGCTCCACCAATAAAAAGAACCGCGGTATGTAGTTCATTTATTTCAGCTGCTTGCCAGACGCAAGATATGTTTCCGCGCTCGGATTCGATTATGAGTGGAGTCTTTATTTCAGTCATATTTAAAAAAATTCATAAGTTTTCAAGTTCGTATTTTATGGTTAACCTAAACAGGTTTCTCAGGTCGGAGTATAGTGCGCCTGTGGCGACGAATAAAAGAAAAAAGGTTGGAGATACTTATGAATAGATATGATGGAATGAGCGCGTTGGTGACCGGTGCTGGGTCAGGGATTGGTCGTGCGATGGCGCTCCGATTAGCAGATGAAGGCTGCGCAGTTCTTTGTGCAGATATCGATCAGGACGGCACTGAGAGCACTGCTGCAAAAGTACTTGAGCATGGTGGTAAATCAGCCGCAGTGGTATTGGACGTGACAGATTCTGATGCAGTGAAGGATGCATTGGAAAGAACAATCTCTGAATTCGGATCTATTGATGTACTTATGAATAATGCTGGAGTAGGTGGTGGTGCAGGCTGGGATCAGACGATTGCAGTGAACCTTAGTGGGGTCTACTACGGACTACTGCATGGTTGCAAGATGATGGCCGAGAGAGGCGGTGGTTCGATCGTGAACACAGCGTCAGTGGCTGGCCTCAATGGGTTAGTTGGGGGTTCGGGTGCAGTAAAACCTGCCGACATTAATCCCAGCGATGGTCCCGGGGCGTACACGGCAGCTAAGCATGGGGTCGTGGGTCTTACTCGCCAATTTGCAGTGATATACGGTAAGCAGAATGTCCGAGTGAACGCATTGTGCCCAGGTTACATTTTTACACCGATGACGGCAGGTATGCGTGATCGTGAAGGCGGCCAAGAATTTTTAGAGAGCTTGCATCCGATGGGGCGGCTAGGTGAGCCGGAGGAAATAGCCTCCGCTGCAGCTTTCCTCGCAAGTTCAGACGCATCTTTTGTGACCGGAGTTGCTCTGCCTATTGATGGCGGATACACGGCTCGATAGCCGTTGGACACGGGACGTCGGTATGTCACATATAGGCCGTAATTCAGACAAGAGACCGTTGTCGGAACTGCGGGTGCTCGAAATATCTGACGGAGTTGCTGGCGCGTACGCGGGTCGATTGCTTGGTGATCTTGGCGCTCGTGTCATTAAAGTAGAAGACGCGACTGGTGTTGGGCTGAGAGCACTTGGACCTTTCCCACTCACTGCACCAGGCGATACAGAGGCCGGCGGATTACATCTGGCGCTCGACGTGGGGAAAGAATCAATTGTTATCGATTTTCAGGAAACCGTTGATGTTGAGCGGTTAGATAATCTTGTTTCAGCTGTTGATATTGTGCTTCTATCAAGCTCGACTAAGTTTGATAGAGCTTTGTTAGATCAACAAGTCGCTCTCAGAGATAAAAATCAAGAATTAGTGTTAGGTGTTCATACGCCTTTTGGTACGGACGGCCCCTATTCGGACAGATCTTCGAGCGAAATAGTTGACTATGCAATGGGCGGCTACATGTATTTCTCAGGCGATCCAAAACGGGAGCCATTGCTGGCCCCTGGATTCCAGGGTGAATTTCATGCGGGTATGCAACTCGCATTTGGGGTTATGACAGGCGCATATCACTCGTTAAAGACAGGCAGGGGGCAGACGGTCGAGGTCTCAACTTTTGAAAGCATGCTCAATGCACATTCCTGGCTGACAAGTTCATGGACTCACGAGGGAGTAATTCAATCTAGAAAAGATACATGGATCACAAAATGTTTAGATGGACATGTATTTTGGATGCCTCGTCCGGATCCTCAATTTTTTGCAATGATTGAGCGACCAGATTTAATTGATGACCCTCGACTTGATTCAATGCTTGAATTCCGAGATGCTGTTCCAGAATATCGAGCAGCTTTTGCTGACTGGGCAAAAAACAAGAAGAAGCAGGATATTTATCATGAGGCTCAAGCGCTTAGAATTGCGGTCACTCCGGTTAATGATGCTGAGGACTTACGAAATAGCCCGCAACTTCGAGCCAGAGAATTTTGGCGAACAGTCGATTCACCTGTCGGCAAAATCGAGATACCTGGCCCGCCGTGGAATTTCAGCGACGTGGAACTGGGACCAGCATCGCGCGCTCCTCATCTAGGGGAGCACCAGGATTTAGAACTAGAGGACCGCCTGCCCAGAGTTTATAGTCAGTCTGTGAGCTCCCTTGAGCTGCCTTTGTCAGGGGTACGTGTTCTTGAGGTTACTGCTAACTGGGCAGGCCCTTTAACTGGAAGACACCTTGGTGATTTGGGTGCAGATGTCATAAAGATTGAAGTTGCGAAGAAGCCAGCTACTAGGGCTGTGACCTATCCCGGACAACAGAGTTGGGACACTGCTCATAACCGTGCCGCCTATTTCAATCTACTGAACCGAAATAAACGTGATCTTGGAGTCGATTTATCTGATCCAGCTGGTCGCGATTTATTTTTAGACCTCGTAGAGAAATCTGATATCGTGCTCGAAAACAACAGTGCGCGGGTGTTTCCAAGTCTTGGACTTGACTATGAGAATCTTCGTGATCGCAATGAGGAACTAATCATGTGTTCGATGTCAGGCATGGGACTAGGTGGCCCAGAAATGCAATATTTGGCATATGGCTCAAATATTGAGGCTTCGAGCGGATTTGTTGCAAGGCTTGGATATTCCGAAGATTCTCTTTTTTCATCGGGCTCTTTTTACGCTGATCCCATCTGCGGCACACATGGGGCGATCGGTCTTGTGGCATCACTTTTTTCTCGAGATAGTGGAGCTAATGACGGAGGAGGTCGTTTCATTGATATGTCGCTTCAAGAATCTGGAATTATGTTCAGTACAGAATCAATTATGAACCTTCAGATCCGAAATGAAGTCATGGTGCCAGTGGCCAATAAGTCAAGTAGATGGGCGCCTCAGGGTGTATATGCGACGGTCGGTGATGATTGTTGGATTTCAATTGCATGTAAAACGGATACGGATTGGGTCAACTTATGTCGGATTATTTTTGAAGATGAGCTGAGTGCGGTTTACATCTTTAAATTTGCTGACATATCTGTACGTGAAGAATTTCATGAAGAAATTGACGAATTGATCTCATCGTGGGCGGCAGGACTTAATCATAATGAAGCAACTAAAATTCTCCAAGACGGAGGAATAAGCGCAGGGCCTGTCTTGCAGAATTGGGAAATAGTGTCAGACCCGCATTTATTCGCCCGAGATTACTTTGTTGACATTGTGCATCCAGATGTCGGACATTACCGATGGGATGGATTTCCCTGGAAATTTAGTGAAACTAGAGCTCAAATCCGACGACCTGCACCACTTTTTGGAGAACATACGATAGAAATTTGTGAAGAGATTGCAGGCTTGAGTCAGGATGAAATTGAACAACTCAAACAATCAGGAGTTGTACAGGATAAGTTGGAACCGGTTACTTGATGTCGATGATTTTGTTAAAACAACACAATGAGAGCGTTGAGAGCTACCATCTTGAAAATATACATATAGGTGAGGAAATAGAATATGAGTACTGCTCCAGGCGGAATTAGTGGATCTGAATTGTTGGCACGTCAAATGAGAGATGAAGGTGTTGAAGATCTCTTTTATATAATGGGTGGCCCGATTATTGAGGTAGCTGGATTCGCTGCGGATCAGGGTATAAGAACTATTGATTGCCGACATGAACAGGGAGCGTCATTTGCTGCTCACGGCTACGCCAGAGTTAAGCGTCAGCCGGGTGTATGCCTAGCGGCATCAGGACCCGCAACTACCAACTTACTAACAGGCATGGCAAACGCCTATCTTGACTGTGTTCCGATTATCGCATTGGGCGGATCCGCATCTTTACGCTCTCATGACACTGATGCGTTTCAGGAGTATGACCAGTTAGCCATGGCGCGACCAGTAACAAGATGGGCTGCCCGAGTGAATCATACAGATCGGCTCCCAGAATATTTCAACATGGCTCGTCGAAAAGCGATCACCGGCAAGCCGGGTCCGACATATCTCGATCTTCCGGGCGAGGTTCTATACGGCCGAGTTGAGCAGGAATCTGTATGGTTTCCAAAAGGTGGAACCCCGGCCCCGCGTCCATACCCTGATGAGGGTGAAATCGAAAAAGCAATTGAACTTCTGTCCAAAGCAGAGAGACCAGTTGTCATTGCTGGTTCGGGAGTATTTTGGTCAGCAGCTGGGGACCAGCTGCGAGAGTTCGTTGAGGCTACTCAGATTCCTTTTTTTACGACCCCTCAAGCTCGAGGTATTGTTCCAGAAGATCATGATTTGGCCTATTTGGGAGCTCGTGGACAAGCATTTCGAGAAGCAGATGTAATTGTTGTGGTGGGAACTCGATTTAACTTCATTATTTCATTTGGACATGCACCTCGATTTGCTCCTGATGTAAAGGTTATTCATATTGACGTAGATGCGAGCGAGCTCGGACATAACCGTCCAGTCGACGTTCCAATAGCTGCAGATGCCCGTGTTGCACTTACTAAGTTAACAGCAGCAGCAAAAGATGCAGGGATTGGAACGTCCGATAATTGGCGAGCACAATTGGCCGAACTTGATGATCGAAAGCGTGAACAAAGCCGGATGTCAGCGGAGAGCGATCAGACTCCGATACACCCGCTGAGGGTAGCTGAGGAGATAGTTAACTTCGTTGATAGAGATGCAATTATTTCAGTTGATGGTATGGAGACACTTAACTTCGGAAGACAATGGATTCCTTCATTTGTTGAGGGTGCGAGATTGAATTCCGGACCAAATGGATGTATGGGTGTAGGAATACCTTTTGCAATGGGTGCCCAAGTTGCTGCGCCGGGACGTCAGGTTGTTGCGTTTGTCGGCGATGGATCTTTTTTAATGAATATCCAGGAATTTGATACGATGGTTCGTCATAACCTTCCGGTTATTGCCGTCGTCAGCAATAATGGTGGTTGGACTGGTGGTGACAACACCACACCTGGTAGAAGTTTGGGTTTTGGCCAGCAATATCACAAAGTGGTTGAGGCACTCGGTGGATACGGCGAGTTAGTAACTGATCCGAACGATCTCCACAATGCTTTGGAACGCGCTGCTGAAAGTGGGAAGCCATCTTGTATTAACGTTCATGTTGAAGAGCACGCCAGAGCTACGACTGTTGCGTTTGGTGGTTATTCTACAATGATGTCTCGATCGGATAGCTAACATTTGTTTCGAGACAACTTAAATGTTAGGTCGATTTGAGGCTGATCTGGAAGATGCGCTCAGTGAGGGAAAAATTCCCGGGCTTGTCGTTGGTTTGACATCAGGCGAATCTACTCAATATGAGGCTGCATTCGGAATGCGATCGACTCGTACTTCTAGCCCGATGACAGTCGATACTGTCTTCAATATTGCGTCTATGACCAAACCAATTGCAGGAGCTGCAATTATGCAGCTGGTTGAAAAAAAGATTTTAGATCTGGATACACCTGCTAGCGCGATTATTCCATATCTGGGGGAAGTCAAAGTATTGGAAGGGTTTAGTGCAACTGGTGAGGCGGTTACCCGCTCACCTAAGAGTTCAATAACATTGCGCCATCTACTAACGCACACTTCTGGTTTCAGCTCGGATTGGTGTAATGTCCTTCTAGATCAGTACCTATCGACCACACGGCATCCCAGAATGTCTACTGGGAAAAAGAAAGCTTTGAAAGTTCCTTTGGTGTTTGACCCTGGTGAGAAGTGGGGATACGGGGTCAGTATAGATTGGGCAGGATTGATACTCGAAGAAGTAACCGGCATTACTCTTCATGAATATATCAAAATGTATATAACTGATCCATTGGGCATGTTTGATACGACATACTTCCCGTCAGACGAAATGAAATCCAGAATGGCATCGGTTCATACACCTCAAATCAATAAAGGCTTTGAGGCCAACGAGCATGTCGCGATATTAGATCGAGAATATTGGGGTGGCGGTGGTGGCATGTATTCGACCCTCGGCGACTATATGAGATTTATTCGAATGATTCTGAATGATGGCAAGGCAGCTAATTTTGAATTATTTAAGCCTGATACCATCAAACTTATGACGCAGAATGCGATGGGAGATAATCGAGTAGAGATGCTCATGTCGGCTGACAAAAATATTGCCAACGACGCAGAATTTTTCCCGGGATTAAAAAAGACATGGGGGCTTACGTTCCAAATTAATGAGCAAAAAACTCCAACCGGCCGATCTCCGGGATCCTTGAGTTGGTCAGGTATATTTAATACATACTTCTGGATAGACCCTGAGAGAAATATTGGTGGTGTTTTTCTTTCCCAACTTCGTCCATGGATGGACGTATCAGCGCTCTCTCTCTTTGAGAAATTTGAGACATCGGTCTATCAAGATTTTGTTTAGGACCTTAGCTGGCACTCCACGGAAGTGATCGAGGTTGCAGGACTTGTCGTAACTCCCCATCAGCGACAACCACGATTAGATCGAGCATTCCATACATGGAAGGGCTCATTCCTTTTATCGCTGTGGTGACTAGTTCCTGATCTATATGAGTGACGGCAGTGGTGACCACCAGTACTTTCATATCAACGGTCGACATATCTGATTGTTGTACCTGTTTTAATAACCTTCGGAGATCTCGTCGGACTGGGGTTCCATCATGGGGATCTAGTTCAGGTGGTGGTGAAATAACAGCCACTCCTGATTTTAGTGTTTCGGGCAGGTGCGAAATAGTCCAATGATCAAAGATGTCTAACTCAGTTAGTTCGCCTTCGCGCAGGAGCATCGCCCTATCTCGTATCTGAGTCATCATGGATTCTAGTTCTGCTCGCTCTTTTGGTAATCTCGATATTTTATGAGAATCTAAATGAAACGATCCTTGTACACCGTCAGACAAAGCAAGCCATTCTGTAGAAAAACCTCCTGTAACGGACATGTAGGCGCCCGTATTTTCAAGCTTTGCGAGTGTTACGACTCGAGGTATCCTAATTTCTCTTCGCTCATCAGTTGAAATTCCACGCATTCCTTTCAGGAGTTGTAGTCTTAATTCAGATATGTACGGTTCGGTCGACGGCAGTTGGACCTTTGGAGGGACCCAAACTGCGTACGCGCCTTCTTCGATACTTTCATCAGAGACCATGTCGTCAGTGAGCAAGCCACCAAGTTGATCGGTTATTGTCGCATGTTCAGCCGCGGTCCACAGTTCAGCTATGAATACTCCGATCGTTCGGTTCCGTTGAGTGATTAGTGCGTCAAACCCAATCTCTTCCGCATTTTTTGCCGGCCGATCCGATGGTCGAAAAGTTCTGTAAAATTTCTCACTCATCCATGCTGCGAGAAGATGGAGGAGAACCATTTGGCTAGTCATTGGTGTTAACGGCATGATAATTTTCCGGACTGTATCGACAGATTTTCGCTATTCAGATGGAGCACTAGATTTTCTGAGAAGCCACGGATCGACTCCGTTTCTTACTAATTGAACAATGATGTTGATGTTTAGTCCAAGAAAAAGGAAAACACAGAGTATTTTTACAAGGTTTGCAGGTAAGCCCGAGCCGTGTCCTACACGTTGCAGTACTACGACTAGTGCGATGGCTGCAAACAAGGTGATACCTAAACCACCAATCCAATCCCATGACTTGATAAAGCGCGAAAATGCACCAAGAATACCTGCACCAATTGCAATATTTACAGCAACCCCGCCAAGCAGTGCTCCTAGCATTGATGTGTCATGAAAATTCCATAGATCGAAAGCGGAAAGGACTAACCACATTGCGAGCATGGGAGCAGTCATTGCGAATAAAATCCCGATCATGTCACGTTTTTGAAAGCGCATCGACTAGACTCCTTTGCTTCTACCATGCTCTCTGATTGCACCCGTGGGTGCAACAGCTTACGTGCCGCTTCTGCTCTGCGCGCCATCGACTGGTAAGGTTGCGCCAATAACCCAGGATGCTCTAGGCGAGGCCAGCCAGACGACTGCGTCTGCCACCTCTTCAGGTTTGCCGAATCTACCGCCAGGGATTTCAGTGCGAATAAATTCTTCCATCCCCTCTGGATCCGAGATTAGTCTATTCCCCCAGGAACCGCCTTCAAAGGCAATCGATCCTGGTGCAATATTGTTCACTCTGATTCCTTCAGTCACCCAATCGCGGGCGTAGGCATTTGACAATGCAATTTGCGCTGCCTTTGACGTTTGGTATTGAGCAGGTCCACCATACTCTCGACCGAAGATTGAAGAAATATTTACTACGGCCGCGTGATTAGATTTCATCAATTCAGCTTTCAAAGCCTCCATTATCAACAAAGGGGCGAACGTATTGAGTTCGAACGAAGCTCGCCAATTTGCTTCGATCTCCATATTACGAATAGTCGCACCTGCGTTGTTAACTAATATGTCCACGCCTGATAATCGTTCTTGTGTATATTCTAAAATTTCTAGCGGCGCAGTCGCCTCGGTTACATCACAGGCAAGAATTTCAATTTTGGAGGAAGTTATTCCTTCTAATTCATTTTTTGTCTGTTCCAATATTTCTTGGTTTCGCGCCACAAGAAGTAAGTGTGCACCTTCCACAGCAAATGCCGTAGCTATTGATTTCCCGATACCACGGGATGCGCCTGTGATGACTACGTTACTGTTTTCGAGTTTTAAATCCATCGTGAATTAATCCTTTCTATATTCCATGCTAATTTTCGACTTTTCGGTGCCACTGCGCTACGCTCATCCAATGAGTGTAGAGATAAAAATTATCGAACAGATTGCAATCGTAAGCTTCAGTAAAGCTACATCCACATGTGGAATTTTTGAATCCGAGTCGCTCTTTAATTCTCTCCAGAATATAGAGCATAACGAGAATATTGATGTTGTTATATTGAAGAACGTTGAACGGTATGGGACAGAGTGGGATCTAGTATCTGAGCCCCGGGGGAGTAGTATTCAGGGTAAGATTTCTAATCTAGTCGCGGGCATTGACCTCTTATCACGTTTCCGACAGCCGGTTATCGCAACTGCCGATGGAAAAACTATTGGCCCTGGAATGGAACTATTTGTATCGGCAGATATTCGACTATGTGATAGTTCAGCGTTGTTTGGTTTGCAAGGAATTACGGACGGTTTTTTGCCGCTCAGTGGTGCGGGGCAGCGTCTTATTCGAGCAATTGGGCGTTCAAGTTCGCTTAGACTGTTATTGCTCGGCGAGCTCATTAGCTCGGATGAATCATTGCGCGTTGGGTTGGTATCTTCGCTCTCAGAAGACACCTTCGATGCGGCACTTGAGCTAGCGAAAACTATTTCAACTCGCGGACCCTTGGCAATTAGAGCAGCTAAAGAGGCTCTTTATCGAGGAGGTGAGATGACTCTCGCGCAAGGCCTGCGATATGAATTAGATTTGACGATTCTGCTACAGTCGACGTCTGATCGAGCTGAGGGTGTCAGCGCCTTTATGCAAAAACGCCAGCCTCATTTCGAAGGTAAATAATCTTATTCCAAGAATAAAAAAAGCGACTTATTGGCGCATAGGTTTTCTTTTCTCTGGTCTGTACTATCCTTTACGACAATACATTATCGTGAACCGCAAATAGTGGGGGTATTAATGAACGTTGTGCTGAATACTGATGAGACAAATGTCGTTCTGGCATTAGTGACATCCCAAATCTTGGACCATCTTGATTTATCAACTGATGGGAAGGAATTAATTAGAGGTTGGAGACGAGATCACAATATCGGATCAAGTAGCCTTAATGACTTTGCTGTTGAGTTGAACGAGGCCGTGGGAAATTTCATTGACGGCAATACTCGCCGAATGATTCGTCAAAGAGGAAAGATTAAAACTCTCGAGCGTTAGTGAAAAAAATGCCAATTTATCAAGGAGTACGATAAATGAAAGTTGAATTTACTGTAGACGAATGCCACCAGATGTTTGAGGCAGTTATCACTAGCCTGAATGATCTCGATATGACAGCGGAAGATAAGTACGCGCTGACACACTGGCAAACAAATGATATGAAGCCCGGATCTGTGCTAATGAATCATCTTGCTGAAAAAATTAATAGTGAAGTTCAGGGCCAGCACGATCGTTCAGAGGTCTCACCTATTAAAAAGCCTGATTGGGCTTGAAACTAATTTGAATTTATGTCTGGCGCGAATGATATAGGCCCATATGTAGAACTCAATCGAGACGAATTAGGTGTGTACACAATCACACTAAATCGCCCCAACCGAATAAACGCCATCAATCTTGCGATGCGCGATGAGTTATGGCAGATTTTTTTATTACTCAGAGATGACCCAACAGCTAAATGTGCGATTTTGAGAGGTATTGGCCTAAAGGGATTTTCTGCGGGTGCAGATATATCAGAATTTGGAAGCTCTCCGTCATTACATGAATCTCGTGAAGCTCGTTTGAATCGAGATTTATGGGGATTAATGGCAGAACTAGACATACCCTTGATAAGTGTGCTGCACGGATTTACGTATGGTGCTGGATTGGAAATGTCTCTCTACTGCGATCTGAGAGTAGCTTCGGAAGATAGTCAGTTGGCTTTGCCTGAAGTGACACTTGGCTATATTCCATCAGCTGGAGGAACGCAAACAATTTCCCGCCATCTGAAGCAATCAGATGCGGCGCTTATGGCGATTTCTGGACTACCGATCAGCGCCGAGGCTGCATACTTGAAAGGACTAGTTCATCAAGTTGTTCCCATAGAAGAAATTGATGACGTTGCTATTGAATGGGCTCGTAAATTGGCTACGTATGATTCAGAGGTTGTTCGGGCGCTGAAACGGACTCTCCGAGAAGGATCTGATCTCCCACTCGATGCAGCTGTCGCTGCCGAAAAAATTCAGTCTGTGAATATTGTTGCTAGGACTCAATGAAATAACGAGCTAGGTTATATACATATGAGTAAATTATCTAAATTGCCTTTGGGCCCGTCGGCCTTGTTTTTGACATCCTTGTTTTTTATCGGAGTTGTATTTTGGGGCTTATTCAATAAGACGGAAATCGTCGTTAAGTATGTGGATGCAGGACCAGTAGAGAGATTTGCTATTGGCCAAGTGGACCAAGTCGCGGATTTGCCACTCTATGTTATCGGCTTAGAGAACGGAACTCTTCGGGCGATTGATACACGGTTAGAGGGGAGCACTTGTCTGGCGAACTGGATGCCTGATGACCCGCGTGGTAAAAGCATTAACTATCAAGCAAGTAACGGTGTGTTTAAAGACACTTGCAGTGAAAAAATATGGGCGGCCGCTGGCCATGCTATTGGTGGTGACACTCCGTTACGTACCCCGCATTTAGAACCGAGACCCGGCGTGGACGGGAAACAGCATATTTTCGTTGAATTTATTATTTTAGATAAGCTTCCATCGGATGAGAATTCCAAAAAATAAAATAGTGCTAAATTCAAAGAACTTCATTCGTAGCGTTTAGGTAGTTAGAATGACAGAGTGATCGGCTTTGCAAAGCCAGTATGGAGTACGTAATGACAACTAAGACAAATTCTTCAATGCTTGTGACTACTGATTGGTTGGCCAACCAGCTGGAAAACCTCGACTTTGTATTGATTGATGCGGGTGAACCAGATGCTTACAGGCGCGCTCATATACCAGGAGCGGTTGGCGTAGCTCACCCGTATTTAAAGGGTAAGGGAAGCGATTTGGTCATGGATGCAGGCGATTTTGAGAAACTTGCTCGACGGTGGGGCATTTCCAATGACACACCGGTAGTCATATATGATGACAATGCTTCACTTCATGCCGCTCGTGTATGGTGGGTTTTTCAATATTTCGGCCATTTGAATGTCAAAGTCGTTGATGGAGGCTTTAACGCTTGGCTTGATGAAGGCAGACCTATTACTTCAAAGAGCCCAAGACCTGAGGCTGGATCGTTTAACGCTTCTGTTCAGTCGGAACAGGTATGTCTGATTGAAGAATTAAAAACCCGAGTGAATTCAGATGCTGCGCCGGCTATTTGGGATACCCGCTCGGACGCAGAGTGGGAGGGCACCGAGACACGTGGTAACGATCGTAGCGGTCGGGTTCCTGGGGCG
Source organism: Dehalococcoidia bacterium (assembly GCA_963694535.1). Classification (GTDB taxonomy): domain Bacteria; phylum Chloroflexota; class Dehalococcoidia; order UBA2979; family UBA2979; genus UBA2979. The sequence continues at coordinate 81,156 of CAVODE010000001.1, forward strand.
ATTCATCTTGAGTGGCGCCACCTCATGCAGGGCCCTCCAGCTAGACGATTTAAGCCTCTTGAAGAAATCCGAAGCACCTTGGTTGATGCGGGGCTCAATCCAGACAGTGAAACAGTCACCTACTGCCAATCTGGTATACGAGGAGCGTTTGGTCATTTCATTCTGGCACTTCTCGGGAATGAGTCAGTACGAAACTATGATGGTTCCATGTCAGAGTGGACAGGTGATCCAAATGCGCCACTGGTGCTGGAGTAGTCCAGACTAAATTTTATATCTTAGCCAGGTAACTGTCTGAGTAAGCCCGTTTTGAAGATCTGTTTTGGGCTTCCATCCCCAGAGTTGTTGTGCTTTCTCACTAGACAGAAATGATCGGGCAACATCGCCCGCCCGAGCCGGCTGGTAGACTGGCATTTTGCTATATCCGGTGATTTCTTTGAGCGCATTAAATATTTGATTGGTACTTGTTTCAACACCCGTTCCGGCAAGACAGATACCCGGATCCTCTACACCCGCTTTTATCAAGATCTCCACTATGTCATCCACAAAAATATAGTCGCGAGTATCTTCACCGGTTCCAAATATTGTCACGGTCTCATTGGCGAGCATGAGCGCGCCAAATATAGCGACTACGCCAGCTTCACCTAGATGGCTTTGCTCGGGTCCATATATATTTGCCGGTCGAATAATGGATACTTGTGTACTGGATTGGTTCGTGAGTACACGGATGTAATTCTCAACTGCTAATTTCGATACTCCGTATATTGACTGGGGATTCTGAATAGTGCGCTCTGTATACGGCAGTGAAGATTCCTCCCCATACATAGCACCGCCAGTTGACGTAAAGACGAGACGCGGCGTTTCGATATCGGTGACTATTTGCGTGAGTCCCACAGACGCTTCAACGTTCTGAACCACGTCAGCTATTGGCTCTCTTGAAGACACGGCTACAGATGTTTGAGCCGCTAAATGAAAGACTATGTCAGGTTTGACCTGCATTAGAATCGATCGTATTTTTTTAAAGTCTCTTAGATCTTCGGTAAATTCTGTCCAGTGTGCTGGTGGTTGGGTTCTTTTTTTCAGGTCTATGCCGGTGACACTATATCCTTCTTGCACTAGCTGCTCAATCAGATGCCCGGCGACAAATCCTGTTGATCCAGTCACAACTGCTGATTTATTTGTCATTGCCTACCTACTTACTGAATACTCATATATTTCTAATCTTAGTATCTTTAGTCTTTCGCTGAAATAGAAGCAATTTCTTGAAGCCAGATTAGACTTTCTTGTAGTATAGTTAAAACATCAGTAGAAAATTCCCGCTGGGGGGGCCATTACTGGCTGAGATTCTTGTTAATCAAGGACAACCCCAAAAACCTGAACTCGGTAATTCGAGCGGAGGAAAGCGGCAAGACAGTTCACTCGAAATTAGAGTGCCTTTTGATCTAGCCACGAACCTCACAACGAAAATAACCGTCTCAGAATCTGCTTCTCTATCGGGGGTAAATGCGGAGAGGTTATTTGGAATGATCAGAGAAACTCTATCATCAGGTATAAATTCAATGCGTGCTCACATAAAAGGCGCTCATATCGTGCGTGATATGAATTCTCTTGCAAATAAATTCAGATAGACCAATAGAAATAATAAGTAAGCAGTGGTATGAGACACGTAAGTAATATTTCCCCCTCAATCTCGGTGATTATTTTGATTATTTTTTTTTGGGAAGTAGCGGTTAAATTTTGGGATATTCCTCGAGGAATTTTGCCGGCGCCAAGCCAAATTATGGGTGAAGCTTTCCGTCTTCGTAGCGTTTTGTTGGGTCACGCCCTAACGACTGTTACTGAAGCACTGGGAGGTTTGATTCTTGCGATTTTCGTCGGCGCTATAGTAGGTGCCCTTATTTCAAGTTTCGGCTTTATCCGACGGGCTTTTTTACCAATTCTCGTTATCACACAAAATATTCCAATGATGGTGTTAGCTCCGCTAATTGTTGTTTGGTTCGGTTTTGGCATTCAACCCAAGATTGGAATAGTAACGCTGGTTTGTTTTTTTCCAATTGCTATTAATACGGCGGATGCGTTGATGAGATCTGACCAGGAATTACTTGAATTACTTAAATCTATGGGTGCTACACGCTGGCAATTATTGAGATTGGTGAGAATCCCTCAGGCACTTCCGGCTTTTTTTTCTGGACTCCAAATTGCAGCAACTTATGCGATTCTTGGAGCTGTATTTAGTGAGTTTGCCGGAGGTACTTCAGGCCTGTGGTTGTTCATTGGTCGTTCACAGCGAGCTTACCGAACAGATCAAATGTTCGTAGCTGTCGTTTTAATTGCTCTTTTAAGTATTTGTTTATTTTTACTAGTTCGCTGGCTTGCCCGGGTAGCGATGCCTTGGCATAGCTCAGAGGGCGCTATGTATGCAGATAAATAAAAGAAAACAGGCATGAAGTCAATGAAGGGATACGAGTAATGAATATCAGGAAAAGGACGACACTCTATGTCGGCTTGTTTTGTATGTTGATGTTGGGACTTACTGCATGCAGTGGCAGTGATGACCCAGCGGAAATGCGTGAAGTAACGCTTATGCTCGATTGGACGCCGAATACTAATCATGCAGGTATCTATCTAGCCAAGCATAAAGGTTGGTTCGAGAATGAAGGGATTGACCTGACTATTATTGAACCGGCTGCGGTCGGAGTTGAGGCAGCAGTAGGAGCAGGTACTGCACATTTTGGTTTCTCGTATTCTGAATATTTGCTCCCCGCACGGAATGCGGGTATTAAGGCATTATCGGTAGCTGCAGTGGTTCCTCATAATGACTCAAGCCTAATGTTGTTGAACTCCTCTGGGGTTACGCGACCGCGAGAGTTGGAAGGTAAATTGTATGGAGGCTGGGGTGGTGCTCTTGAAACGCATCTTATCAAAACCTTAGTGACTTGTGACGGTGGCGACGCGAGCACACTTGAGTTTGTCGAAGTTGGTAACGTCCCTGCTGTAGAGAGCATGGAGGCTGGCAGATTTGACTTTGTCTGGGAGTTTGAAGGCTGGGGTGTAATTCGTTCCAGAGAGCTTCTTGGCCGCGATGTAACGACTCTTAGATTCATTGATTACTTAAACTGTATTCCAGACTGGTATACACCAATTTTGATAACGGGTGACTCGCTGGCTACGGATAACCCAGAGCTAGTAAAAGATTTTTTGAAAGTCGCAAGCAAAGGTTACAACGAAGCTATGAAGAGTCCAAGTGACTCTGCTGAAGCTCTCTTGGCGTTGGCTCCAGAACTTGATTCAACCTTGGTGAAACTCGCTACTGAATATCATGCAGATAAATATCGTGACGGTGACATAGCTTGGGGGACCCAAGACGAATCGGTATGGCAAGACTTCACTTCATTTCTTTTAGAGGCAGAATATTTGGAGCTAGCGCCAGATTTGGCAAGTGCATGGACGAATGAATTCCTTCCCGACTAATATATTCTGAATATGAATGCTATAGATGTTCGAGGATTGACTCATCAATTTAATCAAAATAGTGGGAAGGTCTCATCTCCCACTATTTTAGCGATTAACGATCTCTCCTTTTCAGTTATGAAAGGTGAATTTGTGGCCGTTGTTGGCCCAAGCGGGTGCGGCAAAAGCACGTTACTACGTATTTTATCAGGGTTAATTCACCCGACTGGAGGTGAGGTTTTTATAAAAGGGCATAAGCTTGCTGATTCCAATCCTACTGCCTACATGCCGCAGCGAGATCTTTTGTTGCCATGGCTGAATGTACAGGAAAATGCAATGCTCGGAGCGAGATTAGCAAGAGTAGATAAAAAGGAAATTGAATCGAAATTACCACAATTATTCAAGCAGTTTGGATTGGATGGATTCCAAGAATCATGGCCTTCCCAGTTATCGGGTGGTATGCGCCAACGGTTAGCACTGCTCAGAACCTTTCTAATGCCTCGAGATATAATTCTGCTTGACGAACCATTTGGTTCTCTCGATGCTATCACTCGCCGTGACATGCATGACTGGCTTCAAAGGGTTTTAGATTTGGACCAGAGATCATTATTACTGGTTACACACGATGTTGACGAAGCGTTAATGCTGGCAGATCGTGTACTTGTGATGACAAATCGCCCAGGTAAAATTCTTGCGGAGGTTGAAGTTGAATTTCCCCGCCCAAGATCTACACAAACGTTAACTCTTCCAAAATTTACGGAGTTGAAGGAATTGCTTCTGCACAGTTTGGCTGAGGCCTAGCCGCCATTTAGACTAATGTTTCGCAAAGTTCCATTACTTCGTTAATATCTGCAATTGTGTCCAGTGCCATTGTCGATGTATATAGTTTCTGGCTTCGAGATGAACCTATTAGCCCTTCTGTTAGCCGCTGGTATTTTTGTTCTAAATCAATATCGGTAAGCGGGTTGGAAGGTGAGCCGGTCGCATGCTTAACTTCTGTCGTGTAAATATTTCCTTGTTTGGTGGTGATAGTAGCTTCAGCTTGATTTTCAGCGTATTCAGTATTTATCGACGCTGTCACCAAATCGCGGATATTGCTAATCTCTTTGTCGAGGACCCGCTCATCAGTAAATTGTGCGTCCGTGCCGGCTCCGTCAACTAATGCCGCAGCGGCACAATGCTGAAACGAAAACTTGGCATCTAGTCCAGTCGTTGGAGTTGGTCGATTCATTAGTTCGAAGACCAGTGGATTTACCTTTAGGTCGATACTTCTGACGTGTTCTGGAGATAATTGATTTTCTTCGCGTAGTTTAATCACGGCGTCCTGAATAGGGTGGGAGACAACTCCGTTTGCGTATGGTTTCAACCCGTTGTTTAATAACTCCCAATCTTCTCCGAATCCTGCGACGAGTTTTTGACTATCGTGTCCGTTAGGTGAATAGACAGTCCACCAACCTCGACGACCACTAAAGATGGTAGTTGGACCACTGAATCCTTTCTTCACCAGTAATGCAGAATTCGCACCAGATGCGGCGGCGTGTCCCGCATGCATAGGTTTTCCAGCTGTACCAAATGTTTCACGGATACCGGCTGATTGAGTTCCAGCTAGCCCGAGTGCTTGAATTGTCTCAGTTTCGCTTAAACCAAGCAGCTTTGCTGCTCCGGCTGCAGCTCCAAAAACACCCGCAGTTCCGGTAATGTGCCAACCCATGTCATAGTGCCACGGATGGACTGACATTGCAGCACGGCAAGCTATTTCAAGACCTATGATTCCGGCTTCTAGCACTGAAGCTCCTGATGAATTCAGTGCTTGTCCCACGGCCAGAACTGCCGGCCATACAGGGGCAGATGGGTGGAGTACGGTAGGAAAGTGCGTGTCATCAAAGTCTTGCAAATGGCCAAGATATCCATTGGCAAACGCTGCTTGATAAATACTTACTTTACTTTTTTTGCTAATAATAGAGGCGCGTGAATTCCCACCCTCTTCATCGATTAAATTAAAAAGTGCTGATGCTGTGCTGTGCTGTGATGCTGATAGTGAGACGGCAAGAAGATTGACAAGTGTCCGTTTAGCCTCGTATTGAATAGTAAATTCTATCGAGCTGAGTTCGGTACTGGTGATAAATTCTGCCAGCCGTGCCTCAATGTTAAGAGTGGCCATAATTTTCCTTAAGTGAGTTTTGATGACTTAGATATCGAGAGTAATTGTACGATGAAATTATGACCAACGACTGTGTCAGCGACTATGATCACTTCCTGCTAACTAACAAATTGTATGAAAGGTTATCGTTGTGACTCTTGATCCTATCGCTTTAAAATTCCTAAAAGATGCAGCTGCTTTAGGTGCGCCTCCAATCGGCGAACTTGAGCCAGCTCAGGTACGAGCTGGTGTTAAGGCCTCTGGGAAGGGACCTGGTCCCGAAATATATTCCATGGAAGACATGGAGATGGCCGGCCCTGAGGGACCAATTCCGGTCAGAATATATCGGCCATCGGAGAAGACAAACCTTCCGGCTCTTGTATATTTCCATGGGGGGGGCTGGGTTATTGGAGATATCGATTGGAATGACGGAATGTGTCGACAAATCTCTGACCAAGCGAACTGTGTGGTGATTTCTGTTGAGTATCGTTTGGCTCCGGAAGATGTGTACCCTGCCGCCGCAGATGACGCGTACGCTGCAACTGTTTGGGCGGTACAGAATGCAAAGCGATTAGAAATCGATGAAGAAAGAATCGCGGTGGGTGGATGGAGCGCCGGAGCTACTTTAGCTGCTGTTGTTTGTCTGATGCTTAGAGACAGAGGCGGTCCAAAAGTACTGCATCAGTTATTGATATGTCCAGCTACTGATTCTGCGATGGACACAGAGTCATACCTCACTCGCGCAGAGGGATTCGGTCTAACTGCGGACACGATGGAATGGTTCTGGAATTATTATGATCCGGCTGGAAGACGAGCTGAGCCGTACGCCTCGCCATTACTCGCAGATGACCTGTCTCAGTTACCGAGTGCACATGTGATTACAGCTGATTATGACCCACTTCGCGACGAGGGTATTGCCTATGCCGAGGCTTTGGATTTTGCTGGCGTAGATGTCATAGTTAAGAATTATGAAGGACAAATACACACGTTTGTTCGAGAGACGGATATTTTTCCCATGGGTGCTCAGGCGTTGGCAGATGCTTCAAACGTGCTCCGTGATAAGTTCGAAGCATCATAATTTGTTGAGTAAATTGCTGTTGTTAATTACCTAACAGAATCATTTTTTTGTGCTACGCTTTCGCTTGCTAATAATAATTGAGGCATGAGGGGGCCGAATGCAAAGATATATAATTCGTAGAGTTGTGTTGATGTTACCGACAATGCTCGGTACTACCTTTCTTGTGTTTGCAATGATGCGCTTGATGCCAGGAGACTTTACTGACTTCTTGGGCGGAGATTTTGGTGCGCTTGATGCGGAAACAAAAGCAATTATACAAGCGAGTTTTGGGTTAGATCAAAACTGGGCTGTCCAGTACGTAGGTTGGATCGGTGATCTTTTGCGCGGAGACTTCGGGGTTAGTGTCTATAGTGGACGTCCGATATCTGGTGACTTATTGCAGCGTCTACCAATTACGCTAGAGCTGGGTATCTTCGCGATGGTTATCAATCTTGTTATTGGGATACCGATAGGGATTATCTCAGCGGTTCGACAGTTTACTTGGTATGACTACACTGGTCGTGCTGGGGCAATTGCACTATTGGCTGTTCCAAATTTTTGGATAGCGCTTTTAGCTATATCTCTGGCCGGAAAATATGCCCTCTGGGCAGTTCCTTCTCCAACCTATCCTGGCTTATTTGAAGATCCGATAGCAAATCTAAAATTCATGGCATTTCCGGCACTTCTAACAGGAGCTGCTGGAGCGGGCTATCAGATGAGATTTAGTAGAACAGCAATGCTCGAGGTGATGCGTCAGGACTACATCAGAACTGCTTGGTCCAAAGGACTTCAGGAGCGACAAGTAATTTTGAAACATGGTCTTCGTAATGCGCTTATTCCAATTGTGACAGTCATAGGATTGTTTTTACCAGCGTTAATCGGTGGGACAGTGGTTATCGAGACAATTTACTCAATCCCAGGAATGGGGCGCTACTTTATACATGCGCTGAATGGTCGAGACATATTTATTGTGCAGGCGTTGGCTGTGATATTTACCATGGTGGTCATTGTTTCAAATTTCTTAGTTGATATTGCATATTCGATTTTGAATCCAAGAATTAGGTACTCATAATGACATCGACTAGCACACACATCGACGATGACGAGACTCAAGCAGCCCTTTTTGGGATGCGTAAAGAGGATGATCGTTCTAAATTCCTAAAAGCGATTAGCGGAACGTGGTCATTTGCTAGAGGCTACCCTATGGGTATGATGGGGGCTGTGATCATGCTGATATTGGTGACAATGGCTGTCATCCCTCAATTATTCACCCCGCTAGCAGTGCAAAAAGCTGATTCTATTATTGGTATTCATATCTCAGATAGATTTGAGACACCTAGTTGGGACTTTTGGTTTGGCACAAATGCTCTTGGACGTGATATGTATGGGCGCCTCGTTTATGGTGCGCGGACAGCGATTATGATTGGGTTTGGTGCGGTAATTCTAGCGAAGTTGCTTTCAACTGTAATTGGTACAGTGTCAGCATTTTTTGGCGGCTGGGTCGACAATACTCTCCAAAGGATCGTTGAGATGGTGCAGGCGATACCGACATTAGTGTTCCTCATATTATTTGTTGTGATGTTAGAGCCACGTATGCCAGATATAGGGCCTTTGTCTTCGGATATGCTTGTGATTTTACTTGTTGTTGCAGTGCACTCAGGTTTTGTTTCATCAAGAACTGTTAGAGGAGTTGCCCTATCACTCCGGGAAGAGACCTACGTTGAGGCAGCTCAATCCTTAGGAGCTTCAGATTCACGAATTATGGTGAGACATATAGTGCCCAACCTGATTGCGTACGTGATTGTGTCAGCATCTCTCTTTGTGGGTGCTGCAGTACTTTTAGAGTCATCCCTTTCATTTTTAGGGTATGGCGTTCAACCACCAGCTCCGTCTTGGGGCAGGGAATTGAATGAGGCTCGGGAAGAGCTAGCACGGTATCCACATTTAGCATTTTTCCCAGGATTGTTTATATTTGCTACGGTTTGGTCATTTAATATGTTTGGTGACGCTTTAAGAGATCGACTTGATCCGCGCTTGAGAGGCTCGACTTAGGCTATCAGTAAGTCACATGATATTTTTGGTGAGAATGCCGATTGTTATAACGGCAGCTAATAGAACTCTGTAATTAATAAACAGGGATAGATTATATTTTTCTAGGTATGATAAGAAAAACTTGATTACAAGAATGCCGAATAAAAATGCTGTAGAAGAGCCAATAATCATTAGATTCCAGTCAATAGGAAGATCTGAACTGATGGATCTTAGTGCGGTTAAGACGCCTGCACTGATAATTACTGGTATAGCAAGTAAAAATGAGAACTCTGCAGATTGTTTCCGTGAATGACCCAGAAGTCTTGCCGCACTAATGGTCATTGCGGAGCGCGACATACCAGGTACTAAAGCTATTGCCTGTGCACATCCGATGATGATTGTTCCTCGAAGATCGAAGTCACTAAGTGTTAAAAGGCGAGCAGCGTTTCGATCCGCAATCCACATAAACACTGCACCTAGCGTGAGGGTTAGGGCAATTAACCATGGTTCTCGCAGATACAGCTCAATTATGTCGACAAATAATAATCCAGCTATTGCGGCTGGTATTGTTCCAATAATTAGTAATAAGCCAATTTGTGAGTAATGCTGCTCGTCTTGAGTTAAGTCATTCTTCTTGTACATTTTTTTTATGCAGGCAAGGATGATTGAGGAAACTATATTTTTAAAGGACACGAGAATGGCCATAAGAGTACCTATATGGAGCCCTACATCAAAAGTAAGCGAGTTAGGTGCAGAATCGATTATTTTTTCAACAAGCACTAGGTGCCCTGACGATGAAATAGGTAAAAATTCAGTGATCGCTTGTATGGTTCCTAAGAGTAGACCGAGTAGGATACTGGACGGTTCTAAATTAAGGGCCATAGGTTCAGTACCATTCTGCGATGGGGTTGCCCCATTGGAATGGTCTAGTGAGGACGTATCCCAGACCTGCAGCACTGGCAGACGATTTAAGAACGTCTATTACAGGCTGGGTTAGATCGAAGTTATAGCCCAGGCTATATGCATATCCTGGTCCATCATGCCAAATATCAAAGTACATTATCACTAGTGGAGTATTTGCTGGGCGATTTTGGTTAGTTAACTCGACGTATTCATGTATTTGTTGATGTACCTGTGACAATTGTTGGACAGGAGTAAGCCTGATGACATGAATCGCTATTTCATTTTCACTATTTTCACCTATTATCCAGCAGTTTGTAGTTGAGTTTTCAGTCGCGTAGCCTTCGGCTGGAAAAGAATGTTCGATACCGAAGGCTGCTCTACTCCAGGCAGAGGCGCAGATTTCAGTTATGAGTAGTTGGACCGCGTCATCACGCGTTCTATTTCCTCCGCAGCTGTCTGGCCCGTGCTCGAGGAATAACCTGTCTTGTAAAGTTTTAATTTCTCCTGATTTCTCCGATGATATGAATGCTCTCGCCATCCATGAAAAAGGAGGATTATGTGCAGTTTCACGAGTTTTCATAAAAGCAACCCAGCACCCGTCCTCGTTATACATAGCGGGCTGAATATTTGGAAATAAGTAACTGAGCCAATTTGACATTTCTTCTTGGTCTTTAGGTGGCGTACGCATCTGCCTATCCTACGCTTTCTTTAGCTACTGCACTGCTAATATTTTGATATAGAACGGAGCATTCTGTGGTTCTCGAATTATTTGACTTAACTAATAAGGTTGTGTGCATTACTGGAGGCGGTCGAGGCTTGGGCCGTGGCATGGCAATGGCGCTTGCCGATGCTGGAGCTCAGGTGATGGTGGCCTCGCGAACCCAAAATCAGCTTGATAACGTGGTAGGCGAGATACAGTCTGCAGGCGGCACGGCCGAATCATTTTCATTTGATGCTACTGATTCAGAGCAAGTCGATGGACTTGTTGCTGCATGTGTCGAAAAATTTGGTAGGCTCGATGTAATGTTTGCGAATGCAGGAATTGGTGGAGGTACTGACGCCGAATTTTGGGAATACCCGGATTGGGCATTTGATGGTGAGTTGGACACCAACCTGAAGTCTACTTTCTATACCTGTCGTGCTGCTTCAAATCAAATGATTAAGCAGGGCGATGGCGGAGTGTTGGTCACTACAGCTTCGGGTACGGCTTTACGAGGAAACAAAAAATTTCCTTACCCTACTGCTAAAGGGGGTGTTATTTCATTTACTAAATCCCTAGCAACGATGTTGTATGCACATGGCATACGCTCTAACTGCATCATTCCTGGATTTGTGTCCCAGAGTCCAGCAAAATCTGACCAAGAGAGAGCCTTCAGGGAGCAGCGCGGCACGTTCATCCCTGCTCGTCGTTTAGGGGAGTGGTGGGAACTTGGCCCTCTGGCAGTTTTTCTTGCGTCTGAGGCGTCGTCATATGTGACGGGCAGTTCATTCGTTATCGATGGTGGTGGGCTGGCGGGCGGATTGGGTCCAACTGGTTTTAAACCAGTACATGAATGGTAGGGATTCTATGAGTGAAGACATTTCTATTAAGCAGCATTTTAGCCTAGAGGGTAAGCGAGCAATCGTTATTGGCGCTGAATTTCCCGCGGGTGCGGCAATTGCCAATGCCTATGCCGAGGCTGGGGCTAATGTCGCTTTATGTGCAATTACGGCGGATGACGCCGTAATGAAAATACGCAAAGTGAAGCGTGAAATTGAAGCGTTTGGGCGCGAGGCTCGAGAATACGTGATGGATGTCACCTTGGGGCGGAACGTGCAAGTTACTATGCGTCAGGCAGTTAAAGAACTTGGCGGAGTGGACTGCGTTGCAATTACTCCTGATTTATTTCTGGCGAAGCCGATTGGATCTATTACAGATACAGAGCTTGCTCGAGTGATGGCGGTTAATTTCAATGCCCATTTTTTTTCCATGCGGTCAGCTGCGGCTGAATTCAGGAAGCAAGGCACCCCAGGTCGGATTGTTTCGGTCACGTCGGTACTTGGCGAGCGAGGACTTCCGCATACCTCAGCATATTCGGCAGCGCACGGAGCCGTACATAATTTAATACGGGCATGCTCACAGGAGTTCGGACCTGACCAAATTATGGTAAATGGAATAGCACTTGGTTACATGGACTGGATGAAGGACAGAATCGATCCGGACGATGAAGAAGCTCAGCGAGCATTGCGTTTTACTATTATGCGCCGAGCTGGCCGAGCGAACGAGGTCGCACCACTCGCGTTATACCTATCGGCGGAGAGCGCGACTCGTTATATAACCGGACAGATTTTTCCGGTTGATGGTGGACTACTGCAACATCTCTAGCTTTAGTGACTCAAAGAGACTTTAGCGCCCTAGCCATTCAGCTTTTCGTCTTTCGCGATACGCTGATGGACCGAGCGATGCATCCTCGGTATCACGGGATACTTTCCGCATAGTTTCGCCAAATCTAATTGCGTCACTGAATGGCATTTCCTGGCCACGAGCCGCGACTTCTTTTGTTGCTCTAACAGCTAATGGTGCGCTTTCGAGCAGGCGATTTGCAAGAGTTATCGCTTCATCCATCAGTGTTTCATGCTCGACTATTTTCCAGACGAGTCCCATTTCCTTAGCG
>CAVODE010000002.1:0-52844 GCA_963694535.1 Dehalococcoidia bacterium
ATATTGACGCGTGGTAAGTAAAATTAAATGGGCTTTGTATAATTAATTAAAATTTTCGAGGATAAATACGGAATTCAAGCAGTACTTCGTCGTAAATCTCACGAATTTTCACTATTTTAGCACTCTCCTTCCGAGAGTGCTAAAATATCATCTATCAACGAAATAGAGGTGGAAGACATGGACACACATTCAGAGGGCTTTCTAAATATAGACACTGATTTAAGTAAAATAAAGGCTTCGGTATTAATAGTAGGTGTAGGACCTCAAACCGATGGCGTGGCTGCCCACAACACTATCCTCCATTTAGTAGAAGAATATGATGCTACTCAAATTGGTACCATAAATTCTGAAGATTTATTTGATTTAAGCGATGAGCGCCCGCAAGTTTCACTTGATGATTTAGGCAACAGAACAATAGAGTGGCCTGATGCAAGCTTTTGGCACCTTGCAAAGGAAAATTTATCGTCTCCCGTTGTTGCACCTCTTGTCGATACCCGTGATGGTGATATTTTATTTTTTACTTCACCCGAGCCACATTTTAAATGGATGAAAATAGCTGAAGCAATTACACACGTCGCAACAAAAACTCAAATCCAAAAAATAATTTTGCTTTCGTCATTTGATGGACCGGTCCCATACGACAAACAAGCCCCCATTCTTGTTACGTCAGGTGCATCAGCCAATGACGCAGAGAATCCGGCTCATGATTTTGCGAGGAATATCGCTGATCTCACTGCGGCCAGCTTCACTACCCCTAAATATCAAGGGGGTGCCACTTTCACCATGGCGTTAGGCACCATGCTGAGGAATGAAGGATTTATGGTAGCCACGATAAACGCAATTGCCCCTTTCTACGTGCAAAATAGTGGCTCTCCACATGCCATTGATGCGCTCCTGAGCGCTTTCGATAGTCTATATGGCACAATCACCCCTCGTTATGATCTAGAGGAAGAAATGCTTAATTTAAGAACTCGGCTCGAGAACGCACGTAGTGAAGATTCAACTTTTGACACGTTTATAAATGCGCTGGACTCACAGTTTCTCACATGGCAGCAAAATTTTGTGCAAACTGTAAAAGAGCCTGAGCTTAAAACAGAGGATATTCTTGCGGATGTTGAGGCCTTGTTTAATGAAGATCAAGTAAGTTAGAAGATAAATCTAGATGGATAACGGCAAATCCTCAAATGATTTAACGGCACATAGGATAGCTGTTTCGTATATAGATAAGTCCAGGGATTTTTACTCGGCACAAGGCTATGGAAAACCTTATCGTTGGGCATCTAATTTAGAAACTCCCTTTACTCCGCTGAAAAAACCACTAAATGAGTGTCGCGTAGGACTCGTCACCACAGCCACTATTCCAAAACCCGGCGTGAGTCTTGAGTATGATCCTGGACTACTCAAAACAACGGCTCTTTTCAGCGCACCTAGCGACCCTACCCCAGACGCTCTTTACACAATGGATAGATCTTGGGATAAAGAAGCTACGCATACTCTGGATCTCGGGTCATTTTTTCCATTAGATCATTTGAAATATTTTGCGGAACAAGAGATAATTGGATCAGTTTCACCAAGGTTTTATGGAGTGCCTACCGACTACTCACAGAGTCGAACATCAAAAAAGTATGCACCCGAGATATATAGACAAATGCAAGAAGACAAGGTTGATATCGCCTTACTGGTGCCACTATGACCCGTTTGTCATCAGACCGTGGGCCTGATCGCACGTCATCTTGAATCAACTGGCATTCCAACGGTCATAGCTGGTTCCGCCAGGGATATCATCGAACAGTGTGGTGTGCCACGATTTCTCTTCACTGATTTTCCACTTGGGAATCCTATGGGCGTCCCATTTGACAGCGGAATGCAAAAGACTATCACTCGCATGGCACTAGATCTCGCAGTTAATACCTCGTTCTCGCGAACTACCGTTCAAACACCGTTTGAGTGGCACGATAATGAGTGGAGAAAAAAGTTCATGTATGTCGGAGATGAAAATCGAGAATTACTCGCACGAGCTGGACGGTTACGCAAGTTACAACAGGAAAAAAATCGACAGTAAATCGTGTAAGTTATTCCACAAAGAAAAACTGACGAATTCACCATATGCCGTCATGTGATGATACGCTCGCGTCATCAGAAAACATGGCAGGCCTCCACATGACGATACAAGATAATAAAAATTTTGATTCCAGAGCGTTTAGAAATGCAATGGGTTCCTTTGCCACGGGGGTTACTGTTGTAACAATGGCAAAATCTGATGGAAGTCTAAAGGCCATGACGGCAAATGCATTTTCTTCAGTGTCACTTGAACCACCTATGCTGCTGGTCTGCATTGACAAGGGAGCTTCCATGCACGAATGGCTCGACCATGTTAGTGCCTTCGGTGTAAATATCTTGTCAGGTGAACAGCAACATGTGTCAAATGTTTTCGCAAGTAGCGGTACACATCCGGAACCATTGAGCGGAATTCCGCATACGATTGGCCCTCTGGGAGTTCCCGTAATCAATGACGTTATGCTCTGGGCAAGTTGTAAAATAATACATAAATATCCGGCTGGAGATCACACAATACTCGTTGGACAAGTCGAAGGGCTAGAAAACAACCAAGCTATTAATAGCCCACTATTGTTTCACAGTGGTAAATATCACCAACTAGGTGAGGAAATGTAGATAACAGTGCCAGTAACCAACGCCAACGGAATAAATCAACACTACGAACTGACTGGTAATGGAAATCAAACGGTAGTCTGGATTCACGGCATTGGCGGTTCACTTAATTACTGGACCGAGGATTTACCTAAATTCTCTAACTTCCAGCATTTGACATACGATGTCAGAGGAATGGGAGAAACTGAAGGAACTAGCGACTCCGTTTCACTTCAAATTTGGGCAAAAGATCTGAGTGAACTATTGAAAGCTCTGGATATTAATAATGCAATTATTGCAGGTTCATCTATGGGTGGAGCTATCGCACAGCGATTTGCAATAGATAATCCCGATCAAACCGCAGCACTTTTGCTTCTGTCCACATCGAGCCGAGTTGGTGCAGCGGCAACAGATCATTGGCGAGCACAGGCCGATGAGACAGAAAAAAAAGGAGATAAATTTCTAGCGGAAGCTCAGCGAGCGGTCGCGTTCTACAATATGGATGAGGAGCTTAAAGATATCGCAGTTGCAACTCTAATTTTAGTTGGTGATGCTGACCCTACGACTCCACCTGGTGGCTCGGTCATTATGTCCAGATGCATTGTCGACTCAGAACTTGAAATTTATTCTGGTTTGGGTCATGCGCCGCTGCACGAGTCAGATGAACCTGTCAAAAGAGTGCAGGCATGGCTCGCTCGAGTACAAACTGCATAGAGTAACTACTCTGTGCTCGGAGTCTGACGAAAACGTAAACTCTGCAATTTAGATCCAAAAGCAGTTCCCTGCTAATATAAATTTGAGATTATGGTGGGTGTGGCCTAATGGTTAAGGCTCCAGGTTGTGGTCCCGGCGATTGTGGGTTCGAATCCCATCACCCACCCCACTCTCAAATACACGAAACACCTTAGAAATGACTTGCAATAAAGATGATCGGTAGTTCCCGCACAAACCTTGTCGCAAGCATGCTCATATTCACACTTGTATCTCATTCCTTTATCATCGGGTCATCGCTGCTATTGGCTACTCTCTTCACACGGATCGAACATGTAGTCCTATACGTGAGCGTGCTATTTTCTCTCACCCTTGGCATCCAAATTTGGGAAGAATCAAAAAAGAAATTAACCCGCCTGAGCGTGGTGTATTACGATGGGGACTGCCGATTTTGTGTTTGCACACTAAAAATACTATCAACGATCTTCAGATTCAAACACGTACGGTTCGTAAGAGGCGATTCTGATCCAAAGATTAACTCCGAAATGAATAATGAAAATTCCTGGCTCGTCCAAGATAGCAATGGTAGTTTTAATCTTCGCTCTGCCGGATTAATAGAATTACTAAAAACATCTCACTATCTCTTTGGTACGACACGCTTGCTTGACTTTGCTACACGCGTGCTAGAGAAGCCATTAGATAGGCTGTATAACCTGATTGCCGAAAATAGAGCATTTCTGTCAAAAATGATATCCTGCAAATAGTGAATCTGAATCCCAAGCTGACAGAAAAAGACGATATTTCTGATGAGTAATTCTTATACTAAATGCGAAACGAAATTTGGTTTCTTACTCCTCCAAAGATCATGCGGATCACTCTCGAGCGGGCAATGCGTCTATTGCGGAAGGTATTTTTGCCTTCGCTGTGGAATACAGGAAGAAAATCATTATGACGTCTGCAAGAGGCACAGCTGTAAACTAAAATATACAGACCTAACAACTCATAAAAAATGGATTGTAAAGCAACAAAAACTAAATGACCAAGGGCTTTGTGCCGGTGACGAATGTGAATTTAAATCCCTACATATTTGTGAGCAATGCCATCTAGCCTTTTGCAAAAAATGTCTGAGATTCACAAAAGCACGCGTAGTGACAGTGCGCACCACCCTACAGGTGGAAAAATTGATTTGTCTTCATTGCAAGGCGCGTCAGAAAATATGGAATGCTAATTAGTTTAGCCTTGTGTAACTGGATTGCTTAACAAGATGACATTCTTTCCTTCGGCAACCTCAACTTCGCACGTGTCTCCATCCACAATCATTCCAGTTGTTCCAGGCGTACCAGTGAAAACTAAATCTCCGGCCTCAAGAGTCATATAATGAGAAACTCTAGAAATACAAGCTGCAATTGAATTAATCAATAATGAAGTATTAGATTCCTGCTGAGTCTTTCCGCTGATACGTCCTTCAATACGAGTAGTCCAGGGATCTATTTCTGTATCTAACCATGGTCCTACAGCTGTGAACGTATCTGAAGATTTTGCTCTCCACCATTGCAAGTCGGCTTGCTGCCAGTCACGTCCCGAAACATCATTACCAGCGGTATATCCAGCTACGTAGTTCAGCGCATCATCGGGAGACACCTTCGAACATGTTGCGTTCATCACTGCAACCAATTCAGCCTCCATATGTACGTTGGTCGAGTCTGGCGGCAATATGATTGCCTCTCCATGAGCTATCAATGAGGATGGAGTTTTGAGAAATGGCTGAGGTTCTGTGGGGGCAACTCTGTCTCCAGCGTGATCCATATAGTTAATCCCAATAGCTACTATTTTTGAAGGATCCGTAGGCACTAAAAATTTAATCTGGCTTATAGACATCGACTCACCAGTGTCAGTGCCAGGAGATAGTATTGATCCCTCAATTATAAAAGCCTGCTCTCCTTCGATTCGAGCCAAAAGATTTCTGCCATTCGCTTCGATTCTTGCAATTTTCACTAGATATCTCCATTCAACGTAAATACTATTTGGTCTGACTGCTACTCACTCGTCAGGGTAATCGTAGCCAAGTAGTCCAGAGGTTAATGCATTTCTCTTCCACGACCAATACTGTCGAATCTCATATATCAGTCCAGCAGCTATCGTATAGTGTTCAGATCCATGAAAGACTACTTCTTTACCAGCAATCGTTCCCTTCATAGTCCATTCAATAGCCGCCGATTCACCAGATTCGATTACTGAGTCCACATGCCATGTCGCGCCATTCCACTGCTCTCTAATATCTACCCAAAATTGACCGATAAGTTCTTTTGACAATATGGGTTGATGATTTGTGTCATATACAGCGGCCTCAGTCGAAAAAAAGTCTGCTATCTCGGCTGCCGATCCATAGCTACAAGATAGAAAGTATTTTCTAATCAATACTTCGCTCGGACCTTGGTGCCTGTTGGCTTCACTCATCAGTTCGCTTCTAAATCAACGCCCAGCACCATCGCGAGTTCGATTAGAGACGATCTACCTGCCTCACTCGAAACTTTGCCTTTTATAATTGCATTGGCTAATCCTATAAGAATGTTTGCCGCGGCTGGGGTATCAAGGTCATTGTCCATAGCTGCTTGAAAACGACTTCGGTATGGTTGAGAGGAAAGTGGGTCTCCTGCTGATCCGCTCATCAAAGTTGCATTCTTAAAAATCGTTACAAGCTCTTCGCACGTCGCTAGGGCTGCTGAATCATAATCTCTATCCTCCCGATAATGTACTCGGGCCAACGAAAGTCTTACTGCATTTCCAGAATATTCTCGCTGCACTAGGTCACTCACTTTAACAAGATTCCCTAGCGATTTTGACATTTTTACGCCATCGAGCTGCATCGTCCCATTATGCATCCAGTATGAAACATATGGTGTCTTGCCAGTAAATGCTTCACTCTGAGCAATTTCAGATGCGTGATGCGGATAACGTAAATCCTTTCCACCACCATGTATATCCAAACGATCGCCTAAATGGGTTTGAGCCATCACAGAACATTCAATATGCCACCCAGGTCGACCCACACCCCACGGAGATTCAAAACTCGCCTCAGCGTGCGAAGAGGGTTGCCAGATTAAAAAGTCTAGTGGTGATCGTTTCAGTTCTTCCGGCTCGGCAGGCATGGAATCAGATTCAAAGGTAAGTAGTTCAGTATTTGTCAGACCAATAAGGTCACCTAGGGACTGTTGCTTATCAGAATCAAAAAATACATACCCATCCCTGAGGTATGCCGCTTCTTTTTCTACTAAATTAGCTACGACAGTAATGATTTCAGGAATAGTCTCCGACACGCGTGGGTACAAATTCGGCGCCAAAATATTTAAGGCCGACATCTCATCAAGATAAATCTGATGATTTGTGTCCGTCAGCTCTTTAATCGTCAAGCCTCGCTCTTCTGAGACGCGCACCATATCATCGTCAATATCCGTTATATTTTGAATGTGAGTGACTTCGTGACCATTAAATTCTAGCCACCTCCGCAAGAGGTCAAATGCAACTGATGTGAGAGCATGTCCCAAATGACCAACATCGTACGGAGTCACTCCACACACATAAAGACCAACCCCTGTGTCACTGAGAGGAACAAATGGTTCAATTTTTTGCGATAACGAATTGAATAGTCGTAAATTATTATGCGGTCTTGCTTCTAACATTTGCCAATATTACCTCTCACGATTACTCAAGAGCTAGAGCCAAACTAGATTAATTGTTCCTCACAATTCATCAGGGCCGAACCGCACGTTTTGGTTCCTTCGCAAGTTTATGCAATAACGGTTGTGCCAATTCGATAAAAGTACAAGCGATTTTACGAGTGTCACGAGGGTCAATCAGATCAATAACATCGAATTTGTGAGCAGCCCGTATTGGACTTCGGAGTCGCAAAAGTCTTTCCTCAATCATTGTCCGATGTGCTTCGGGATCAGGGGCTGATTCAATCTCCCGTCGATACGCCGCCGCAACACCCCCCTCAATCGGAATTCCACCCCACTCACCAGCAGGCCAGCCAAATCGCAAATTAAGGCCATCTGGTTCACCTAAGCTATTCGGCGCATCAGCTGCCACCCCGTATGACTTTCTTACATTGAACTCAATCTTGGGAATTTTTGCCTCGTACGATGCTATCAATGCGCGCACACCTCTCCGCATTGTGGCCTGCTTCTCTGCAGCAGATCCCAACATGAAGCCTGGCATGTCGAGGAAAATAACCATCGGTAAATTGAAGGTATCGCACAAGTCGACAAAATGCGTATACTTGTCCGCCGCATCTCCGTTCATCGCACCCGCTAATACCATCGGATCATTCCCAACAATACCAACGCTGTAACCGCCTAACCTTGCAAAACCTGTAATCAACGAGCCACCGTAGTATCGGCGCATTTCAAAAAAATCACCGTTATCTACGACAAGCTTAATTAGCTTGCGCGGATCATAAGGATGTCGGCGTTCCTGCGGCATTATATGCAAAAGTTCTTCGGGTCTTCGATCAACTGGATCGTCATTTTCAACTCGCGCTGCGACCTCACCAGTGGTGTTAGGGAGATAAGATAAAAAGGATTTAATTTGCTCAAAAGCCTCTTCTTCTGTGTCAGCCTCATTGTCGATCTGGCCGCTCTGGTGCACGTGTACTGCCGCACCCCCCAGTTGCTCCTTATCCAAGCTTTCTCCTAATGCACGTTTAACAACCGGCGGTCCAGACGGAAAAATTTGAGATTGGCCCTTAATCATCACGGTAAAATGCGAGAGTAAACCAAATGCAGCCGGTGCACCTGCGACTGACCCCATAATGCCAGCGGCAACCGGAACTTGATTTAGTAATGCAATCTGCCGAAACCAAGTAGTACCCATCGGCAAACCCATGTGGCCAGCTGCTTCATCAGATTTAGCTGAGTGCCCTACTCCCTCTATCAATTGGACATATGGAATTCCATACTGCAGAGAAAGGCGTTGCGTAAACTGTCCGGCCCCCTTGTGCACGTTATGCGGACTGCCGCCAGAAATAGTGAAGTCATCACCACCAATTGCGATTGGTCGACCATCAATCTTGCCCATTCCCATCACATATGCTCCCGGGACGAATTCAGCCAAATTTCCATCGGCGTCATATTCAGCAGCACCGACCAAGGGGCCAGCCTCAAAAAAACTATCTTCATCAACGAATCGATCAATTCGTTCGCGAATCGTATATCGACCACCGTCGTGCTGGCGCTTAATTCGCTCAGGCCCACCCATCTCACGGGCAAGGCCTCGTATGTATTCCAGTTCATCTAATGCTTTGTCCCAAGATTCACCGGGTTTCCAAGAATCACGATTCTTATCAATAGGCATAAAGGCGTTCCTTCCAGATTGATCAACAGAATACTCTATACGTTATCATCACGGACATAAGGAAGGGAGGCTCACAATGCAACAACAGACCGAACGAGCTGCACTTGCCGAGCCCATGGGACCATTAGCCGGGCTCAAGATTCTCGATTTCACTCAATTTCAAAATGGGCCACAGGCAACCGTCATGCTATCCGATATGGGTGCAGATGTTCTCAAAATAGAACAACCAGGTGATGGAGACCCAGGTCGATCATTAGGACTTCGTGATGATGGTTTTTGCGGATATTTTGAAACTCACGACAGAGGCAAGCGATCTATCTCGATTGATTTAAAAACACCTCAAGGCAAAGAACTTGTCATGCGCCTTGCCCAAGATGCAGATATTGTGACCGAAAATTTTCGACCAGGTGTAATGGATCGCTTGGGGGTAGGCTACGAAGAATTACGGAAAGTAAATCCAGAAATTATCTATGCCCAGAATTCTGGATTTGGTATAAAGGGTCCATATTCCCAGAAAGGATGCTTTGATATTGTCGCTCAAGGACTAAGTGGTGCAATGAGAGCACTTGGTGGTGGACCTAACGCAACTCCTGAACAAGGACCTTGGGGCTTGGCTGACCAAGTTGGGGCAATGATTTTTGCTTATGGCATTTCCTTAGCCATCGTAGCAAAAGAGCGATATGGTAAAGGACAACGAGTCGATGTGTCACAAATCGGAGCCATGGCGACACTTCAAGCTCCCTCGCTGGTGCACTACCTTCATACTGGTGTGCAAGGTGAAAAGTTCACGAATCCAGTATTTGCGGCCTATGAAACACTTGATAGTAAATGGATTACTATCGGCATTCTCACCCCAAAATGGTGGCCAGGCTTATGCCTTGCAATTGAACGAGACGACCTATTAGTAGATGAGCGGAGCTCTTCTCCATTTGCACGAATGGACAATAAAGAATGGCTCTCAGGAGAGCTTGCAAAGTCTTTTGCAAAACTTACATATGAGCAAATTAGTAAAAAATTAAATGAAGCTGATGTCCCATCTGCCCCGGTGCACGACTATGAAGCAGTATCCAAAGAAGCACAGTTTTGGGATAATGACTATTTGATCGAGCTTGAACATCAAAAATTTGAAGGTCATCGAACGGTCGGAATACCAGTAGCGCTTAGTGAAACACCTGGGCGAGTTCAAGGACCTGCACCAGAATATGGAAATGATACGGAGGCCGTTCTGCAAAGGCTCGGCTATACGGTCGAACAAATAACAGAGCTCAAAGAGAATAACGTCATTTAGCCGAAAAGTTTGTTCCCCAGATCCTAAAAATCAATTGCCTGCAAGGTCACTTCGCCACGGACAATATGTGCAATCAAATACTGTCCGGCCAACATTCCAAGGAAGTGCTTTAATTTCGTCCCTTTTGAAGTCAGTCATAGGTTCTCTCTAAAATCATTTATACCCCAGCCAGCGAATCACGAACAATCGGCAGAATCTCACTCGGGACTCGTTCTAGATAGGCATCAGGGCCATAGTCTGGTGTTGGCGGATTCGGTATGGGATGCAAAACCACATACTCAAATTCAATATCAAGGTTATAGAGCTCAGTGAGTAAATCCAGTAACTGAGCCGCAATACTCTGTGCATCACCTAAAAGTGAGAACGCTCGAGCGTGAGCTTCTGAAAGAAAATCAACTGCTCTGCCACTCTCGAGTAAATCAGTGTTGTGGTGAAAGTCCGGCCATATTCCCTGCTTAGATTTAAGTTCATCAGGTGAATCAGCTGTCCAATCCAGGCCAACGTTGTTAAAAAGTGTAGGCGAATATTCGTAGTAACCGGCAGCCATCGATTTTCCCATTAGTAGTGACTCTTCTAAATCATCATGAAAAACGGTGTGCAAAACTGTGCCCAAACGTATTTCTTTTGGATCACGTCCGGCTTCTTCTGCGCCGGCTCTAATCTCCTTAACTGCCAAAGCAATATTTCTAATATCGGTACCCACGCGAATAAATACACCATCGGCCACACTACCAGCCATTCGTAGTGTTCGTGGTCCACCGGCAGCAATCCAAATTGGCACGGGCTGAGCGAATGGCAAGAAGGCAGGCCGCCTCGCATTTACATCAACTTTTTCGCCTGCCAATAAACTTTGGATCAATCTTGTACTCACCTCTAAACTGCTGACACGGGCAGGCCGTAGTCCGGCTAGTCTCACGGCAGTATCCCCTACACCTAGCCCTAATATAGTTCTCCCTTGAGCCAACTCTGCGATAGTTGCAATACTCGAGGCCGTAACGGACGGATGACGTGTAATTGGGTTGGTCAACAGTGGCCCAATCGTGATCTCGCTGGTAGCTTGCGCAGCTGCAGCTAACAGCACATAGGTGTCCCTTCTTCGCAGTTGTGAGTCGGGTAAAAACGCCGCATCCCAGCCACTATATTCTGCTCTAGTTACATCGGCTGCATACGCCGCGACAGAACTAGTATCGTGCCTGTTCAAACCGAATTTTGGAAGTCGCATTTAGATCTAAGTTTCCAAATTAATTTCGCGAAGTATCTTCATGGTTTCAGCGAGAGTATTGAGACGTTCACCCACACTAGCCCCATACGGGCCAACTCGGAAAGTATTGACGCCGACAGCTTTATAAGCTTTAAGCTTTTCTGCAACATCAGCCGAGGAGCCCAAAATCGACGAATTAAGCACCATTTCAGTGGGCACTTCACGTCGAGCCTCGTCACGTCGTCCCTCTACCCACAGTCCCTGTATTTTACTCACCTCATCAGCCCAACCTTGCCGCCTGTATGCATCAGCGTAGAAATTTTGGGTTTTCGAACCCATTGCTCCTATCTGAAAGGCCAGTGAGGGCTTAAGTTCTTCAGCCGCCTGTTCAATATCTTCAGTAAATCTGACAGTTCCACCAACAGCTATGTCGATACTTTCAAGTGTTCTGCCGACACTTTCCGCACCTTTACGCATAGGGCCCAAAAAGGTTTCAGCTGCTTCAGGTAGAAAAGATGTACCCAGCCAACCATCAGCGAATGCACCCGTCATAAATAAATTTTTTGGACCGAGTGACGCGACATATATCGGTAGATTCGGGCATACAGGAGCCCCTGATCTCAGAGCTTTTCCTAAACCGGTGCCACCTCTCTCAACTGAGAGAGGTAATTCCCAAAATTCCCCGTCATATGCAAGGGTTTCACCATTAAAGATTCGTCGACAAATATCGATTATTTCCCTTGTGTGTTTGACCGGTTTTCTGAAAGGGATTCCGTGCCATCCCTCAATGACTTGTGGCCCACTGGTCCCAAGTCCCAAAATAAATCGACCTCCCGACATCGAATCCAAAGTCATCGCTGTCATCGCAACCAGTGATGGTGTTCGAGTCCCAACCTGGAAAATTCCTGATCCGAATTTCAATGTCGATGTTTTAGCTATTAGATATGCTAGAGGAGTAGCAGCGTCATGTGCCCAGGCTTCGGCGCTCCAAAGAGAATCAACTCCTAACTTCTCGGCTCCTAGGGCAAATTCTGTTGCTTCTTCCCAATCTTCAATCGCGTAACGATTTAAGCCGACAGACGCCTTCATGTATTATCTCCCTCAGTTATTTTTCCTCATGCAAAGTTTATCCATGGTAATTGAACACCATACCTTGCGCTGTAAACCGTATCCCCTCGTGTGTTTATCTCGATTAAGGCTTTGTGCATGAATATTGGCCTAGTATTACGTCGACTCGATTCTACTCCCAGCAAAAAATTATGAGGTTATATTTGAAAATCATTGCCAATAAATTACCTTTGCACTACGGATGGGTCGTCGTGTCACTCTGTATTCTTGGTAATATGGTCGGTGCAGGGACTACCTTTTGGACAATGGCTGTCTATATCCCTCTGATAGCTGACGAGTTTCAGAGTACTAGGACAGCAGTTGTATCAGCATTCACTGTCGGCCAGATAACGTTTGTAATAATAGCGCCGTTCATCGGCACGTATTTCGATCAAAAAGGAGTCCGAGGCTCTATTTTTGTCGGGAGCGTACTTGCGGCTACGGCCTTCCTGTTAACGTCACAGGCCGAAACGGTATTCCAAATATTTCTGGGGTGGACTCTACTTTCAGCGACCAGAGGCCTACTCATGGACCTGCCTTTCAATTGGTTAATAACAAGATGGTTTGTCGGCAAAAAGCAGCAAGCTGCCCTTGGGGTTGTAACTGTCGGATTCGGCTTTGGAGGAGCAATACTCCTACCAATCTTGAATCAAATTGCTTCAGTCTACTCTTGGCGTGCCTCGATGATTACGAGCGCAATTTTGCTTCTAATCGTTCATGGGTTCCTCATCCCTCTCCTTATACGAAATACACCACAACAATTAGGACTGACACCAAACAGATCCAGTCAAGAAAAATCTCTGAATAGCAGGCCTGATGATTTGGTTGGCATGACCGTTAGCTCGGCGGTTCGAACTCCTGCATTTTGGGT
Source organism: Dehalococcoidia bacterium (assembly GCA_963694535.1). Taxonomy (GTDB): domain Bacteria; phylum Chloroflexota; class Dehalococcoidia; order UBA2979; family UBA2979; genus UBA2979. The sequence continues at coordinate 13,180 of CAVODE010000002.1, forward strand.
TGCAGCGATGGGATTATTTCTATTTTATGGAGGTCAAACACTTTCCTCACTTATTATCGATTTTTTCTCGACCGCCGGGCTCAGTTTTGGTGCTCTGGCAATTGCAATAACTGCATGGATAAGAACAGGGCTCCGAATTCCATTGGGGTTCTCAATGGCTCGAATCGACCGAGTCTTTCTCCTCTCAACTCTCGTCTGTCTGTCACAAGGCCTTGGCGTTTTCGCACTGCTATTTGCTCCGACCGGACCACCTCTACTAGCTTGGATACTCCTTTGGGGCATTGGAGGCGCATTCGCCCCGATGATAGGCCCGCTGGTCACCACCAAGCTTTTTGGAGTGAAGCACTATGGAGCCGTATCTGGCGCAATACAAGCAATCGGCTTCTCGGGACAGATGGTTGCTCCGATACTGGGCGCTCTGCTGTTCGATATTCGAGGCGACTACTACTTAAGCTTTATGATCTATTCTATTTCTTTTGTGTTAGGAGCAATTCTTTTTGCCATCTTAAAAGCCCCAAAACGTAACGAATATAAGACCACTCAGCATGCAGGTGGTTGATTTCTCTGACAGCGAAACATGCTAGTCTTCCTCTCTAAGAATTGTTTAGTCTGGAGATTAGGAAATCATAATGGGAAGCTTTGATATCGTCGTTATTCCTGGAGATGGAATAGGCCCTGAGGTTACAAGTGAAGGTGTACGAATGCTTGAGGCCGTCTCAGAAAAATTTGGCCATGAATTCACCTTAGATGAACACCCCGCAGGAGGTGGACTAATCGACGCGGAGGGAATTGCAATTCGACCAGAAACACTTGAGCGCGCCAGTCAAGCAGACGCTGTCCTGTTTGGTGCGGTTGGATTACCTAAATTCGATAATGATCCCAGTGCATTAATTCGTCCAGAACAAGCAGTTCTAGGACTGCGACGTGAATTAGGCCTGTGGGCAAATATCCGACCAGTCAAAGCGATCGCCTCTTTAACTAACGCATCGCCGCTAAAATCAGAAATAATCGCTGACGTAGACATGGTCATAATAAGAGAGCTCACCGGGGGGCTTTACTTTGGAGAACCACGAGAACGTCGAATCGATGAGAATGGCCTTAGAGAAGCCGTTAATACTATGTATTACCGCGAAGATGAAATTGCGCGGATAGCCCATCTAGGATTTCAATTAGCTCGGGAACGAACAGGACGAATAACAAGCGTTGATAAAGCAAATGTGCTTATTGTTTCACAGCTCTGGCGAGAAATAGTAGATGAGGTTGCGACTTCATACCCTGATGTGGAGCTCGAGCACGTCATTGTAGATGCTATGACGATGCATCTTATCAAACGTCCAAGGGACTTTGATGTAATCATCACATCAAATATGTTTGGCGATATTCTAACGGACGAAGCATCTGTATTAACTGGATCAATGGGACTCTTACCTTCAGCATCACTGGGTACGATGTCAGAAAACGGAACCGGACTTGGGCTCTATGAGCCAATCCATGGGACAGCCCCTGATATCACAGGCCAAGGAATCGCAAATCCACTCGCCATGCTTCTTTCGGTCGCGCTACTACTTCGACACTCTTGCGGACTAGCGAAAGAGGCAGATATTGTTGAACAAGCCATCGAGCTGACAATTGACGGAGGGCATCGAACTGTTGATTTATCAGATAGCCAGGAAAAATATCTCTCAACTGAACAAATGACAGACAAGGTGCTGGAAGAATTTAAAAAAATAGATAATTAATTAGTAATTCCTACGATGAATATCACCTCCACTGTAAAATTATGATCAAATCAAATGACTTCTTCGACTAGAATTATTCTTGAAGAAGTCATTTGAACTACCATTTAAGTTGGAGAACTAGTGGAACAGCCCATTTTATACCCCGAAAATTTACTCTTGTATGACACAACTCTCCGCGACGGTCTTGGTATGGAAGGTCTTTCCCTATCCCTGGAAGACAAACTAGAAATTACGCGAAAACTAGATGCACTGGGAGTGCATTACATCGAAGGTGGGTTTCCCGGCTCAAACCCAAAAGATGCTGAATTTTTTACGAAAGCAAAATTCCTAGACCTAAAGCATGCAAAATTATGTGCGTTTGGATCAACACGCAAACCGGGAGGAGACGTAAAAAGTGATCCTGCCATCAAAGCAGTGCTTGCGGCCGAAACACCTGTGATTACGCTAGTGGGTAAATCCTCACTTAGCCAAGTGACTGATGTGCTACAAACGACTGACGAAGAAAATTTGTCAATGATAAAAGAGTCTATAGCGGAATGTGTCTCGGCGGGTAAAGAGGTTGTCTTCGATGCTGAACACTTTTTTGACGGCTATCTTCAGAACAGTGATTATGCAATTCGTACTTTAAAAGCAGCCCTCTCCGGCGGCGCGTCCACGCTCACACTGTGTGATACAAATGGTGGAAATCTTCCTTGGCAAATAGAAGAGGTAGTAAGATCTGTGAAAGTGTTTATCGTCGAGCAAGGGCTCGAGAATGTCCGAATAGGAATACATGCTCACAACGATACAGATAATGCCGTTGCGAACACACTCGTCGCAATCCGTGCTGGAGCCGATCACGTGCAAGCATGTCTTAATGGTTGGGGAGAAAGAACTGGCAACGCAAATATAATTTCGGTTATCGCAAATCTCAAATTAAAACTTAAGATCGACGTTATCAGTGATGATCAATTGAAATTATTGACCCAAACAGCAGCTCTTGCCCAAGAGCTTGCCAATCTCCAACAAGATCCCCAACAGCCGTATGTGGGAACTGGCGCCTTCGCTCACAAAGCCGGTTTACATGCTGCCGCAATAGTTAGGTCTCCTGGCTCGTACACACATATAAATCCCAGCGCTGTTGGCAACAGTGAACGAGTGCTGGTATCTGAAATATCTGGACGCCGAAGTATATTGCAAAAATTGAAAGAGCAAGGAAGTACTTTAGAGCTTTCTGATTCGGATGCTGAAAAAGTACTATCCCGAATCAAGGCGAGAGAAGCACAAGGTTCAGCTTTTGAGGCGGCGGAGGCATCTTTCGAAATGGTTGCACGTCGCACACTGAGCACATTCTCGCCGGCCTTCATTCTCGAAGATTTCGTAATTGTCGAGAGACGCAGACCGGACTCAGACCGTTATGTCGGAGCAAAGCCACGGTCAGTAAAAGATGATTCTACTGATACGGCTGAATCGGCATTTTCATATAACGACATGCAAGCGGAGGCAATGATCAAAATACGCGTTGATAATAAACTGACCCAAGTCGCCGCGGATGGTAACGGTCCGGTGTCTGCAATGGACGCGGCCGTGAGAAAAGCCCTTACCGAGACTTATCCCGGAATCGCAAAAGTCCATCTCACAGATTATAAAGTACGGATCATAGACTCAAAAGCAGGCGCCGATGCAGCCGTCAGAGTGCTAGTTGAATCCAGCGATGGCAACAGTAGGTGGCGTACCGTTGGGGCCTCAACTGATGTAATTGAGGCATCTTGGCTTGCGCTCCAAGATGCGTACGAATACTGGATTATCCATAATTTGAAGTAATCATCTCGATTTCAGCGCAAAACTCTCAGGCATGTGTTAAAACAGCCGTATTACTTTGCTATGAAACACACCATAGAACGAACAACGGTCTCATTGAAAGGCCGTGAAAGTCAGTGGTGCGGATATACGAAGTTTACTTAGAGTCGAAGCTTACCGTGTGAAGGTTGGCGGCGGCGCTGTTTACCAGCGGCAAGCTGCTCTTCCTTTTCGATATCAGCTGGATCACAACGCTCCTGCTCGTGCACGTAGCCACAAGCTACACACGATCCAAAAACACCGTACCAGTCATCTTCTATAATCATCATGCCCTCACAACGGGGACATCTTCTAGGTGGGGTACTCACAATTGGCATGCCCATCTACCTCCGGATCCAAAACTACCCAGCAAGCTGGGAAAAACGCTGATCCGGGCGCCGCCGAGGTTAGCTGTCGGGTTCGGGCTGATCAGAAAAAGCCCGTCTTGAATAGGCTTACGCCTTTCCAAGATTCACCCCATAGTTGGTTCCCCCGGGTTCCTTAAAAGGAAATTAGGCGGCCACTAGAGTTGTGACAGTTCTCAAGATAGATAAAATTGACAGATTTGTCAAGTATATTTGGAAACAAAATTATCATTGCTGTAAAGTCATAACTATACGCTCCAGTCACAAACATCCTATCTTGAGGTAGAGCCTAGATAATGAATTCACAACAATTGATTAATAACACCATCAAAACAATTGCATCCTTGGAGGTTCCACATCAACAATCTATAGACGTCGTAGCTCAGAGACAGTCGCAGCTCACAAAGCCCAAGGGTGCTCTTGGAAAGTTAGAAATTCTTCCTGAATTTATAGCTGGTGTCGCCGCGGTGCCAAACCCAGCTCTCCATCGAAAAACTATAGTGATTGCTGCTGCTGACCACGGAGTAACTGAAGAAGAAGTATCCGCTTACCCTAAGGAAGTTACTGAGCAAATGGTAAAAAACTTCCTTCGAGGCGGAGCCGCTATAAACGTTCTCGCCCGTAATTTTAAAATCGACGTAATAGTGATAGATGCAGGAATCAGTATTTCCTCACCTATCCAAGGATCATTAATTCAGTCCAGTTTAGGCAAAGGAACAGAGAATATCGCTATTGGTCCTGCAATGAGTTACGACAAGGCCACCGAGACCATAACCAGAGGAATAGAAATTTTCAATGAGGCACATTCTAAGAATCCGATCGACATAATTGGTCTTGGCGAAATGGGAATTGGTAACACTACATCTGCGGCTGCACTGATCGCTGCTATAAGTCGACGAAAACCATCAACTGTAGTGGGTTTGGGTACAGGTATTAGTGCATCTCAGTTCGAACGGAAGATCGCTGTGATCGAACGAGCGCTAGACGTAAATATAAATGCCATCAAGGATGCTTATCAAATGAACGGCCCGGAAAAGGCTATAGCTTTTCTTGCAGCATTAGGCGGATTTGAAATTGGTATACTCACCGGAATTGCCTTAGGAGCAGCGGCCAAGCGAGTACCAATCATAATCGACGGTGTGATTTCAGGAACTGCCGTGCTATTGGCGAGCCTAGCCACACCCTACCTGAAGAAATTTACAATTCCTAGTCATATGTCTCCTGAACCAGGTCACAGGGTCGTACTCGATATGCTTGATAGTAGAGATCCGTTGCTAGACCTAGAAATGCGCCTTGGAGAAGGATCTGGGGCAGCACTTGCCATTAATCTTTGCGATATAGCTTGCCAATTACTCACCGATATGGCAACGTTCGAAGAGGCAGCTGTAAGTACCATAGCTCCTATTCGTAAAATAGAGGGATGCAAATGAATGTCACACTGCGAGAGGTACTTAGGTGTCCTCTAATTGCGCTCGAATTTTTAACTATCCTTAGAATTGCGCGACCCAGAGTCTACGATAATTCTTCATTCGCACGATCTATAAGCTGTTATCCGATTATTGGATTGGGCATTGGCTTGCTTCTGTGGGTTTCAGCAAGCCTACTTGATCGAATAATTGACCCGGAGATTAACGCTGCTATTCTTCTGATAATTCTGACTCTACTTTCTGGAGGACTTCATCTTGATGGCCTCGCTGACACGGCAGATGGTCTTGCAAGTCAAGGAAGCAAAGCCGATAAACTTGGAATTATGAGTATCGGAAATACAGGTCCGGCGGGAGTTGTGACTCTGGTGCTTACACTCCTTCTCCAGTGGGTCGTGCTCGCTGAGATATTACAGCTAGGTGGTGATCTAAGTCGGTCTGCGTTGATCGTCACGCCTATGCTAGGAAGATGGTCCGTAATTCCAATGGTCGGATTATTTCCGCCAGCCCGGCTAAGTGGTCTCGGTAACTCAATTCAACAAGCATTACTTACAATTCCGATGATAATAGGAACCCTCGTGGCAATTATTGCATCGGTTTTCATACTGGGACCAATAGGCATTCTCTTCATTTTTATGGCTGGAATAACTTCTATCACCATTGCCTGGCTTTCTTCCAAACAGTTAGAGGGCATAACGGGTGATATCCTCGGCGCAGGAATAGAACTCTCACAAACGACTGTCTTACTAGCATTTTTAATTGCACCGGGAACTGCTTTTCTTTTCGCTTAGTAACAACAAGCAAGGTACTACTCACTCCAAGCTGACTTTAATTACTAGTGGATCAAGAAGTGGGAAATTTACGCTAGCACTAAAACCGCAGACGATTCTACGGAAAAAAATACTCGAACGGTAAGTTTTAGAGCAACAATCAAACCGCATAATTCAGAAATAATTCACCGCGTTAACCGCTACAAAGAAGACCGACCCACGACTTGGCAGACCGATGAAGAGCCGATCGGTATTACTAACGTGATAAGTAACTACAAAAGAGATCTTGTAATTATTGATTGTATTTCGATATGGGTCCCGAATATATTGTTCGATATTCTTGGAGATTTTGAGGAAGTTGATGAACAATTTGACAAAAACAGCTACTTACACTTGACGATGCAATCAATGAATACTCAACTAAACTGTTATTAGCGCTTACAACCCCTAACTCGTAAATCCTATGCTTCACAAACGAGCTGGAATTTGCCGTTATTCCACCAGCGCCAATAGGTCAAATTTCCAGAGATTATTTACTAGCCCATATATTCGATAGCACTCTACTGATCGTCGCTGGAACAGTGATCAAACTACAATGGTTTCTCAATATACATGTTAACAAACTAAATACTCTGATTGTCCTCAGGAATCAATCACTACTTACCCTCAAATAACGGTTTGCGTCTTTCCCTAAAGGCAGCAGGACCTTCTCTAGAATCGGTTGTTGACTGAACAATTGCCATCGCCGCTTGAGCCTGCTCAAGTCCCTCTACAAAGGATTGATCCAAACCTCGATAGACTAATCTCTTAGCCAATTGCATAGCGATGGGTGGTCCTTCAGCCAATTGCCTAGCATAGGCAAGTGTCTCCTTCATCAAATCGTCATGAGGTACCACTCGGGCAACATATCCCATGTCCAAAGCAGCATGTGCATCAAAGAGGTCTCCGCTCCAAATTAGCTCTAGAGCTTTCTGCAGGCCTACCAATCTTGGAAGCAACCAAGCACCTCCATCACCAGGAATTAGGCCTACATTAACGTATGACATCCCAAACCGAGCCGTATCAGATGCAATTCTGATATCTGCCATAGATGCCATATCCATCCCAGCACCAACCGCCGCACCGTTGAGAGCTGCAATATATGGCTTATCTAGGTACTGAAGAGCCTGCGCCACTCGATGAACTGAATAGCGTAACGAGTTTCTCCGTTCACCGGCGTTCTTCTCGGCCATTAATATCCTGTCATCGCTCTCAGCCTCAGCTTTAAGGTCAGCACCCGCACAAAAAGCACGCCCGGCACCCGTAACTATCACGACGCGAACGTCGTCGTCATCGGTAGCCTGCCTGATTGCATCAGCCCATTCCGAAAGTAATTCACTGCTAAATGAATTCATTCGCTCAGGTCTATTCAAAGTGATTGTGGCTATTTGATCCGATACGTTATACGTAACTGCGGTAAAGTCTGTTGTCATTCTTGCGCTCCTTCATCTCACAATTCATAACTGAGCACTGAAGTCAACGAGTCGACTGTCAGTAAATCCATTCACAAATTAACATATAACCCCAACTAACGATAATTTAATCAACTAAAATATCGATACCGATGAAATTAAGTCAATCTAATTCAGCTTTAGCAATATCCAAAGTGTTCTATCTGGTTCTACTGCTATCAATCACCTTGGGCGTAAATTGCAGTTCAACCTCTATGCCAACTCCATCGCGCATTGAAGCTAACTCACCACCCATGGTTACACAAATTCCTCAGATCACTGTTTTGACACGGCCCTTCAGTCTGAACTTATTAAAGTCAACTACACCTGAGAATCTAGAGATCGTACCCACCAACTCGGATCTAGCACAGACAATAGTGCAAATTCTTGGAGTATCATTCCGAACTGATTCATCTCCGGGCTTCGCTAATACTGCGGGCATAGAATATGACATTGTTACAGCAACAACTGGAGTAATAATAGATTCTGAACAGAAATTGATACTAACGGATTTTGCCTCTGTTGATTGGCAAGATCCGTTAGGGCAAAAGCGTATTGACGCGCTATACATTGTGACTAACCGTGACCCACGTAAGCCAAAAATCGAATACCAAGCTGAACTAATAGCAGCGAACTTTGCAAGAGATCTCGCCATAGTGAAACTGAGCAAGAAAGTTGATGGGTCGGAAATTAAAAGTTACGCACCGTTTAGCGAGGCAAAGATCGCAGCAACCGTGCCACGTGATTCTGGGCAAGAACTCCGCGTATTAGGTCACGTGGGTACTTCACTCGATCCTGTCAAAATTGAAAGACTACAATTGGTTGGACTAATGAACTCTAATCTTGAGTCCATCAACCTATTACTCGATAATGATACAAATACGACAAATAAATTTCCAGAGTATTTGAAATTAATGAACGGCCCAAATTTACTTAACAAAGGGGCAGCATTCACGACAAAAGGAACGTTTGCGGGATTTCTCTCTGCGATGCCGACAGAGATGAACGGGCCAAAGGTATTGATACGAAGTGTCGATTCCATAACAGATGCGTTTGCCGGCAATAACGTCGTGTCCGCTCTTAGTGAATCCTACAGACGGGAATTTAACTACAATTTGAGCAACCAGAGTAAAAGCAGCGAACAAATTTACGTATCCACACCAACATTCGCGACGCTCGCATCAACTAATAAATTTGGGCGCGAGTTAGCTCAATATGACGACCAATTCAATAACGTATCTGAAATTTTCTACGAATACGTCGTTGCAAAAACTGAGCGACAAATTGAGTTATCTGAGATTTGGTTATTTGACGATATTGTTATAGATGCTCTCTCCCAATCTCGTCTGTACTCCTCAGAAAGTGCCTCCTGGCACGGCCAATCGCTTAAAAGCGTGACTGCAAATACCGCCACAGGCCTCGCGAATAATAGTGATCGAACAAATAGTTTACTCAAAGGCGATTGGGAATTACAAATATTGATCGATGGAAGTCTAGTCGCAAAAAGTAAGTTCACCATAGGTGGAGAGATAACTAAAGTGCGTCAGATCAGCCCGCTAGTATCAGATAACCAAGTCTCAAACACTGGCCCTGAAATTACTGATTTCGTCTGGGGGACCGCCGCAAAACTTGATGGTCAAATAATCGGTGACGTTGAAGCTGGAATTGAAAAAGTACTGCTTGGCTTTAAGTATCAGCACTTTGACGAGTCGATGACTTTAGGTTGGAAAGTTTACTACGGTCCTGACTTAATTTATTCATCCAAGGAGATTCCATGGGTATTCGAAAAAGAAAATCTATTTTGGATTGGTTTTTATCCAACTGAACCATTGTGGCCAGGCTGGTGGGAATTCGAGTTTTATTTAAATGGGGAAATAATCAAACAAATTGGACGAACCGTGGAGGCGAACTAACTGAATAAACTCAGATAGAATTAGGTTAAACAATTAAAGAAACTGAGGTTATCAAATATGTCAGAAACTGATAGAACTCTTCACACCATCGCACTGATCGGGGGGACTGGTCCTGAAGGTAAGGGTCTTGCTACTCGATTTGCGATTGCCGGGCATAAAGTAATTATCGGAAGTCGAGACCCCGCGCGAGGTATCGAAGCTGCGACTGACTTAAACCAACAGCTTAATGCTCTGGCGGATGTAGATATCACTGGCGATACAAACGAAAACGCAGTTAGCATTGCTAATATAGCAGTCGTTACGGTACCTTACGGAGGGCATCAGGCTACTCTAGAAAGCCTAAAGTTACTACTTGTGGACAAAATTGTGATTGACGCTGTAGTACCAGTCTATTTTGAGAAAGGCCCTCGACCAATTGACGTGCCGGCGGGATCAGCGACTGAAGAAGCTGCGGCGATTTTACCAGATTCAAAGGTAGCTGGAGCATTCCATAACTTATCAGCTGAAATATTGCTAGATCCGGACGCAGACCTCGATGCTGACGTACTCGTTACTGGTTCAGGGGTCGCCAAGGAAGTTGCTATCCAGCTCGCTTCAGAAATCAAGGGTGCTAGAGCTGTTGATTCTGGGCCCTTGAGATATTCGAGATTTGTCGAGGGTATTACTATTTTGCTTATCGGAATTAATTCAAGATATAAAACACATACGGGCGTCACCGTCAGCGGTCTGGAGCAATAAAAGTGAGTGAAAACAATCAAACTCAAGCAAGAACAACTACAAGTGCTGGGAACTTAAATATAGATGAAGTAAGAATTCTAGCAATACGTAATTTGCCGATGGTCGAAGAGGGCGACGATATCGTAGATCAAATTATTATCGGAGCGGATAAGCAGGGCACCCCATTAAAAAACAAGGATATCGTCGTTATCACACAAAGAATATTCTCCAAGGCCCAAGGGCTAGTCGTTCCTCTTGATGACTATCCACCTAGCCCATTCGCGGTTGAATATGCAGAGCGAACTGAAAAAGACCCTCGGTTGGTTGAGGCTGTACTCCAGGAATCCACGCGAATCATCCGGCAGGTGGGAGGGGTACTCATTACAGAAACAAAACATGGTTTCAAGTGTGCAAATGCAGGCGTAGACGGCTCGAATGTTGGCGGTGATGATTTAATCTCTCTGCTACCAAAAGATCCCGACCAAGATTGTCAGACGGTTTGTGACATCATCAAAGCGAGACTTGGGCTCGACGTGGGAGTGGTTATGACTGATACATTTGGGCGCCCCTGGCGACATGGACAGACCAACGTTGCCATCGGTGTGGCCGGAATGCAACCCATGAGGGACTACGTGGGTGCCAACGATCTCGATGGGAAAGAACTGAGAGTGACGACCATATGCGTAGCCGATGAAATCGCTGGAGCAGCTGAACTCGTGATGGGCAAGCTAGACGCAGTACCCGCCGCGATAGTGAGAGGATATCCATTCGAAATAAGTCAAGGGTCTGCCTCTGAAATAGTACGTGAAACTCCATTAGACTTGTTTCCCTAGGTGAAGACTGAATGTCTACAGAAGAAGCACAAGAGTAATTACAAATGAGTTCTAAGCACAAAGTACCAAATCCGGTTAGCGCCTCAGAAATACTAAAATCAGCGTTCGTTGACGCGGCAGACGCAAGATTACCTCTATGGCTCCCCATCCCAGGACTGCTCATTACCCTTATTTTTGCAACTTTTATGGGTCTTACTAGTGAATCCGATCACCTTCAATTGATACTTTCACATATTGCTTGGCCAGGCTTTGGAATATTTATCGGAGTGACAGTTACGACCTGGCTCGGTTGGCAACTCGAAATAGATTAGGCTTCAAAATGCTCTATGTGCTTACTGGAACTGACGAATATGCCATCCTTAACGAACTCTCTGAGATAAAGATCGATCTAAACGTAAGTGATGAATCTTTGGAAAATAGTCTTATCAAAATAAGACCAGAAAATATCACATTAGAATCAGTTCGCCGATACACACACACTCTGCCATTTATGGGTGGGAATCTTCTCGTTAGCATCGAAGGATTCTTCAGTGCTGTCAAAAATAGCGACTTAGATGACTGGGGCTTGCTGGTAGATGACCTTCTTAAACTTCCCTCAACAAATCACGCAGTCCTTTACGAGATTATTCAACCCCGAAAAACTCTCGGCACAAACAAACTGTATAAGAAAATTGAAACTTTGGCTAAATCGGCTGAGAAAGATGGGCACGCCATCTTCTTTAGAAAGCACGATATTCCCAAACCTATAAACTATGGATCTATAGAAAAACAAACTGCGTGGGCCCGGGCGTTCATTAGAGATTACAGTGAGTTAAACAACTTCGATATCACACATGATGCCACACTTGAGCTGGCACTGCGCGTTGGAAATGAGCCAATAACTCTCATCAGTGAACTTGAAAAACTCTCCACTTACTCAGTAACCAATCCAATTAATAAGCAATCAGTCTTACTACTTACGCCGCCGGAAGCTGATGAAAATCCTTTTACAATAATGGACTCAATCATTGAAGGAATACCTCGAAAAGCGCTTTATCTCGTGAGGCAAATGCTTGAACAAAACGAAGAAAATCCATTTGTACTGCAAACTCGCATCGCAAATCAGATTCGGCGCATGGTTATTGCGTGCGAAGCCATAGAATCTGGAAGTAACAGTAAAGAATCTCAATTAAACCTGAGCAACGCTTTTCCTACAATGAACAACAAGGGATTTCCTTTCAGAAAACTTACTCAGCAGTCTCGAGATACCTCTAGCCAACAATGCAAATTCGCGTTAAAACTCTTGGCTGAGCATGACAAATCTGCGAAAACAGGCGAAATAAAGAAAATCGGTTCACGCGACCCCGAAATTAGCCTGGAGTTACTCGTTCTGAAGCTCGCACGGCTCTTTCAAGCATAAAAGAACTGTAATCAACCACTATTCATAGACAGAACAAACCGACCTTGCACTTCAACATCTGTTGCATCCTCATAAATTGGTGGCATAGATGAATTTCTCGGTTGCAAACGGACTCTTTCACCTTCGGGATACCAACGCTTCAAGGTTGTCTCTTCTCGGCTTTTTATCCACGCGACGACCATCTCACCTGGATCCGCAGTCTGCCGCGGTTCAATAACTACAATATCGCCATCGAAAATACCGTCATCAATCATTGATTCGCCCTGCACTCTAAGGGCGAATAATGCGCGGTCACTTTTCGAACCCAATTGACTCCTTGAAAAAGGCAGCATATCTTCTGCCTCCGCTTCTTGCGGAGTCACTGGTATCGGAATACCCGCAGCAATTCGTCCAATCAAAGGAATATACAGAATATTATGAGAAATATTTTCTGTATGAGAAGTCTCGTCTCTGATAATTTGAATTCCTCGTGCAACATCAACGCGACGAGAAATAAATCCAAATTTTTCTAGATTTCGCATGTTGTATTGGACAACAGACGTAGAAGAAAGTTCACAAGCCACCTGTATATCCCGAATGGACGGTGGAATCTGGTTCTCATCCAGATAGCTCTCAATAAACTCAAGAATTCTTATCTGCTTATCACTTAACTTGTCTCGACTAACAATCATAGTTATCTACCTCGGTGAAGTTGTCCAGCTCGAAATATAAATCTTATCAATCAGATTAACTAACTGAACGTATGTTCTTAATAAGAACAATAGTGCTATTGAGTTATCTTGGTCAAGTCCTCGATCCTATCGGTAATACTACTAAAATCTTACTAAGGCGCCTCCAGACAATTAATCATGAAATAGAAAATTGTTAAACTTTATGCCAAGTAATCTAATGAGCCTCTTCGATGGGTCAAAGCTAAACGGAGCTATGGATACGCAAAACCGTAAAGCGATGATCATCGCGGCCCATCCCGATGACGGTGAATTCGGGGCAGCCGGAACTGCGACCCTACTGGCAGCCGCTGGATGGACCTTTGAGTATCTAGTGATCACAGACGGCAGCAAGGGTAGTTCGGACGGAACCGTAGACGCAAATGAGTTGCGAGAGACGCGGTTAGTCGAACAAAATGACGCCGCCCAACATCTTGGAATTTCGAAGGTGACAAGTTTAAATTATGTCGATGGTGAGTTACTAGCAGGCAGGACTTTGCTTGGTGAAATAGTTCGTCAAATCAGGATATTCAAACCGGAAATTATTTTCACTCATGACCCCGAATCAATGTTCTCTGGCACCGGGTGGATTCATCACTCTGATCATCGAATAACTGGGCAAATGGTTATCGATGCGGTCTATCCAGCAGCCAGGGATATATTGAATTTTCCAGAACATTTTGATGAAGGTCTCACAACGCATAATGTACAAACCATATATTTATGGGACACAGAAAAACCAAACATTTATATCGATATCTCTGATGTGCTTGAAAAGAAAATATCAGCACTACTGTCACATAAATCACAATTTCCCAGTCCAAAGCTGTTTGCTCATCAATCACGACAGATGTGGCAGGACTTCGACGGTAAATATCGTGAAGAATTTCGTCGCCTCGATATTTGGGCGTAAAGAATAATAAATGTACATAGAAATGAAATATTGCCAAAACTGCGGATCTGCACTGAAGGCATCTGAGCCAATTTTGTTACATCGGCCGATAAATTGCCCGACTTGCCACTTCCAAATGTGGCGTGACCCGAAGGTTGTCGCGGGAGCTGTGGTGCTGTGTGAACATGAAATTCTTTTAGTCCAGAGACAAAACGAACTGCAACCTGATCTGTGGAGCCTTCCAGCTGGCTTCGTTAATCAAGGTGAAGAACCAGCCATTGCAGCTCAGAGAGAAGTTCTCGAGGAAACTCAAATACAGATTGAAGTGATTGAGCTGTTAGGCCTAACTTCGAGCAAAGAAATTATATTCATTGCTTACTCATCATCACTGCCATTGAAAGACAAGCGTGCCCCCCAAATTAGCGAGGAATTAGTGATGGCAGAGTGGCATTCCTTAACGCGTCTACCTAGCTTAGCTTTTCCGCATGACAAAACCTTTATAGATAGAGCTGCGAGTAATATTGGTTTACCATTAATCAAGATTGAGCATGATCAATGACTAATAAATCAACCTCAAAAAAAGACGTACCAGCAGATATAAATTCTGAATTCAAAGGATCGCCCATCACACTCCTACAACAGAGAGGTATCGAGGCGGAAGTTTTCATTCCACTAGTCAGAAAACTAGAAAAAGAATTAGGGCAAGAAAAAGCCCATGAACTCGCTAAAGAGACTATCTATGAAATGGCTCGTGAACAAGGCAAGCAATTCTCTCGGCTAATTCAAAAAACCGATCTAAATGGTTTCCGAACTATCAAAGACACGTGGAGTGCGGCGGGCTCTGATCTCGACATCGAAGTAATTCAGGACAATGACGACTCATTTCACTTTAATGTCACTGGATGTCGGTTTGCACAATTATTCAAATCGTTAGGAGCGACCGATCTTGGAGCAATATTCTCCTGCGGGCGTGACTTCGCTCTGTCACAGGGCTATTCTGAAGACATTGAACTAAACAGAACACAAACCATCATGGAAGGTGCTTCGTTCTGCGACTTTCGTTATAGTTGGAAACCAACACACAAATAAGAAAAAGTATGGAGGGAAATTGAATGGAAATCAGCGTTGTGCTAAGTGATACCTGTGGGTACCACGAAGAAACTCAAGAGATTCTAAAAGAAGCTATGGCACAAGCCGGTGTTGAGGCCGAAATTCAGGTTACAGTGATTCACCAAGATGAAGAAGCTATCTCTGTGAATTGCATCGCGTCACCAACAATTAGAATAGACGGGCTTGATGTCGAATATCAGGAAAGAGAGCCCGAAGAAAGATCAGCTGGACAGCGATATTTCAATACTCCCGCTGGCTGGAAACCTTATCCAGAAGTGGGAATGATTGTAAGGGCGTTAGAAGCCGCAAAAGTTCGTGAAACAGGCGCATAATTCTTCATAATCACGTGACAAGTGGTTGAAAAAAGGACTACCCACATGGTACGCAAACATGATCTACGCAAAATACCAGGAGCAAACCGTTTTCTCTCGGAAGCTCTTTCTGCCATAAAGTTTGCGAAACCCAAAGTAAAAAAAATCAGTGAGGATCTAGGGATCAGCCAAAGTGCGCTTCAAGAGAAAAGTTATGATCTGGCAGCAAAAGCTAAACACTCAGCCGCTGAATTGAGCCCCAAAGTTTCAGAAGCTCTAGAAGGTGTTAAGGACTATGCTACCGAACACGAGACCGAACTAAAAAAAGGTGCGAGCGAAAGCGCTAAGGTTGCTTCAAAAATGCTAACACCACCCCTCTTGAGACCAGCGCTGGATGCATTTCTGAATGAAGTAAAGAGTCAGGACGAGCTTTCTGAAAAAGCCGAAGATGACTCCACGCCCTAATAAATATTCTTATTGCTTTATCTAGACAGACACGCCGAACTAACCGTAGCCTTAATTTATCCCGCGTTCACTAAAATAATAGTCTGTCAACCGACCTTCATAGTATCTTCAAAAGCAGAACTCGTATCCGGTTTCTTACTTGACCTGCTTGACTCATAATTTGATATCTCATCCTCATATTGCATAGTTATGCCTATGTCATCCAAACCGTTCAAAAGTCTGTGCTTAACAAATGGATCTATTTCAAAGCTTCTTTGCCAATCGGACCCTTCTAATTTCACAGTCTGACTGGATAAATCAATACGCACTTGCGAATCCGGTAACTCCTCAGCACGCGACATAAGATAATCAATGTCTGACTGGTCTAAAACAATCGTGAGCAGGCCAACTTTGGAACAGTTATTTCGAAAAATATCAGCAAATGACGGAGCCAAGATTGCCTGCACTCCAATATCCTCTAGACCCCAAACAGCATGCTCTCTCGAAGATCCACAGCCAAAATTTTGCTGCGCAAGCATTATCGGTGCACCCGTATAATTCGAATCATTCAACACAAAGGATTCTTCCTTACGCCACTCGTAAAAAGCGAACGGGCCATACCCAGATCTTTCAATTCTCTTTAGAAACTGTTTTGGCATAATTTGATCGGTATCAACATCTGCTCGATTAAGTGGAATTGTTTTGCCTTGTATCGATTCAATAGTTTTCATTTTTTATTGCTCCCAAGTTAGATTTCACGGATATCTACGAAATGCCCGGCGACTGCGGCCGCGGCCGCCATAGTGGGACTAACCAAATGAGTTCTTCCGCCGGCGCCCTGACGGCCCTCAAAATTCCTGTTCGAAGTCGAAGCAGACCGTTCCCCAGGAAGCAAAATGTCGGGATTCATGCCCAAACACATTGAACATCCTGGATCACGCCATTCGAAACCTGCATCCTTGAAAATCGAGTCCAGTCCTTCGGCTTCAGCCTGTATTTTCACCGGCCCCGAACCAGGCACAACCATCGCCTTAACAGTCTCGGATATTCGCTTGCCTTTCAGAACTGATGCGGCCTCTCGAAGATCCTCAATACGTCCATTCGTGCAAGATCCAATAAAAACTCTGTCTATATTAATATCTTCTATGCGTTGTCCGGACTCCAAGTCCATGTACGTAAGAGCGCGTTCAGCCGTTTCCTTACCAGCCGCGGTCGTAAAATCCTCAGGTCCAGGAACACGGCCCGAAATCGGAACTGACTGAGCAGGTGTTGTTCCCCAAGTCACATGTGGCTCAATCTCAGAACCATTTAGCACTATCGAGTGATCAAATTCAGCTCCATTATCAGTCTTTAGTGAACTCCAATCTTTCACCGCAGCATCCCAGGCTTCCCCCTCCGGAGCCATCGATCTTCCCTTCAAATACTCAAAAGTTACCTCATCAGGAGCAATTAGTCCGGCTCGCGCACCGGCCTCAATTGTCATATTACAGACTGTCATTCGAGCTTCCATAGAAAGAGACTCAATCAGCTCGCCTCGATATTCAATAACTCGTCCAACTCCTCCGTCGACGCCCATTCGTCGGATGATTGCAAGGATTACATCCTTAGATGTAACTCCTGGCGAAAGGGAACCGGTTACCTCGACCGACATAGTTTCAGGAGGTACCTGCGGTAGTGTTTGTGTCGCCAATACATGTTCAACTTCTGACGTACCTATCCCAAAGGCCAATGATCCAAAGGCGCCGTGAGTTGATGTATGCGAGTCACCACACACAATCGTCATGCCAGGCTGCGTCAAACCGTGCTCAGGTGCAATAATATGCACCACCCCCTGTCTCGTATCAAAAATATCCCAAAGAGGTATACCAAATTCCGCTGCATTTTTCTGCATAGTCTCTATTTGTTTAGTAGAAAGTGGGTCTGGATTTGGGAGATCTCGACCCTGAGTAGGTACGTTGTGATCCACCGTAGCTAACGTAAGGTCTGGGCGACGAACTGGGCGATCAGCTAAGCGTAAAGCCTCAAATGCCTGAGGAGATGTGACCTCATGAACCAAATGCAAATCGATATAAAGCAGATCTGGCTCACCTGTGTGAGAGCGAACAATATGTTGCTCCCATATTTTCTCGATAATTGTTTTTTTCACATCCATTACCAACCCCTTTATCTATCGCCCACAATTTAACTTCAAACCATCTTTACGAAGTCATCTGGTCATTCAATGAACGATTCATCGCATATATATAAGCACGTGTACTAGCAACCAGTATGTCAGGATCAGCAGCCCTTCCCATATAGCTGTGACCATTCGACTCAATTCGAATAGTTACCTCACCCTGAGCATCAATACCTTCCGTCACCGATTTAACACTGTATTCAGTTAAAGTATTTTCTGCGCCCGTCACCCTGTTGACAGCGTTATAAATAGCGTCAACAGGACCCTCTCCGACAGCAGCATCTTCAAATACTTCATCGGAAGAATTAACCAAACGAACTGTTGCGGTAGGCCTCCCGTGATCTGTCGTAGAAACTTGAACAAGATCTAATTTCCATAACTCGTCGACATCTAGTGATGTATGCTCCGAAATAATAGCCATCAAGTCTCTATCATCTACTTCATCTTTTCGATCAGCGACATCCTTAAAGGCAGCAAACACTTTATCTAAATCAATACTTTCGAGGTCAACTCCCAAGTCTTGTAATCGCGCCGACAGACCGTGACGACCAGATACTTTGGTGAGTACGATAGATTCACCTGTTGGTTGTCCCACAGACTCAGCACTCATAATTTCATATGTCTCACGCATCTTTAGCACACCATCCTGATGAATCCCAGACGAATGTCGAAAAGCATTGCGACCAACGATTGCCTTATTATTCTGAACCTGCATTCCGGACAATCGTTCCACCAGTTTTGAAGCAGGATATAGCTCAGTATGCTCTATATCGGTATACACACCCATCATGTCTTGACGTGTGGCGATCGCCATAATAACTTCCTCTATCGAAGTGTTCCCCGCACGTTCACCAATACCATTAACAGCACCTTCAATCTGACGTGCACCTCCAAGTACACCAGCAATCGAGTTTGCGGTCGCCATGCCTAAATCGTTATGACAATGCACTGAAATTCGTGCCTTATGGATATTGGCAACATTCTCATAAATTGATTTAATAAAAGCGGTAAAAGATTCCGGTATCGCATAGCCAACGGTATCCGGAATGTTAATTGTTGTAGCGCCCTCTTCAATAGCCGCTTCCAGGATCTGATAAACAAAATCTGGGTCAGATCTGGATGCATCCATTGGAGAAAATTCCACGTCAGACACATACCCTTTTGCTCGTGCGACACCAGCGCGAGCCATTTCAATAATATCTTCACGGTTTTTTCGTAGTTGATGAGCCATATGAATATCGCTTGTTGAAAGAAATACATGGATACGAGGAGATTCCGCTTGACTCAGAGCTTGCCACGCCGCGTCGATGTCCTCAGGCACAGCTCGCGCTAAACCAGCAATTACTGGTCCTCGAACATCTCGAGCAATTGATGCTACCGCATCAAGATCGCCTGGCGACGTGGCAGGGAAACCTGCCTCAATGATGTCTACATTAAGCTTTGCCAGTTGCTTAGCAATTTCAACTTTGTCCTCTTTTGTAAAGGAAATCCCTGCAGATTGTTCGCCATCTCGAAGAGTTGTATCGAAAATATACACTTTATCGTTATCGTTATTAGTCATTGTCTTTTAACCTTCAGTCTTAGTATAAATTGTAAAAAATACGAGGTAGGCCCTCCCGTTTGCTCTATGCAACGGAGGGCCGCTGAAGCGACAAAGGTAATAGTAGAGACAACAATCGTATTTTCAAAGAAACCTCTTAGTGTTCTATACTGAGCTCCATAACTATAAGGGATAACAAGGTTGTTTACCTTCATATCCTTCTGTTGCCGAATGTGTCATGAAACTTAACATTTTTGACTCATTCCACACTAAACTGCGGAAGATTAGTTTTTTTGCATGAAGTATGAAGGAATATCCCGATGAAAAGCCTCAAACAAAAGTATTGCATCGTTGGTGTCGGTAATACAGCATATGGAAAGAATCCTGGCATCTCGCAAATCGCTCACAATGTACTAGCAATTCGTTCAGCCCTAGAAGATGCCGGTCTAACTACTCAGGATCTTGATGGCGTGCTGACTAAAGCTCCTACCTCAACTTTTCCAATGCTCTGGGGACCAAAAATTGCTGAAGCGTTGCGAATTCAGCCCAAAGTTACTGCGACTCTAGATCAGGCCGGTGCAAGTAATATAGGACTCATTCAGTACGCTATAAGCGCAATTGAGTTGGGGCAAGCAGAGGTAATAGCAATCTCCTATGGAGATAATCCACGAACAGGTACGCGTGCCTCATATGCGCGGCCGAGAGGTGACGACGCACTAGCAGGATTATTTGGAGCACCATCAAGCTACGCGATGGTTGCGAAAAGACATATGCATGAATATGGAACGACCAACGAACAGCTTGCAAATGTGGCAATCGCTCATCGAACGCACGCAAGCATGAACCCAGGTGCCCAATTTCAAGAACTTTTCACAGTCGACGACTATATGTCATCCAGATGGGTGGCCGAACCATTCAGATTGCTTGACTGCTGTCCTGTTTCAGATGGTGGCGCAGCTTACATTATAACCACCGAAGAAAAGGCCAAAGAGCTCAAAACATTGCCGGTTTATATAGAGGGAATCGGTCAAGCACACCCATCCTGGGATTTCTATCGTCGACCCGAATTAGCTACAAGTGGTGCAAAAATAGCGGGAAAGATGGCTTTCGAATCGGCTGGTCTCCAACCAGCTGACGTCGATTTCTGTGAAATATATGATTGCTTCACAATTGTGCCTCTTATAAGCCTCGAGGAATATGGGTTTGTAGGCAAAGGTGAAGGAGGTTCATTTTATGAAGAGCAAAGGACCCATATTGGCGGTGAGCTACCCTGCAATACTTCAGGAGGTCTATTATCTGAAACGGGCATGCCAGGAACTCAACTGGTCGTAGAGGCAGTCCGTCAGCTAAGAGGCCAAGGCCAAAACAGACAAGTCAAAGGGGCGGAAGTCGGCCTAGTTAGTCAACAAGGTGGAATCATGACCACTCACGCTACGATGCTTTTGTCGAACCAAGGAGTACACCAATGAGCGAGCTTCCGGTCGCTGATAAATTCGCTGCTTTCGAAGAGTTAATTCCTCCACTCACCGATTTAAACACTCCGTACAGAGAAGCTCTTAGTCGCGGCGAACTGATTCTTCAACAATGCCAAACCTGTACTAGTCATCAATACCCCTTCGAATCATTTTGCTATGAGTGCGGATCCACTGAATTAGAAAACAAAATATCGCTCGGGCAAGGCTTTGTATATTCCTTCGTTAAGGTCCACCAACCCTACCATTCAGCGTTCAAACCATTTATTCCCTACACGGTTGCAACCATTCAGCTGGACGACGGGCCTCGCCTACTCTCCGCAATGCTAGAACTTACGACCGAAGTAAAAATAGACGACAGAGTAAAGCCACGTATTGAAAGAATTACTGCTAGTGAGTCGATGCTAATGTACGAATTAGAAAGGTCTTAATGTGCGTATAAGAAAACCCTGGACACTGTGGGATAACTCAGTCAATTACAAAACATTACCAGGAGCTATGGGTGTTTTTGAAATTGCTGATAGTGAACAAAAAACCATTTATATTGGGAAGGCATCAGGAAAGTCGCCTTTCGGGCTTCGAGGTGAATTATTCCTATGTTTCGGCGAAAAGACTGATTTCGATGGCAAGAATTGGATCCATCCTAAAATGGGTCAACCACTTCCCATAATTCAAAAGCATGCAGCGTACTTTCGGTACGAGGTGAATCATATGTATTACAGTCGCTGGATAGAAATTCTCACACGTTTTAATGAGGATCACGGCCGACTACCGACTGGGAATCTAGAAGACCCCGAAGTCATTCCAGAACTCGGTCGTTACCATTGGAAAACTAAAGAAAGCGGAACGGAGAACTAGAATGGTTGATTTTAGAATCAGTGATGAGCAAAAATTTATTATCGATAATGTTCGAAGATTAATACGTGAAGAAATAAGGCCACTGGAAGAAGATCTAGATCCAGATGCATTCTCGCTGCCCCCATCAGAAAAAGATCGTCTGGTTTCCATGGTCAAAGAAATGGGACTTTACCAAATGGACGTTCCCACAGAATACGGCGGTGCAGGAATTGATTTGGTCACGCGAACTCTGGTTGCTGAAGAATTATCCCAGCACCGAGCCGGCCTATACGCGCCTGCATATGGTGTTTTCGGACATGGTCCTCCAGGCCAACTGTATAACGCTACTGAAGAACAAAAAGAGAAATACTTATGGCCTGTAATTCGAGGGGAGAAAAGTGCTTTTTTTGGACTAAGCGAGCCTAGCGGCGGCTCAGATCCAGCACGAGCAATAAAAACCAGAGGCATAAAAGACGGCGATGACTGGGTCATCAACGGAGGAAAGCTTTGGAATTCGGGAGCCGATACAGCAGATTTTGGAATTGTCTATGTACGTACTGATCCTTCAAAAGGTCGAGACGGTATCAGTGCGTTCTTAGTCGATACGGACACACCAGGCTTTCGTGTCGAACGACTCGTACAAGTATTAAGAGCACATTACACAACTGAGCTGTCATTTACTGATATGCGAATCCCGAGCCAAAATCTACTCGGTGAGGAAGGAAAAGGCTTTGCGCTTGCTAATGATTATCTCAGTATGCAGCGCATTCCTTACTCCGCCACAGGACTGGGAGTGGCAATTTTAGCGCATGAAATGGCTATGGATTGGGCCAAACAACGAGAAACATTTGGGCAACCACTTGCCAATCGACAGGCAATCCAATGGATGCTCGTTGATAACGAAATTGATATAAGAACTGGACGTTGGGCCTGCCTGCAAGCAGCCGATCTTGCTCAACGCGGGGAGCCATTTAGATTTGAATCCTCAATGGCAAAGCTCGTAGCCACTGAGGGTGCCGGCCGAGTAGTCGATCGCTCAATGCAGATTTTCGGTGGCCTTGGAATGAGTAAGGATTTGCCGCTTGAGCGTTGGTATCGAGAATTAAGAATTCGCAGAATTGGAGAAGGCCCATCCGAGGTTCAACGAATAGTGATGGCCCGAGACTTACTAAATATCAGAAGCGGTTCCTAGGTCTCAGAAACCGCTTGCTAGGCTGAGAGGATTAATAGATGACAATCGACTTTGAAATTTCAAATCACATTGCGACAATTACGATCAACAGGCCTGAAGCTCTTAACGCTATGACGCCTGCAATGTACGCTAAATTATCGGATTCTTGGCTCGAAGTTCGAGATAATCCAGACATTTGGGTAGCAGTAGTAACTGGGGCGCCACAACCAGATCGAGTACCCGAAAAGCAGGTTTTCTCGGCTGGTGCGGATCTGAAACAAACTATTACTCAAAGACCTGAAGCCTTTGAGTTTTGGCAAACACAAAGCAACCAAATTCTAAATCGAGGGCTCGAAGTATGGAAGCCCGTGGTAGCAGGGATCAACGGGCTCTGCCTTGCTGGTGGAATGACGTTACTACTTGCTACAGATATTCGAATAGCATCAGAACACGCCTTTTTTGATTTATCTGAGGTGAAGCGTGGAATACTACCAGGGAACGGTGGTACTCAACGGACCATTCGACAGCTTCCATACCCGATTGCAATGGAAGTGCTACTGCTTGGTCGACGGCTGTCTGCAGATCGAGCTGCCAACTTCGGTCTCATCAACGAAGTTGTGCCTCATGACAAGGTACTTGAGATCGCCATGGAACGAGCTGAGGAGTTAGCTGCCATGCCACCGCTAGCTGTACGTGCCATTAAGGAACTATCAGTCCGTGCACAATACATGCCACTGGATGATGGCCTCCGACTTGAGTCCGCTATGCAAGCAAGACTGAGTTTTACCGAAGATGCAAAAGAAGGACCAAAAGCGTTTGCTGAGAAACGCAAACCAAACTTCAAAGGCCGCTAATTTATAATTAATCGACAGTCAGTGCATATCTAGGGGTACATATGAAGATCGTAAATAATACCGGATTATCGGAATTGATATCTGATTCCGAGGAATCACTATTGTGCACTGGATTTGCCTTTACCGAAGGCCCAATCTGGATCGAAAATGATAATTCATTATTGTTTAGCGACATCAATAAACAAACAATTCACCGATGGCAACAAATCACTGGAAAAGTTGATTCATACCGCCCTTCCAGCCATCACTCAAATGGACTGACGATTGATTTGGACGGAAATATTCTTGCATGTGAGCACTCAGGCCGACAGGTATCTAGAGCTCCTTATAAACAAGAAAATAAAATTCAGACAATAGCTAGCCATTGGGACGGTAAAAAACTTAACAGTCCAAATGACTTAGTCGTTCACAGTAACGGAACAATTTATTTCACAGATCCCACATATGGGCTCACTCAACCCGCTCAAGGAGATCCAAATGCTGAACAGGAATTAACATTTCAAGGCGTTTATAAAATAGCGCCCGACGGGGAGCTTGATTTACTCACCACAATGTTTACGCAACCAAATGGACTTGCTTTCTCGCCTGATGAAAAATCGTTGTACGTAGGTGACTCAAAAGATCGTCTAATCCGAAAGTTTTCCGTTGAAAATGATGGCACCCTAAGTAATCCAGTTTTATTTTTAGATGTAGCAAACGATCCTAGACCAGGAGCCCCTGACGGGATGAAGGTAGACCGACAAGGCCGATTATGGACGACCGGACCTGGGGGAGTCTGGGTTCTAGAGCCTAATGGAACTGTACTAGGTCAAATCGAAATTCCTGAATTGCCGGCAAATATAGCGTTCGGCTCTCTGGATTATAAGACTATTTTCCTGACTGCCAGGACGAGTGTTTATTCCATTAACACCCACGTAAATGGAATAGTCCCGCCAAAACGAAACTGACTCAGAGTTTCACGCCGGAATTACCAACAAGGCATAGTACCTAATCGTTAAGCCACGCCATCATCGATCGAACCTCAGCACCAACTATCTCAATTGGATGCTCCGCTGTAATCCTTCGGAGTGCTTTGAAATGGGGCTGCCCGACTTGATTTTCTAACAACCATTCACGAGCGAATTCGCCTCGCTGCACTTCAGCTAATATCTTCTTCATTTCAGCCTTGGTCTCAGGCGTCACAATTCTTGTACCACGGGTATATGCGCCGTATTCTGCGGTGTCAGACACCGAAGACAACATTGCTGCTAGGCCTCCCTCATACATTAGATCAACGATTAACTTAATCTCATGGAAAGTTTCAAAATAGGCAGACTCCGGTTGATATCCGGCCTCAACAAGCACTTCAAATGCGGTTTTCGCCATCTCGACTATACCGCCACAAAGCACCGCCTGCTCACCAAATAAGTCAGTCTCAGTTTCTTCCCGGAAAGTAGTTTCAAGAATACCTGCTTTCGTCGCTCCTAAAGCTTTCCCGTACGCTAAAGCAACGGCAAGAGCCGATTCGCTCGCATCCTGGTGAATGGCGACTAGAGCTGGCACGCCTCCTCCTTCTTGAAAAACGCGTCTAACCAAATGACCTGGTCCCTTAGGAGCAATCATTGATACATCGATATCAGGTGGCGGATTAATCGCGTCGAAATGAATATTAAAACCATGGGCAAACATTAAAGTTTTCCCAGGCTCAAGATGAGGTTCAATATGATCCTTATAAACTTGGAACGCTATTTGATCTGGTACCAAAACCATAATGATATCGCAGGAGATAGTAACCTCGTCTACAGTACCCACAGCCAGGCCACTTTCTTTTACCACATCCCATGATCGTGATCCAGGATATAAACCGACTGCAACATCCACACCCGATTCATGTAAGTTCAAAGCATGTGCATGCCCTTGTGAACCAAATCCAATAATTCCAACTTTCTTCCCATCCAATACCGACAAATCAGCATTGTTCTCATAATAAACTTTAGCCACAGACTTACTCCCTAAAACACTATCAATATTATTTTTTTCTTACCTACAGACTCAATCACTTAGATGCGGCAGGTCACCACTTGGGATTCTACCTGACTCTTGATGGAATCGTCTTAACTCCTCATCTTCAAAGTGCGGCATTTGAGTTGTGCGTTCTCCGCGAACCAGAGCTATACCCCCAGTACGAACTAATTCAAGAATACCGTATGGACGAAGGTTATCTGTAAGCGCCTCTATAGTCTCGTTGGCAGCAGTGATTTGAATAATCGCGCTCGCAGCTGACAGGTCCACTATCGATGCCCTAAATATTTGAACAATATCTAAAATTTCACGTCGTTGTTCTGGCTTTGTCATAACTTTTATCAACGCAAGCTCGCGTCCAATTGATTCGCCATCCTCCAACACTTCAGCAGTGATTACATCTATCAATTTATCTAACTGCTTGGCGACTTGATCGCCTATTAAGGGAGTTCCTTCGACGACTATAGTCATCCTTGATACTCCTACCTCATCTGTAGAACCCACAGCCAAACTCTCGATGTTATAGCCACGCCGCCGAAATAATGATGCGACACGCGTCAAAACGCCTGGACGATCTTCTACCAATGCGGCAATCGTCTGCCGTGGGCCAGTCAAGTCTGTTTTCATAATACCAATCCTTCAATTTAACTAAATTAACAAACAAAATAGTATTTTCTATTTTTGTAGCTGCTCGGCCGATTCCACTGTTTCGCTGAGTGCCGCGCCAGCTGGCACCATTGGCCACACATTGTCTTGTTGCACGACTCGAAAGTCGATAATCACGGGCCCAGGATCAGCCTCAGCTTCTTGAATAGCCGAGTCCACATCCTCCTGATTGGTTACTCGAATTCCACGAATTCCATACGCTTCGGCAATTTTTAAGAAGTCAGGCTGTGTGATGTCCACATCGACCAAATTCTTGTCGTAAAATAATTCCTGCCATTGACGCACCATACCGAGATAACAATTATTCATAATCGCCATCTTCACTGGTAATTTCTCAGCGACCATAGTTCCTATTTCCTGGAAGGTCATCTGAAATCCACCATCACCACAAATAGTCCATACGGGCCTATCTGGACATGCAGCCTGTGCACCCATTGCGGCAGGCACTTCGAAACCCATGGTTCCCAAACCACCCGACGTGATGAATTGACGTGGTCGAGATATATTTCCAAATTGCGCAGCCCACATCTGGTGTTGTCCAACTCCCGTGCACAAAACTGATTCCGGGCCGATCAACTCGGCAATTCTTGAAATTGCATACTGTGCACTTAGTTCTGGGCCACTTGGAATAGACATTGATTCCTTATGATTAGTACGCATTTCATTTATCCATTTAAGCCAGTCTGGGTGGGTAGCTGTATTTACAGATTCGACTAACTGAACCAATACATCCTTAACATTCCCTACGATCGGAACGTGAGCTTCAATATTTTTTTGGTGTTCTGCAGGATCAATATCAACATGAATAATTTTTGCGTCAGGGTTCATGTCCTCAAAACGCCCTAGTGCTCGGTCATCCATTCTCATGCCTAACCCAATAATGACGTCCGCTGACGAGGCCGCATGATTTGCCCAATATGAGCCATGCATCCCAAGCATTCCATATGAAAGAACATGACTAGGATTTATCGACCCCAAACCAAGCAAGGTATTGACGACTGGGATTCCACCTTTTTCAGCAAAAGCTCGTAATTCCTCTGCAGCATTAGACAGGATTATTCCGTGCCCCGCAAAAATAAGCGGTCGCTCTGCTTGATTAATAATTTCAGTTGCTGACTCAATGGATGTGGCTGTACCTAACGTAGGCGGATTATAACCTCGGATATGAACGTCCTCTGGCCAGTGAAATTCCGCTTCCTCTATGAAAACATCCTTTGGTATATCAATGTGAACTGCCCCAGGTCTTCCAGTCGTCGCGATGTAAGCTGCCTCACTAAATGCATAAGCCAAATCATCCGGCCTCATAACAATGTAATTATGCTTAACCGTTGGCATAGTAATACCTGTAATATCTGCCTCCTGAAAGCCATCTTTTCCGAGTAGTGAGCGTGTGACATTACCTGTGATAAATAACGTTGGTACTGAGTCCATATGAGCATTTGTAATAGCAGTGACCAGATTTGTAGCACCAGGACCTGAAGTTGCTAATGCAACACCCAATTTTCCTGAAGCCCTTGCATAGCCATCAGCCGCATGCCCAGCAGCCTGTTCGTGCCGAACCAAAATGTGGTTTATGTCGGGATAATCTGGGAATCGATCATAGAGGGGCAATACAACTCCTCCTGGATACCCAAATAATGTATCAACACCTAGTTTCTGTAAACACCTAAGAACAATGTCTGCACCACTTATTTTTGTCATAAAGGTCTCCTCAATCACAAGTCTAGTTCGCCGTACAAGTCAAATGACTCTGTTCCACTTATTACTAGCTCACTCTGATATAACGTAAACTTCGTATTCTCGTTAACTCTAAATATTTTCGGGATTTTTAGTTCTCTTGGCTCGACACGCGAGCTCATGGGCGGCCAGGACGGCCACCCTAGGACACGACGACTACAGGTACTAAATGAGCAGGAATAACCGAGCTTTCTATCAACTCAGTTAAAAAAGAAGTGCCGTTCAAGTAACACATAGTGAAGCTTATTCTGAGACCTAGATCCGAAACCGTCAAGACCGTTAGCTATTCCTTAGTATTGGAATAGGAACTAGATTCGCCTGCGCACTGAAATTTTATCTCCCAGCCAAGCCGCAGGCCTGAGTAACGATTGTCCTATTCTCCCAAACTTGTTAATAAGGTCTAGATAGGTTGAATCGCCACGGATTAGCTCAATTGCTCCAATCCAAAACATGCCTACGTGTTGAAGCATCCAAACAAACGGCCTTGGGTAAGTATGGAATATTTGCATTAGTGCCTCTGACGTCTCGATTTCGGGAATAAGTTGCTTTTGTAGCTCAAGTTGGTAGCCGTTTAGCGAATCGACTTCAGAGGAAAGATACTGCTCGACGATCGGCGCAACCGCCATACCTGATTGTAAGGCCGCAAAAATTCCTTCACCAGATAAAGGATCGACTAAGCCGGCTGCATCACCGAGTAGAGCCGCTCCGTCAATAGAAATGGCTGAATCATGATGCCGCATCGGAAGATGGTGGCCTTTAATCTCTATGATCGAATCATAATCTACGCCATAGATTTCAGCCAACTTAAACATAGCGGCCTTTAGCCGTTTTCCCCCACTCGACCGGCTGCCACCTACCCCAATGTTAATGTGATCACCCTTGGGGAAAATCCATCCATATCCCTGAGTTAGGTATCCGAAATTAAGAATCACCTTATGTTTAAATTCACTTGGAACGCCGTCATGAAAATACACGTTACCTTCCAACGCAACGGCTCCTTCACTGTGGCTGTCAAAACCCAGTCTATTACCAGTAATTCCATTAGCCCCATCAGCACCTAGAAGCACTCGTGCTCGAATTTCAGTACCAGATCGAGTATTGACCACGAACCCATCGCCCGAATTCGATAAAATATCGGTTACCTGTTCACCATCTCTAAAATTTGCACCTACTTCCTGTGCCTTATCAGCCAGAAATGCATCCAGGCGTGATCTTTGGGTCATATAAGTCAGAATTGACCCTGAGCTCTGTAGCACAGAAGGCTCATTCCGAATTCTGATGTCTGCATCAGTAATAATATCCTCGATCACAGGCTCAATAGAAAATGGAAGAATTCGTTCACATCTGACTGTTACGCCGCCGCCGCAGGGTTTGTCTCTAGGGAATTTAGCCCTGTCCAGTAGCAGGACTTCTAGACCTGAGCTGGCCAACTGATATGCCGCGATAGAGCCGGAAGGTCCCGCGCCAATGATCGCTACTTCTGTGGTTATCGATGCCATTAAATCAGGTTATACCTTAGATCAAATAGAGTCACTGTTACCTAACCAGATGCAACATGAATCGTAAGTTCGAAAAGGAATACTGCAAATGCCGGTATCAGTATTGCGGAAAATAAAACCATTAAGGCAAGTTTTTGTTCCCAAATAAAAAATATTAGGCCCAATATGGTGTTACCAACGACTAGTAACGAAGCTAGAAGCGGAATTTGAAATAATTCCTCGCGCAGCCAAAAGGTGACGAATCTCGACTTTTCCTGACTGATTGGAAAAACTCCTTCCAGTTGAACAGGAAGTCCCGCATAGCGAAAGCTGAATTCGGACCACATCAAAATCGTCATCGATATAATGAGTATCAAATATACCCATACGGTCGCCGACGAAATAAGGAAATGCAATCGAGGCCATATATATCCCAGATGTGGTTCTATTAGCTCTTGGGAATCGTGATGTCCATATGCACCAATGCCTCCAAGGAAATCTGCTTCATCACTCACCGATAAGCCATACAAAGAACTAGGTGTTTCAAGGTACAGTAGTTCCTGTCTATTTCGAGAAGTCGAAAAAATACTAATGGGCTTAGGCGCACTCGTTGTTAAATCGAGTGTCGAAAATCCTTTCCCAATACTCATTCCTGGCCATGAAAACATATTCATCACAATGTCATTCGAATAGCCAGTAGTACTGATCCTAGTTACCGACGCAAGCGGAATAATATGACGTACCAAACCCCAATGAATTATCAAATTATCGTCATTTACCGTATATCGTAATTTAAAAAAACACAGAATCCAGTAGGAAAAAAATAAGGTCAACAGAGCTGCAAAAAAAGAACAGCCGTAGACCAAGATTTTCAACGCACCAAAAGAAAATTCACTCGCTACGAATGCTAATCCCACCGTAAGGCACACCGACCAGCCAGATAGTAGAATTCCGAAAATTAAGCCTTTGAGTACCCTAGGCCTAAACGTACTTTCACCGGCCATAAATTTAAATTAACTATTCAGCGTAAACAGGTATCAGCCAGTTTTTGTATTCAGATAATTCGCCCGTTATTGCATCAAAAAATAACTTTTGCAGCTTTCTGGAAATTACACCTGGCTGGCCATTCCCAACCGGTACCCGGTCGACTTCAGTTACAGGTGTGACGTGAGCGGCGGTTCCCGTCATAAATAATTCGTCCGCAATATATAGCTCAGATCTATCAATAGTCCTTCTCTGGACCGGGAGATTAAGCTTTTCACTCGCAAGAAAAAGAGCAGTATCAAGAGTGATTCCCTCTAATATATTGTCACTCTCAGGAGGACTGATCAGGACCCCTTTTCTAATCATCACAAGGTTTTCTCCCGCGCCTTCAGACACGTGTCCATCTTGATTTAGCATAATCGCTTCGGTCATTCCGTTTTGTTTAGCTTCACTGGTTGCCAAACCATTATTCACGTACAGACCAGAAACCTTGGCTCGCGCGGGAATCGAAGTGTCATCAACTCTGCGCCATGACGAGGTCATAACCGTAGCACCCGCATTTGGATCTAGGTAATCGCCCAAGGGCCTCGAATAAATAAGTAACTTATCCTCAACCGAGTGAATAGCAGGGCCGATGTCAAGCCCTGATTTATATACCATCGGCCGGATATACATATCCTCCTTATAATCGCAGCGACGCGCCAACTCTACAACGAGATTAGAGATTTCATCCGCATCGTAAGTTCCATTCATTCGCAATATTCGAGCACTCTGGACAAGACGATCAATATGCTCACGAACCTTAAAGAGATAAAGCTCTTCATGTGCGGGATTCCAGTTACCGCGAATCCCCTCAAACACCGCGCTCCCGTAATTGAAAGCATGAGTCATTACATTGAGGTTCGCCTCTTCAATAGGAACAAATTTTCCCTCGAAATAAGCCATCTGTTGTGCCATACTTTCCCCCTGAACACTCGTTAGCATAATGTCGCGGTGCGAATTACCCATGATAAATCTAAAAAAAATACCGCACAATAGAAACTTGACTATTGCTTAATTTATCTTACAAACCAGGCACGATACTATATAAATCTTTTATATAGTATCGTGCCTGCGCACTTCCACGCGTAAAAGAGGATAGTTAATTTTCACTATGAAACTAATTCAGTTGATAGTCTATCCAAATGACAAATTCAGAGTTTTTAACAGGAGCAAAATTTAAAATAGGATCAATGCCTATTACGATTGTTAATGACGGTACTTTCATGTACGACGGAGGTGCTATTTTTGGGGTTGTCCCACGGGTGATGTGGCAGCGCGCCGTCCAAA
Organism: Dehalococcoidia bacterium; assembly: GCA_963694535.1. GTDB lineage: Bacteria > Chloroflexota > Dehalococcoidia > UBA2979 > UBA2979 > UBA2979. The sequence goes on from CAVODE010000002.1 coordinate 45,357, forward strand.
ATGAAATCGATAGTCAACATCGAATCACTCAAGGTCTGAATTGCGTTCTACTAAGGTCCAATGGCAAAAATATTCTGCTCGACACAGGAGTGGGTGGAAAGCCAGGCGATCGAGATGTAGCTTCACCGATCGAACAAGGAAATCTGATCCAATCAATTGCTCAACAAGGCCTCAGCCCCAGTGACATAGATGTCGTGGTTAACACTCATCTACATTTCGATCACTGTGGTTGGAATACTTCGGTGAGTTCAAATAATGAAGAGCTAGTGCCTACCTTTCCGAATGCCACCTATTACATCTCTGAAAAAGAATGGAATGATGCCCTTAATCCTAACGAGCGTACTCGAGCGACTTACCTGGAAAAAAATCTAAACCCAATCGTGGATCATATAAAATTATTCGATGATGAAATAAAAATAACTGATGAAGTAGTAGTTTCACCCACACCCGGCCATACAGAAGGCCACAGTGCCGTCTTCATGCGGTCTGGTCAAGAATGGGGCGTCTACGTTGGCGACATGATTCAGCATCATGCGCAACTCGAACGAACTGCCTGGGTTTCAGGACTGGATGTCTTGCCGTTAGTTTCAATGGAAACGAAGAAAAAACTCGCCGCCGAGTGCATTGAGTCCGAAGCCTTAATAATATTCTCCCACGGTACATATCCAGGTGTCGGTAAATTAACCCTAACGGACGAAGGATTCCGAAAGTGGAAAAAAGAAGCTCCACACATAGCTGACTCTAGTCCACATACTCATTAGGGCATTTATCTAATTATGACCGAAGAAAACGCTAAAAAACAAATAATTCCAATCATTCCCACAATAGGCGGAGTGGAGCGGACAAACATACTTCCTCTCGTTCACCTGCACATGAAAGCTAACTGGCATCCGGCACCTGTCCATTCCTTTACATTACCGCTTTGGTACCGAGGAACTTATGATGAGCAACGCTCGGCACGGTCAGGTACCGTAATTTCGGATCGATCACATCTTGGACGTTTCTATGTAACAGGGGAAAACGCTGAGCGAGTGCTCGATCGTGTTTTTACGTCTGATCCCTACAACGTAGCAATCGGACACATTAGCCGTACAATCGCCTGTAACGAGGATGGAACTATTTTTGACATTGCGATTTGGTGTCGCCTAGATGTAGGAAGATGGCTAATTATCTCTGGGCCAAGAACGCAAACAAGCTTACTCAAACGCGTTGAAGAATCTGCCAAAGTGCATCCAGACGTGTTGGTTAGAGATCGGCTAGAGGAGTCAGTTTTACTCTCAGTTTCAGGGCCCAATGCACCTGACAGCTTAGTTGCAGCCCTAGGACCGACCATCCCTAAGTCCATACCACTGAACGAAGGACACGAAATTTTGCTGGGCGGGTACCGCGCGCTCGTTGCAAATTATTCAGAAACTGGCGAGACGGGGTATCTAATCATATGTTCACCCGAAGTTGGTGAACATATTTGGCAACAACTCCTATCAGTTGGCGCGGAGCCTATTGGGCTCGCTGCGTCTGATGCCTTGAGACTTGAGGCAAATTTTCTTGAAGCTCCCGCCGAAATTCCTCATCCTGCTACACCGTTTCATGCTGGGTTAGCTCAGTTAGTAGATATGGAAGACAGTAAAAAAAATCAAAGGACCTTTGAAGGAAGTGCCCAGCTAGAAAAAGATATGAAAGCGTTTCCAGCCACGCGATCTATCAAAGTTTTCAAGCTGTTAGATAAGGGTTTGGCAAAAAAAGGAGATATGGTACAGCTACATGATGGAACGGTTGTCAGCGCCTGTGTAACTGCATTTTACTCCGCGGCTCTGGGTGCGAGTTTAGCGTTTGCATATATCCCAAAAAAACACCTGAATGATTCTATATATATTGACACCGACTCCTCAAGATCTTCGACCGAGTCTATGAGACCAGAAGAAGTTCTTGAAAAAATAAAAAAAATACACTGAACTGACCTCGTTCTCAACTCTTTATTATGGGCAGTTGGAGTCACATCGCGACTAAAGTCCAACAGGTGTTTCTGTAGCATCAGTACTAGCACTCTTCTTTGAATAACGATAAGACTTGAAGCAGGGTATCCGAATCAACGGACTAACTCTTGAAAAATATACTTAGTACTAGTCCTAGCGTATCAATTGCCCCAATTTGCTTGTAGAACCCAACGGCGAGACTAAACAGCTTCTCAATCCAGACAAACTCAAACAGAAATGGAATCAATGCCCTTACCTAGGCGCCAATAATAAAAATATCAGCGTTAGTATGAGCTGTGACTCCCCCATTACACGGAAAGGGCGATCACCAATTCCGTCCCATCATTACCAAAAGTGTCAATCTAACTCGGATCCATGAAACGATTATTAGAAGTAGTAGAAAAAAGAACTCGATGAATCTCTCCATATGAGGTTTCTAGTGTCTAACGAGCTCGATTACCGCCATCCACCGGATAAATTCCACCTGTAATGAAGGACGCGTCCGACGAGCATAAATAAGTTACCAGTGCTGCCACTTCCTCAGGCTGACCAATTCGCCCCAGCGGGTACATCTCTGCCACTCTGTCCTTCGCCGCATCTATATTATCTGGGTTGGCACCACGAAGAACCGCCTCACCCATTGGCGTGTCAATTATGCCGGGACAAACAGCATTTACACGAATATTATGCGACCCTAAACTGAGCGCAGCTGACTTTGTCATTCCTACTACGGCATGCTTACTTGCACCGTACGCGAATAGTGTTGGAGTTCCACTGAGACCGGCAATCGATGCGGTGTTTACAATTGTACCGTTGCCATTTTTTATCATTGCCTCCGCGACGAATTTCATTCCCAGCCATACGCCCTTTACGTTCACAGACATTACATTGTCAAAATCATCTTCCGTATACTCAAATAAATTACGCCACGGGCCGAGAACTCCAGCATTATTAAAAAACGCATCAATACGGCCGAACTTATCCATAGCCTGAGATACATAATCTTCAACAGAGCTCGAGCTACTAACGTCTGCTGTGACCACATGCACATTAGCCCCCGCTCGTTCAACTCGTGCCGTGATTTCCTCTAGTGCCGTGCCATCTAAATCCACCAGAACAAGATCTGCTCCATCTTCAGCAAAACGCTGTGCCGTTGCACCGCCTATCCCGCCCGCTGCTCCAGTCACAACTGCGACCTTACCCTGAAATCTGCCCTCTGTACTCATACAATCTCCTCAGTGCTAATCGATGCTCTCGCTCCGATAATATAACTGACCAAACATCACAACATGCAAATAAAAAGAGAGCAGCTTTCTCAAGCTGCTCTCTCTTATATTTTCAGCAATCGCCGAAACATAATCTAGAAATTCTAAATTATGACTTGAGCCACATCCAAGCAGTGTTCTCGGCGCCCTGTCCGTAGGACTTCCAGACTCGATAGCCGCCGCTACTTTCCACGGTACCAGTCCAATTAACACCTGCTCCAGCTTGACCAGGTACGTAATACATATTCTCCGCATTGATCTTCTGAATCTCGTGGATGTATTCACGTCGCTGCTCATAATCTGACTCAGCAGCCTGCAGCGCATCAAGTTCACTAATACGTGCGTCCTTGATTCGACCGTGGTTACGTGCATTATCACCAAACATTCGTGGAAAATATCCACCAACCTCTGGGAATGGAGTCTCATATCCCCACGCAATACCACTGAAGTTACCTGTGAAGGTCTGAGTGATGTATTGGGACGCATAATCCTGATGCTCAATTTCGGTCTTCAGACCGACAGCAGTCAGATATGCCTGTACCGCTTCACCAATCTTGTTGAACGTACCTCCAGTGCCACCATATGGGTAATACTGGAACTTAATTTCTGAGCCGTCATAACCTGTCGCTTGCAGAAGCTTGGCAGCTTCGGCAGGATTGTACTTAAAGTCATTTCCAGCTTTACCCATCTTAGGATCAGTTGGGTTCAGCCACCACTTCTCAAAACCAGCTGGAATCAGGTTGTTCCACCGCAGTAGATCTTCCTTTGAACCAACACCGGCCTTAACCATAGCTTCAACTTCGTAACCGAGCTCGGTAATGTCATCACGATTCTGAGCCATCGAAGTGGCGCGCCTAAATCGTACATCTGACCAAACTGGATTCGCGTCTAGCTCATTGTTTGAGAAGTACAAGAACGACATCAACGCTGGACGAGCACCGAACCACTGAAGGCCTGGCATTTCTGCTTTCGTTGGAATAACATCGTTCGCGTTTATCGAATTCAAGTAATGCAAGTTGCCCGCTTTAAGTTGGGCTAGCCTGTTCTGATATTCCGGGACACTGATCCAGTGAAATTCATCAACAAATGGCGCTGAGAACTTGCTCCCCATTGGAGACAGTGATCCGTGCCAATTAGGATTTCTACTGAATTTAAAGTCAACAGATGGTTCATAGCTCTCAAAAATAAATGGACCAGATCCAATAATTTCTTGGGCCGGATCAAATCCACCATTATGTCCTTCAACAGGCTGAACCCATAATGCATTCGGATCACCCATCGTATCGATGAACGTCGCAGACGGAGCTCCACAAACAAATTTTAAGGTGTAATCATCTATTGCTTCACATGAATCAATATTAGGAACAGTATCCTTGTTAGGAGACTCATCCGCTATGAGCTTGTTCCAAGAGGAAACAACGTCAGCACTTGTGACTTCGCGCTCATACACAGGAGCCTTGTTATGAAATTTAACGCCCTGCTTGAGCTTAACAATCCAGGTCACCGCATCCGTAGTCTCAGCTGATTCAGCTAAGTCCGGAACAGGACCAAGGTTGTAAGGACTCTGGCCTTCACCAGTTCCATTCATAAATAAACGACTTACGCTGAATGAACTCGGGTATTTTGCAAGGTAGGAAAGGTTCCCATAAGGGTCAATCGTAGGCGGATCTTGTATCCAGCTTCCTACTAATTTTCCACCACGCTTAACTCCGGGGTATGGATCAACACTAGCCGCAGTTGTCGCAACAGCTGCAACTGAAGTCTGTGTCGATGTTGCAGCTGCAGCCTGAGTTTCAGTTACCTGAGCCAGAGCCTGAGTAGCTGCAGCTGTTGCTGCACTTCCGCCACTTGCTACTACTTCTTCGTCACTACCACCACAACCTATTAAAGCTGCTCCCGTAATACCTGCTGCTGCCACTCCGGCACCGCGCATTACAGAACGGCGAGAAACTCTTCGCTGCGTTCCCAATCTACTCCAATAACTCTTTTCCATGAAAATTAAATCCTTTCATAATTCCCGACCACGCACATACGTACGTCCTCAGTATTTTCGGTCAGTTGTGGAACTATACAACATTAATCGAATTCTGTGGGTATTAAGACATAAATATTTTTACCATATTTATGGCCTAATTCATTCGAGAATTTTCTCAAAAATGGCTTCCGTTTCTAATTTATCAGACCACATTAATCCAGATGTATTAATACTGAATAAAAAATAGTCTGACATCTTAATGCTGCTCGTTATATAATCACGGTACACGGTGGGGTGCTGTGGAGTTGTCTCACATGCCTAATCCCCAATTTCTAAGCACAATACGCAATAAATATCCGCAAATAAAATGGGCGTTTATTGGCTTGATTATTGGCTGCATGGTAGTACTTCCGACATCAGCCTTAATCGCTCAGAGTCCATGGGTAACACAGCAGGCAGAAATAGTTGTAAGAAAACTACCTGACGGGCGATTAGAATTTTGTCTTGATGTTGGGATCGGTGAAGAATTGATTCGTGAATGCCCGCGACTAAGAATGCTAAATTATGCAGAAGTCGAAACCAACGTGTGGAATCGTTCGACACCGATATTAATAACTAACCCCGACACGAATATACAAACGTTAGATCCGGCTACCGGTCTATACAGAACAAAAGCCGGAGACAGCATGGCAAGTGTTTCTGAAAAATTTAATATCTCAATACCGGATCTTGTGCGATTAAATCCTGATGTTGGAATCATCCTTCGGTCAGGTCAGATATTATCTGTCGATATCGCGTTGGCACCAGCTGTCATTGTAGGAACCGTCCGCACAGATGCTGAAGTAATAAGCGGCACCTACACGATCGTCAGTGGTGACTCACTTGGTGCAATTGCCGCGCGATTTGATATCTCTACAAAGCGTATATTGGAATTAAATCCGTCAGTTACTAATCCTAATTCGCTTTCGATTGGCCAAATCTTAATCGTTGAGGAAAAAAGAAAAACAGCGCCAGTAAAACCTGCAAAGGCCGAAACTGTTTACATTGTTCAATCTGGAGATTCACTAAATAGCATCGCTCGAAAATTTTCAGTATCAGTTTCGGCGCTGCGTGAGGCTAACGATATCGAAGATGCCGACTTCCTATCCATTGGACAACAGCTCTCAATTCCAAGTCAGTAGAATTCAGACAGAGAACTCGCGGATTACAACCACAACTTAAAATAGGTTAGTGGTCCGAGATGGTCTGGCTTAAAATCTCCATCAAGAATAGAATACAGAGATTATGGCAATCGATGTACCAATGATTATCCCTTTTGCACTGGCCAGCGGTCTGATGCTGTGGGGAGTCCTTTCAGCAGTAAGTGCGTTCAGCGGTACCTACGATAACGCCGGCATTCCAAAAATATATTCTTCCGTGGAAAGGATCGTAGAAGTGCCAGAAAACTCTGTTGAAAATAAGGCTAATGCTAAACAAAGACCACAAAGTGAGAGCCCAATCGTGATAGCTATTTTATACGCCGGAGGTCTTGGTGTGATGGGAATGCTCGGCTTAATGCTCATTGCATCACTGATTTGGTGATACGTTCTAACCAGTAAAGACTGGTCTTTTCAGAACAAACAAAGTCAAAGGGAGTTTAACCATGGGTGACACAGTTCTCTATGAACGAGAAGGCCATATCGGCACAATTACATATAACCGACCCGAAGCAATGAATGCCATTAACGGACAGTTACGTGAAGATTTAAACGCTGCATGGGAAGCATTTAGAGATGACGAAGAAGCCTGGGTGGGAATAGTGACTGGTAATGGTCGAGCCTTTTGTGCGGGAGCTGACATCAAGTCTTTTGGTGAGACACCTGACACGAAAGGGACCTTTTGGGAAATTCCATCGTTCACATCTTTGGAGTCTGGCATGGAGGTATGGAAACCAGTCATAGCTGCTGTGAATGGCTATGCACTCGGTTTTGGCCTCACTCTTGTATCGGCATGTGACTTCGTTATAGCAAGTGAAAAGGCTGAGTTTGGCTTTCCGGAAGTTCGTATCGGAGTGCCAACCATTCAGGGCGCAGTTCGCATGCCCAAAAAAGTTGGTTGGCAAAATGCGATGGAATTACTCCTAATTGGTGAACGAGTCAATGCACAACGTGCTAAGGAAATGGGACTCGTCTGGAAAATAGTCGAGCATGAAACACTGATGGATGAAGCGATAACTCTTGCAAATCGCCTGCTCGAAAGCGCACCATTAGCTGTTAGAGCAACAAAAGAAGTCGCG
>CAVODE010000003.1:0-49093 GCA_963694535.1 Dehalococcoidia bacterium
TTAGTCGGCGACGCAAAATTAACTCTTGCTGCTCTTATTCCCGAGGTTCGTGCACTGGTAGGTGATGGTGGACGGGGACGAGCAGACGGTATTGCAGCAGAAATTGCTTCTATCCGCGACGAATGGATAACTGACTGGCGGCCGCGACTTGATGACAACAGTGCTCCACTATCACCCTACAGAGTTATTCGTGATTTACATGCAACGGTGGATGTAGATAACACGATCATCACGCATGATGCTGGTAGTCCCAGAGATCAATTGTCGCCATTTTGGACTACAGATGTACCACTGAGTTATATCGGCTGGGGGAAAACTACACAGCTGGGATATGGGCTTGGTCTGGCTATGGGTGCGAAATTAGCTCGCCCCAATAAGCTCTGTATAAACGTGTGGGGTGACGCGGCTATTGGATTTACAGGAATGGATTTTGAGACGGCCGTCCGTGAGAATATTCCAATTTTATCTATTCTGTTCAATAATTTTTCGATGGCAATTGAGTTACCGATTATGCAAGTGGCTCGTGAGAAATACGGGTCTACCGATATTTCAGGTAATTACGCTGATATGGCTAAAGCTTTTGGTGGTTACGGTGAGCGTATTGAACGACCAGAGGATATTATCCCCGCAATTGAACGAGGTATACAAAAGACTCAGGAGGGTACTGCGGTACTTCTAGAGTTTATTACTCAACAGGACCATACCTATTCAGTCTTCAAATAGTATTTGGGGTTATCAGGATTATCTTGTATCCCATACTGCATAAGGGGTTGTGTCTCATAGGTGATCTACGTTGATCTAGGTCTATCTGGAGTTATGTGGCCCGTTTGTGGCCCGAAATTGCCCCGTGCAGGTCGAAGGATCGGCTGGCCTTCTCTTATAGGTGGGGACTGCCTGTAGATATTTTGCTGAATTCTCGGATCGAGGAGTGGGAGGTCGCGAGGAAGGGGGCCCGTCCCCGTATGAGGGAGGGGTGGTCGCTCCAGGCAAAACCGGGGCTATTCCCCTACGAACGCGTGCACTTCTCCCAAGGGACCCAGATCGCCGATGAGCTCGTCTCCCGGTTTCGCCAGGTACATACCGGTTAGGCTACCGGTGCTGACGTATATGCCCGCAGGCAGTCCGACCCCGACTCGAGACAGTTCGTTGGCGATCCAAACGAGGGGCGCGAGCGGGTGCTCCACCGCGTCGAAGATGCGCCCTTCACGGCGTTGAGTGCCATTGACGCGCAAAGCGACATCGCCCGCGCTGAAATCGTGGGAACGCCACCCGACGATCGCTTCCCCGAGTACGAGGGTTCCCGATCCACTTCCATCGGCAAGGATCGCATTCAAGGGCGGGAACCGGTCATCGTGCGCGAAACGGCACTCGGCGATCTCGAGGCCCGGATGGATCGATCCTACGACGTCCTCGATATCGTTACGCAGATAGGGAGACGACCGAGGAGGCAAGGGTGCTGACAATCGAACCACGAGTTCAACCTCGACGAGGGGGTGAAGCAGCCTGCGGCCTTCGAGTCGCATCGGTGAGAGGTGGATCTGCGGCTCGTAGACGGGACCGTAGATCGGTGCGTTAGCTCGCAACCGCCTTTGCATCTCCGGCTTGAACGCTGCAATTTTCCATCCAGCGACGTTCCAGCCAAGGCGGCGCGACACCTCACGCGACACTCGATACGCCGCATCCGTATCGCCTGGAACGAGGTCGAACGCCAACCCACTTTGCTGCCGGTTCTCGAAACGAAGGGCGGTAAGCAGTTCCGCTAAACGCTCGTTCTCAACGGTTAGGCCTATGTCCATAGGGCAGTATCCACAGTGTCGACAGAGGTGAGCAACGTGCTGGTATGCACTTGCGTAAGGACGATCGTTTCTCCCTTACCCCTCATTTCGCAATACCACCTTCTCCAATTCTTACCAGGTATGTCAATAAACCTCATGATGAATTTCCTTCACGTTAGTGAGTAACGTTGTAACTATACTCAAAAAAAGTACTGGGAAAAATTGGGGGAGTGTACAGGGCTACCACTCCGAATCGGGCATTAAGAAGTTCCGCCCATCATATGTAGGGGCAGGATAATCGTGTTTTTTAATGAACTCTTCTTGCATTTCTTTTTCAACTTCACGGAATTCTCTCTGGTAAGAAGCCCAAGCCCAATTCCACCGCGAATCACGGGGGTGCCCAAATTGTGCCCCGTGCGGGTCGAAGTTTTGCTCGGCTGCCTTCTTAGATGGGGGAGTCGCTGTCGATATTTAGCGAGATCCCAAAGCAAGGGCGGGGTAGTAATTGTGAGTTACGATCAGGGGATGACATTTCATATTCTTCACAGTGGTAAGCGAAGAGAAATGTCCGATTGGCTAACATCACTATTTCCAAAAATTCGCCCCGCTTTCATTGCCGATGATGGTTGCTGGATAGCATCTATGATGACGCGTAGTGCCGAACACAATCCTCCTTGGGCATGGATAGGCTGGGCATTTGACTCTGTGAGTGAAAATGGAGAATTTACTCGACTTCAAGAGCGAATGATAGAAATGCATGGGGAGAAGAGTTGTGGTGGGCAGGAAGTACTTGATGAAGCAGCCCGGCTGCTGGTTAGTGAGACGTGCGCTACTGCTTGGAGTGTGCAAAACTTCGGTTCAAACAATCTCCCACGATCAGATGGAGCTCTCTTCGAGATCAATACATCTTGTAACTGGATCGTCTCAAGTGATGGGGATATGAACTTTGCAATCAATGTCGTGCGGCTACAGCCAGCGAACACTCAACAGGAAATTTTGCAACAGATAATTGACGCCATAGAAATAACCAAACTCACTAAACCAGAGGGAATGACTCTAATTTATTTATATGTGGATATTTGGCATGACGGTCCTGGTTATGCGCACGGGTTTGGATACAATATCGACGTAACCCAGCCAATTATTGATAGTCTTTCGATTTATGCGGGCGAACTCGGTATTCGGTATGTTCTTACAAAACCCTTCCAGTGGGGTAATCCTGTAACTGAATGGCTTTAGGCGACTGAGCTTAGTTAGAAATTATTCCGAATTTTTAAGATTTAGGATGACATTCTCTTTGCTGTAACTTGGTTTATAGAGAAGCGAAGCGGCGAATAACATTTTCGAGCATTTTCGAAACACCATTATCTCCGGCATTGTGATTGAGGCTGCCACAAAAGCAAATGGATCCAACAGAGAATATTGCGCCACCGTTAGGCTTGGGGCAGTAGACGATTTCCGCTCGGATCAAATCTTCCGGGTCTTCACCAGTTTCTGTCCTCGTGTGAGTGAGTAATTCCTCCGGAACTGCTATAAAGCTCTCGCTATGATTTTCACTTACTGCAAGAATCACTGTCTCTGGTGGAGTGCCAAGCTCCTGGTCTGCCCGATCCAGCTCGAATCCCGCAGCGCCTCCCCCACTAAATCCATAATCACCTAGCTTCTCTTCGCCGACACCGTCGAAAATCCACGACACATCCTCGTCGTAACTTTCACGTGTTCGTTTGTAATACGAACTTTCAAAAAGCCCCTGTGCTGAAAAACCCACGCCTACAAGTTTTTGTGGAGGCCGCCCATTACGCCTCCATAACCCACCATATCCGCCATCTAGTTGATGGTGAGATTCGCCAGGCTTAGGCGACCAAGCACGAATTCCACCTTCGGCCCGACGCAGTTCGATAACACCTGGGAGAGTAGGAACACGCGTGATTTTCCAGTAAAAACCGTTACCCCCAAGGTATACCAAATTGCCACCCGAATCGACGTAACTTTGAAGGGAATCCAGCATCTTGGCCGTATGATATTCCGGGTGTGAACTAGTAAGGATGGTGTCGTAGCTCGCAAGTAATTCTAGGCCTTCGTCGTCGAGGTCCTCGTCAGTGACTACATCAAACGAGATCCCTTTTTTTTCCAACCAATATAAAAGATGGGTATCAGCTGGAAAATGCCTTAAACCAGATCCAGCTTTGTCAGTAAAGGTGATATAACCGGGTCGAACAGTCAGCGCTGGCCGGAGCCGAGATGATATTGATATACCTGTTCCATCGGGGTGAAAATTATATGTGGAACGCCCGTAGATTGGATAATCATCTGGATTGAAAGGGGTGGCACCCCACTCTTTCATTCGAGTTCGCATCTCAGCATCACAATTACCACGTGCATGATTTGTGTAGGCCTGGTGAGTAAATGTAGATGCCAAAAAACAGATTTTGTTTTTTGGGCCACTTTTGTCAGGTAGTACGTAAAAGGGAAGAATATCGGTGGAGTCGTCTTTTTTAAGCCGCACGCCATAAACACCACTTGGAGTGTCTGACGGGATCGTTATTTGAAAATCAGTCTTCCAACGGCAGTCATAGAGGTCGTCTTCATGGAAATGGATCGCGGCATACTCACGTGGGGCCTTTTGCCAATCCATTTTGTCCCCTGACCAACGGGCACCTGACATTCCTCGGTACGGAATATTAATTAATCTGCCGGAAAGCCCGAATGGCCCTCTATCAACAATGCTTTGAGTATTGATACCAATTGCAAAGTCCCACCAAGCTAGGATGGCACCTGAGGGCGCTTTGTCCGGAAGTGGCACCGCTCTTGGTTCTAAATATAATTCATTATAAAACGCAGGATCTTCTAAACGACCGTTGAAATGGTCCTCGGAAATCGCTTCGGTTTTGCGAGCTGCAAAGACAAGAGGAATCTCATCTGGGAGTGGTGCGAGGTCTCTCGACTCGGATAGACTTTTTACCTTCTCGTCTTTAAGGTCCCGTACACCCAGAACCAGGCGACTTTTGGAAACATCATAGCCCGCCCAAACTTGATGCCAATTCTTGTACTTTAATGCATCGGGTAATTCGACTTGGTATAGTTCTGATTCAGCTGCTTGATATGAAAATACAAGCTTTCCTTGTTTGGTACTTAGTTGCCACCCAACTCCCTCACTATCGAGCGCACTAGCGATCACTGATGTCTCTTCTTTGAGAAGCCAGGGCTGAACTAGTACCGTAAATAGCATCACCTCGCCGGTGAAATAAACATTACCAGGAACGACAGCATATGACCCTATGTTGATGTCTTGGGGCCGCGCTCGGTAGGTTGGTTTCAGGCCAAAATCACGTGGTTCGTATAAGACGCCGGGGCCCTCAGGATTTGGGTCAGCGGAAATAATTCTGACCGTATCGACGTCATATGTTCCCTGAAAAGCGGCACTGACTTTAACTGAAATTGATTCTCCCTGACGGGCAGACATCGGATCAAGGTAGCCCGTGATTGGGAGGACAGCTTCTTTCGATTCGTTTGTCATATTAAAACCCTTTCGACTTAATCAACTTCGCGCTTTAGAAGTGACAATGTTACTTTCTTTTATTGCTCATTTAAGCACTGTTGTAGTTTCAACAACCTGCTCCTTCTGGGTATTCCCATATGATAATCAATCTGACTACGATTAGACCGAATTGTGAGTGCCTATCTGCTGCTTGCGCTGGGGATCACTAATTTGAGTGTTCCTGTAGGTAGTATTTTTTGCTGCTTCATTAGTTATGTTTTTGAAAAAGAGGTAGAATTCCATCAACAGGAATGGAGGAGATATGAGACTCTCTGCGACCTTTAAAGTAGGCAATATTTCGGTCGCGGCACTTTCTGATGCTGCCGCAAAAATGCCGCTTCCGAGATTTTTTAATGAAGTTCCGAATGAAGAATGGACCTCGGCCCTTTCGATTGATAGTCCAGACGAGTCAGTACCGTTTAATTTCGGGTCATTTTTGCTTCGAGGTAATGGTCGAACAGTACTTCTTGATACAGGTTTTGGTGAACAAGGTCCATATGCGGCGGCTGAGGGCGCAGCGGGGTTACTGGACCGAATTCGCGATTTAGGAGTCGGTTTGGACGAGATAGATGCCGTAATTCATACCCATCTTCACTTTGATCATGTGGGCTGGAACACAGTGACGGAGGATAACGAAAGAGTTCCTACATTTAGGAATGCTATCTGGCGCGTGTCCGACGAAGAAATTAATTGGTGGAATGGCGGAGCTGTGCAACCACATCCGGATTATGAACACATACTTAGAGACGTCTTTGATCCGATCGTGGAAACTGGAAAAGTCGAGTCATTTTCCGGCGAGACACTAGTTGAACCCTTCCTTACATCGATTCCTACGCCCGGTCATACGCCTGGGCACACCTCATTTTTACTTTCGTCCGCCGGTGAGCATTTACTTTTGGTTGGTGACGCGGCACATCATCCAGAGCACCTTGTTCATCATGATTGGGTTCCCGCCGTGGACAATGACCCAGCGGAAACAACACGGTCTCGTAGGCGTATTGTCGACCTTGCGATTGAGAAAGATGCAATGGTGACTGGTGGGCATTTTCCAATTTTGACAGTCGGAAAACTATCTAAAATCAACAATGAAGTCAGTTTTTTGGAGGTCGATATCAATGAAACTGATGTGTTTTAGGCTGGTTATTAGATTTATTGAAAACACGACGAATTTACACCTATCGTTTATTATCAATAATGAACATATTTATATCAGTAGGAGGTAGTGATGGCTAAGTTTTTACTTGTTGGGTCATATGGTCCTGAAGCGCTAGCAGCTGCGACGAGTCAAGGTTTTGAGAGTCGTGTGAAGTATATAAAAGACCTGGCAGAATCACTGGGTATGACGATAGAAACTGCTTATTTTGCATATGGCGATGATGATATTGTTCTTATTGGTGACGGTACCTCTGAGGCCGCATTAGCTTTTTCCCTAGCAGTTAACTCATCCGGTGCCGTAGCAGCAACAATCACTCCATTGATTACTGCGGCGGAAATGGACGCAGCAGCGGCCAAAGTTCCTAACTACCAGCCACCAAAATAAAAAGCTAATTGAAGTCCAGTATTTGATCTCTGATTATTGCTATGCGAGATGTAGTGAGGTAGCTATTTCCTCTATTAGGGCTTTCTGTGCAGGAGTGAGTTCTTGGCCGGGCATATCATCCCTGCCAGTTTGGTCACTAATTTCAGTTCTGAAACCGCTTAGCGCTTCGATTGTGGCGAGTCCACAAAACGGCACGTATCGCTTGGAATAGCCACCTTCATGCGAGAGTACCAGTTTGCCGTTGCAGGTATCCGCAGCAATCGCCATTAGTTCTTTTGTAAGATCTCGGTACGCCTCGGCTGTGAGTAACATTCTGCCTAGCGGGTCATACACACTCGCGTCAAATCCGCATGGCACCAAAATCAATTCAGGCTGAAAGGCCCTAACTGCCGGGCCAACGATGCGCCTGAATACTGTTTCATAGGCGCCTCGGCCTGAACCAGCAGGGAGAGGGATGTTTATGTTGTAATTTTCGCCAGAATTTACGCCGCGCTCTATAAATTTCCCCGACTCTGCTGGGAATAAGCCATCTTGATGAATTGAAATAGTTAGCACATTTGAATCTTCGTAGAAGGCTTGTTGTGTGCCGTTCCCGTGGTGGACATCCCAGTCGATGGTCGCAATTCGTTCGATTCCCCACACCTCTTTGGCGTGCATTGCAGCCAGGGCGACATTAGCAAATATGCAGAAGCCTCTACCTAAATCTCTTTCGGCATGATGTCCAGGTGGCCGTACCAGTGCGTACGCGTTATTGACGTCGCCTTTGAGTACGGCATCAGTCGCAATTATTGTCCCGCCCGCCGCTAGTTTAGCTATTTCGTACGAGCCTGCACCAAATGGTGTACCTGGCCCAGCCGATCCACCATACGCGTCGCTCAAGGTCCGTATTCGTGTTACATACTCCTCCGTGTGAAATCGCAATAGTTCTTGCTCGGACGCCATTCTTGGTTTGAGCTGAACTAATTCTTCGCTTAAGCCAGAAAGATCGAGTAAGTTTTTAAGCCTCCGTTTAGTATCGGGATTTTCGAAGTGTTCGTCAGGTTCAATATTTGAGGCAGCACCACTTCCAGTGTCATGCCACATATATTTTTCGTGCCAAACAAATCCAGTAGACATTTCGCCGGTTCCTATTCTCAGTTTGCTAGGAGTCTAGCAAACTTAAGCTATTTTTTGATATTGATTTCTTAATTAACTGCTTGCAGACCGGCCGCCATCGACTCGGAGTGCCACGCCACTAATAAACTTAGCTTCTTCTGAATGTAGGAATAGCGAGGCATTGGCAATATCCCAGCCCGTTCCCATTTTCCCGCCTAACGGTACCTGACTATTTCTCTGCGCTACTAATTCAGCCCGGTCTGCACCTGCGGTGACACGGGCTTCTATAGCCATCGGTGTATTGATTAGTCCGGGTAGAATCGTATTCGCGCGAATCGAATATTGAGCGTTTGCAGATGCCAGATTTTCAGTGAGGGCTATTATCGCGGCTTTGGTGGTTTTGTAGCCTATAAATGGATACGACCCTGAGAACACAGCCATAGATGAAATATTGATAATAGATCCGCTTTGCTGCTCTCTCATATGTGGAAGAGCGTGTTTTGATGGCAGCCATACCCCCCTCAGGTTGACCGCATATATTTGATCGAATGCTTCTACTTCTAGATCTGTGGCCGACCCATCTTTAAGAGCTACGCTGGCTCCAACATTGTTATGTAGAATATCGATTCGACCGAATTCACTAATACAAGTTTTTATTGCAGCGGCTATCTGCGATTCGTCAGTAACGTCCGCCTTGCACGAGATTGAGATGCCATTGTCATCTTTGATCAGTTGGCTAGTTTCTGAGGCAGATTCAAGATCTCGGTCAACAACTACTACCCGCGCGCCTTCACGAGCTAGTACAAGAGCTGTTGCTCTACCGTTTCCGACGGTTTCTCCAGAGGTCTGTCCGCCTCCTATTACAATTGCGACTTTATCTTGAACTCTCCCTGACATGAGCGCTAATTCCTCCATAACGATTCATGATTGAACTCGATTTTTGCACGACACTAGTGTATGTCAATTTAGATTCAGATCAGTTTGTTCCAGTGAATCCTCGAATAATCAGAACGGTTGCAGAGGCAATAAGCAAGGCGATGGTTAGGGATTTGAATATTTGTTCAGTCATGAGATCTCTGGTTTTCTGAGAAATATAATTCCCTACGAATACGGCTAGTAGTCCAGGGACGGCGTAGTAGATTATTTGCCAAGAAAACACGCCCATAATCAGTAGAATTATTGTGGTAGGGAGTGCCATTGCAATCATATATGCAAACATTCTTGATCTAATTTGATCAGACCCGCCACCAATCCAATGCTGATAAATAATTACGGGTGGCCCAGGCATTGAGACTGACCCACGAAGTAACCCAGAGACGGCGCCCGCGAGAATTTGCAGTTTCATTGTTTCTTTGTGAGTGTCTGTACTCATTCTTGACCGAATCAAGGTGCCCATCGCACTGATAGCAATCCCGAATCCGACACAAATTAGAATAGTTTGCTCACTGCCAGCTAATAACACCCAAGCTCCTAGTGGAGTCACTGCTGTTGCTGCCAAGGCGATGGGTAGGATTGATCTAATTTTCGTTCGTGGCGTGTATTCCGCATAGCTTATTGCTGAAACTCCGAGACCAACTAATTGTGTAAGCGCGATCGCGGATTTAGGGTCGATGAATAACGTTAGTAACGGAACGAGGAGTACGGCATAGCCAAAGCCAAGAGTTGACTGGGTGTAGGCCGAGAGGCCGATGCAAAAACATATAACGATAGCTTCTGGGACTAAATTAAGATCAAACATGTTGTGCCTTAACGGGAATACCAAAGAGCTAGTGTACTAAGCATTTTCAGTGATGTATCAAGTATGATTTTCCACGTCTAGTATTTATGATTAGAAGGTAGAACCTAGAGGTGAATATGCAGACTGAAGAGTTGATTTGGAAGAACTGGGCTGAGAACCAATCATGCGTTCCACAGCTAATTGAATCCCCGACCACTGAGGAAGAGCTAAGCACTGTTATCAGAAAGGCTGTGCAGTCGGATCTAAAAATCAAGGCTGTGGGTACGGGTCATTCCTTTACGGGCACGGCTTTGACCAACGGAGTACTGATCGATTTGTCTGATTATAATCAAATTATTGATGTCGACGTTTCTAAGAAACAAGTTACGGTACAGGTTGGCAAAAAACTTGAACATTTGAGCCCTGAGCTTTGGGATCATGGGTTGGCGATGTCTGACTTGGGCGATATTGCCTACCAATCGGTAGCGGGGGCAATTTCTACTGGTACACACGGCACAGGTCTGGGGTTCGGCTGTTTAGCTACACAGGTGGTGTCAGCTCGTGTGATTACTGGTGAAGGTGAACTGATCGACTGCTCTTTAGAAAAAGATGTTGAGTTATTTCGTGCAGCGGTGGTTGGAGTCGGAGCGGCAGGAATATTGTCGACCGTCACGTTGCAACTTGAGTCCGCATTTAATCTGCATGCACTTGAGATGATGATGCCACTTGAAGAGGTCCTTTCCAAACAAGAAGACTTTATTCGCGACAACGAGCATTTTGAATATTTCTGTCATCCGAGTATGGATGCTGCTTTCACTAAGCGAAATAATCGCACAGAGCAAACTATCT
Organism: Dehalococcoidia bacterium; assembly: GCA_963694535.1. Classification (GTDB taxonomy): domain Bacteria; phylum Chloroflexota; class Dehalococcoidia; order UBA2979; family UBA2979; genus UBA2979. The sequence goes on from CAVODE010000003.1 coordinate 10,515, forward strand.
CGGAGTTTTCTAGGTGGCGAAGATGGTACGAGGAAGAATTTTCATACAATTACCTCAGACGAGCAGCTATGGTCGCTACTAAAATTTCTCCGCGACTTGGCACGCTTATTGGTGATTCTCTACCCTCCGGGACCAGAGAAAACTACGTAGATCGTTCTTACGCCGTGTTTACGTCAGAGCGCAAATTAAAATTTGTTGAAATGGAATATTTTATTCCCAGGGAGTTTGCTCGAGAAGCTTTAGAAAGAACACTAGACTTTATACAGAACTCAGGCTTGGAGATATCGATGCCAATTGAGGTGCGTTGGGCTAGAGCTGACAACTTGCCTCTTAGCATGTGCTTTGGGCGAGAGACTGCATCGATCGCAATTCACGTCAGGCAGAATGATCCATTTGAGCCCTATTTCGTTCCTGTTGAAACCATTATGCGTGATTATGGCGGTCGACCTCACTGGGGTAAGATGCACTTTCAGACCGCGGCGACATTGAGGGATCTGTATCCAGAGTGGGAGTCTTTTCAGAGAGCCCGAAAGATACTGGATCCGAACGGTCGACTCGCAAATGCCTATACTGATCGCGTGTTAGGACCTATTCAGTAGTACAAATCCATCAGACGAGATCTAGAATCTGTAGTATCCGCCATCAATTACGAAGTCTTCACCTGTCTGGTAGGATGAGGCGTCACTCGCAAGATATACCGCGATGCCGGCGAAATCTTCAGGTTGTCCCCAGCGTCTTACTGGAACTCTCTTAATAACACGTTCTTCGAAGGTCTCGTCACCCACCCGTGGTGCTGTCATCGCTGTTTCAATCCATCCCGGAATGATGGTATTTGCTGTTATGCCGTATCTAGCTAACTCGACGGAAAGTCCGCGCGTCATAGAAATCATGGCACCTTTCGTAGCTGCATATGCTTCGTTCCTTGCGGCACCGTCTAAAGCCGAGAGACTTGAAGTGCCGACTAGACGCCCTCCCTCTCCGCGCTCAATCATATGTTTTGCGGCCACCCGAAACGTAAAAAATGTACCATCAAGGTTGATTCCCATAACTCGATTCCATACGTCGGTCGGGAATTCGTGAAATGGTGCGCCACCACCGGCGCCTGCGTTAGCGAAACATGAGTCAACTTTTCCAAATAAATTCAAGGTTTCAGCAAATGCTGCTTCAACTTCATTTTCTTGCGACACATCGCACCGAAGTGCTGCAGCCTTGCCACCAACGGCAAGTATTTCTTTTTCAGCCGCAGCATTTTTTTCTGGATTTGTACCCCAGATGCAGATGTCTGCTCCAGCCTGCGCTAGACCAATCGCCATACCAAGGCCAATGCCGCTATTGCCACCGGTTATGAGGGCTACTTTTCCTGTGAGATCGAAAGGTGCGAATGCCATGAGTATTCCTTTACGTTATAAGCCTGAGGCTTTCTAGTTTTGTTTGTCGCGACTACTGTAGTGTCAATTTTTGCTCGTCACAGTGACGATTGTATGTGAGTTGCCGTTGAAAGTCTTCTGCTAGTTGATTTTAGGTCGGCTATCACAGTCCAACCACAGTAATAACAAAAAAAATACCCAGAATAAATACAATACTGAAGGCTATCCAGAGAGAGAGCGTGTTGGAGAAGAAGCTATTAGATTTATTGCTTTCTTCCAATCTAGCACTCCTACTCTCCCAAATTGATCGGGCTGATTCGCCATACCGATTAGTTTCCCTATCTCCAGGTAGACATAGCCAAAACAAATTGAGCGTGACGGATGCAAAAAATGCCAGTACGAAGGGGATGAGTAACGCGAAATGCCAAAATTCCACATCACCCGTGAATAGAATTAGCCAAAATCCACCAATAAGTAAGATTAGAACACCTACTGGCCAGAAAAATCTTGAACCTGGTCGCCCAGTATCGTGGAGTCGCCGGACTCCAACCGCCATGGTGGGTAAAAATATAGCAAGTTGGATCAATATGAGAATTACTTCAGGAATGAAATCGGGTAACCATGAGTCGATGACGATAATGGATATTAACCAATAGAGCGAGATAAAAAGGATCCAAAACCAATATTCAGACCTTGATGCTCGACCTTTGAATACAAAATACTTGACCAGCACAGTACGAATTGCTTCAAAAAAGGTCATCTGTAGCTCAATATATAGATGTGTCTCATGTGTCAACTTATAGTACAGCAGTGATTACGTTGGTAAGAAGCCCTGATTTATCTCTATACTTTGTATGGCGGGATTATGAGGAGACATGACAGCATGAAGAATGAGTCTGATGGAATAACAGATTTTATGCCGAAAGCTGGCTGGCCACGTGTAATAGCAGGATTTTTACTCCTAGTTCTTGGTTCATGGGTAGTTATGGGTTTGGCTGCGGCACGAGTATCCTTTGATAGTGGTGTGCTCTCCGATATCTTTTGGACGGAGATCCTCGTTGTGTTTTGGATAGGGCTTGCGGTCATTAGCTTGCAGATATCTAATACTGCGAAAGATAACCCATCTAGATCGCCGGTTGCGCCATACTTGCCACCTTTATGTTCTGCCATCACTCTCCCGGGAATAGCCCTGCTGATTGTATTTCTTTGGGTTGGATTCGATGAGGCAAGTCAGACAATTCTGAGAATGACGTACAGCTTTTTAGCCTTGGGACTGGCGGGCGCATATTGCTCGGTTATTGGACTTGGTAGGATTCCGGCGAGGTGGAGACCTCTCAGATGGTTTCTCTATGGTATAGCTGCTGTTGGGGCAATAGAGTCACTCGAAGCACTATGGCTGCATGGTGAGATAAGTACGGAAGGAACCCTAACAGAGGGTTTTGGGCAAGTTGGAGTTGCATTTATTGTTGCACTGCTTGCGTATTTTATTTTGGCAGGAATTTTGTACAGTATCCTCAAGGAAACACAGGCTCGTCAGCAGATATTTGTAGTGATGGTCTACCTAATCGCAGCGTTGATTGGTTTTACATTTGGCGTAATTGCACTTTCTGATGAATTTGAACCAGGACCATTCAGGTTAATTTTGGCATCTACCGTTTTGTTAGCTACCGTAACTCCTCTTCTTGTAGTCTTTCACTGGTGGCCTGAAACTGTCGACACTAGGCAGTCAGCTCACATTGAGAGAGATTGAGGACTACTTGTCTGACGTACTGATTGAATCTCAACAAGATGATCAACTGCAACTTGCTACGCCGCTGCGCAGGCTGGCAGCAGCAGTCATTGACGCACTAATTGATATTGCACTCATAGTTTTTCCGATCATTATTTTTATGATCGGTGCTTTTTCGGGAGGTGCACTACTAGGTCTTTTCATAATCCTTGGTTTTGCTGTGTTTGCTGGAATTGTTGTCTGGAGAATTATTTGTTTAGGACATGGACAGACACCTGGTAAGGAATTCCTGTGTTTATTTGTGATGCGTGAGGATGGCTCTCGTTCAGGTGGTTGGTATACATTTTTACGTGAGTGGGTGATTAAGTGGTTCTTATTTTTTGTCGTACTGTCTTCATTTAGTATTGGTCTGGTGCCAATACTCGCGGGTGCTTGGTTGCTATGGGACCGCAGGCGCCAGACTCTTTGGGATAAGATTGTGTCTACTGAGATTGTGTATATTCCCGATGGGAAACGACCATTAACGAATGGAGAAATAGATCGACCATATCGTAGGGGATTGTAAATAAAGACAAAGCCCCGGTGTTTAGCCGGGGCTTTGTCTTTATTTATTCTGAATAGTGTGTGGCTAGAAGCCCCCCATACCACCCATACCACCCATACCACCCATGTCCATACCGCCCATACCGCCCATATCACCTCCCCCAGGAGGACCCATAGGCGCAAGTGGCTCTGGGATTTCACCCACAGCTACTTCAGTCGTAAGCATAAGACTTGCAATTGAAGTAGCGCTTTCTAGAGCAACTCGGGATACTTTCACCGGATCAATAATGCCCAGCTCAAACATATCGCCCATTTCGTCTGTTGCTGCGTTATATCCAACTGTATCTGGAGTAGCGGCCCGTACGTTTTCGACAACAACGCTCGGCTCTTGACCAGCGTTGTCAACAATTTGTCTAAGTGGGGCTTCCAAGGCACGTTGTACAAGTACTGCGCCTGTTTTTTCATCTCCTGATAGAGATTCAATCAAAACATCAATCGAGGGCTGTGCTCTAATAAAGGCAACACCACCGCCTGGCACAACGCCTTCTTCAACGGCTGCGCGTGTTGCAGATAGTGCATCTTCGATCCTGAATTTTTTTTCACGAAGCTCAACTTCAGTCGCGCCGCCAACTTTTATAACAGCAACTCCTCCGACGAGTTTAGCTAGCCTCTCCTGCATCTTTTCGCGGTCGAAGTCAGACCCTGCATCCTGAATTTGGGCACGAATTTGACGGATACGTTGTTGAATCGCCTCGTCCGAGCCAGCACCTTCGATGATAGTAGTCATGCTTGCGTCGGATACGATCCGATGCGCATGCCCCAAGTCTGCTAGTTGAGTGTCAGCAAGTTTACGACCCATATCATTAGTGATGTAAGTGGCACCCGTTAGTATTGCTAAATCTTCGAGCATAGCCTTTCTTCTGTCACCGAATGAAGGGGCCTTAATGATTAGAGGATTCACTGCACCTTTCATCTTGTTCACAATTAATGTCTGCAGTGATTCGCCTTCTAGATCCTCACAAATTATGAAGAAGTTTTTAGAGACGGCTAACACCTTTTCAAGAAGGGGTAGAAAGTCTTGTAGTGAGTTGATGGCATGATCGGTGATCAAAATATAAGGATCGTCCAATTGTGCTTCCATTCGATCATTATTTGTTACAAAGTAGGGGGAAATATACCCTCTATCAATTTGCAATCCATCGACAACTTCAATTTCATCGTCGAGTCCACGCCCATCCTCGATGGTAATGACTCCATCTTTTCCAACTTGCTCCATTACGTCACCGATGAGATCGCCGATTCTTTTTTCATTTGCTGAAATTGATGCAACTGATTGAATCATTTCTTTCTCTTCAACTGGTACCGACTGACTCACTAGGTTTTCAATTGCTACGCGAGTGGCAGCATCCATACCTTTTTTTAGATACATCGGATTTGCACCGGCCGCGATATTTCGCAAGCCTTCGTGGAACATCGCCTGAGCAAATACAGTCGCCGTAGTCGTTCCATCACCAGCAATATCGTTTGTGCGCACGGCTACGGTTTTTACTAACTGAGCGCCCATATTATGGAAACGATCGGTAAGTTCAATTTCACGAGCCACCGTCACGCCATCCTTAGTGATGACTGCCGGCCCATAGTTTTTGTCAAGTACAACGTTTCGACCTTTTGGTCCAAGTGTTGCACGCACTGAATTAGCAAGAATATCTACCCCATGACGTAATTCACGTCGGGCAGCTTCGTCGAAGCGAAGTCGCTTAGCAGTCATTTAGTGCTCCTAAATTTTCAGATTTGTAAATATGTTATAGACGTTAATCGACTTTTAGTCTTCTAGCTTAGCTAATACGTCTTGATATCGAATGATGATGTAATCTTCTGAATCCACAGATACATCTTGACCTGTGTATTTCTGATAGAGAACGCGATCACCGGCCTTTATGTCATCCATGCTCTGGACCTCACCGTTCTCAAGCGGTCGCCCTGGACCTACAGCTACGACATGTCCGTGCTGTGGCGCTTCCTTAGCTGAATCTGGAATAACTAATCCACTAGTTGTAATCTCTTCAGCCTCAACAGCCTTAAGAATAATGTGGTCTGTAACTGGAACTACACCTGTTGCCATATTTTTCAGTCCTCTCTCATGCTTTGTTTTCACTATCTTCTTTATTACGTGGTGAAATATTTTTTCACCACATACCTACCAAATCTGAGTAGCATCGGAAAATCCGACTTTATTCCTCATTCTGGATTTTTGCTTTTGAGTCGCGTCGACTCCGCCGTCCATATTTAGACGACGAATAAGTTGAAACCCACCGCAAGCAGAAATCATGTTAGCACTCTCCTGCCGAGAGTGCTAGGTCCTTATCGAAATCATTTTACGGGCATAGATTATGGGTGTGGTTATGACAGATGCTCACGAACTCGTTTACGATAACGTCACGCGCGTCAGTGCGATTAGTAAGATTTAGGGAGTCAAACAATGTGTTTTCCGTATGATGCCGAACCGCCAGTCCCTCAAATATTGGGGGCCGCTGTAGAAAATGAAAGTTTCACGCTTAGAGCTGCGGATGGGAATGAATTTTCAGCATTCTCAGCCAAGGGCGACGGTTCTGAAGAGGCTGCTGTTTTGATTCTGCCGGATGTACGCGGTTTATTTCACTTTTATGAAGAGCTTGCTCTGAGATTTGCAGAGAGAAATATAGATTCGTTAGCTATCGACTACTTTGGAAGAACAGCAGGTCTTGGTGCACGTGCGGAGGAATTTTCTTGGCAAGAGCATGTTGCACAGTCAACTTTCGAAGGCGTTAAAAGTGACGTCGCAGCAGCCGTCGAATATCTCCAAGGGGAAGACTCATCTCGCCCAATTTTTACATTAGGTTTCTGTTTTGGTGGTTCAAATTCTTGGCATCAGGCAGCGAACGGTCATGGATTGGCTGGGGCTATTGGCTTTTACGGACACCCAGATAGACCTGATTTCCCTCAAGGTGCATCAGGCGTGATTGAGAGAATTGGCGATATCTCATGTCCCATACTTGGACTGATGGGTGGAGCTGATCAAGGTATACCTAGTGACATTGTTAATAAGTTTGATCGAGAATTAACGGCGAGTAGCATTGAACATCAAATAGTCACCTATCCTGACGCGCCACATTCTTTTTTTGACAGACACTTTGAGGAGTTTGCCAGTGAGTCTGCTGACGCCTGGGGGAAAGTTCTAGCGTTCATTGCAGAAAATTCTTAACCGGCCTAACGTTGGTGTTAAGTTTCGGCATAAGATTGGTGTTTCTAAATGAAATTTAGTATTTGGCCTCATTTAAGTGGAAAATTCAGCGATCTTATTGATATATGTTCGAAGGCCGAAGCATCTGGCTGGGATGGAATTTGGGTAGCGGATCATTTCATGCCAAATACTGGAGATAAGTCTACGGGATCAGGACCGACGTCTGAGGCGTGGACTACGCTCTCAGCAATTGCAGCTTTAGTACCGAGGGTTCGCATTGGAACTTTGGTGAGCGGAAACACATATCGTAGCCCCGCAGTTCTTGCAAAAATGGCGGCAGAGGTGGACGTTATAAGTAATGGTCGCCTCGTACTCGGGTTAGGGGCAGGGTGGCAGGAAAACGAACATTTGGCCTATGGCATTGAATTTTCGACAGTCGGGGGCAGGCTTGCTCGCCTCAAAGAGAGTATTCAAATAATCAGATCCCTTTTCGATGAAGAATTCACAAGTTTCTCAGGTAAGTATTATGAAATCACGGATGCGCCACTTAGCCCGAAGCCAGTTCAGGCTCATCTTCCGATTCTTGTAGGTGGGGGTGGCGAGAAAGTTACATTGAAAATTACTGCAATGTTTGCTGATGAGTGGAATGTTTGGGGTAGTCCTGAAGTATTGAAACAGAAAGGGCATATTTTAGACCAGCACTGTGAAGCGATCGATAGAGATCCACAAGAGATCAGGCGGTCAGCTCAGGCGTTATTTTTTGTTTCAAAAGATGCGGCTGCGGTTGACCGAGCCAAGGAAAATGCGACGGATCGATTGATAGCAGGCAGCCCGGATGAAATGGTTGAGGTTATTGCGCAGTATGCTGAGGCCGGAGTCAATGAACTGATTGTGCCCAACTTTAATATGGGTAATACAAATAAAGTGAACGAGACTTATGACTTTTGGATGCAGGATGTTATACGTCAGCTAGGCTAGCAAAATACTTTACGGGAATACCTAACAGTTTATATACGTTCTTCGAGTAGAGACCAAACCATATTTTCTGTTTGAGTTGTTGCGTGCCCTTCTCTAAGAATCCTTACCAATAATCTGCTGTCATATCCAAATTCTGACAGATACTGTTGTATCTCTTCCACGCGTTCATTTGCTTGAAGAATTACGGCGAGCACTAGCTCCCATTCAGGTGGGGTACAAGGAATACGATGTCCGTCTAAGGATCCATGATTCAAGGCATTCCAGAGAGAAGGAATCTGTACAGGAGAAAATCTCTCCCCTGCACCCTCGAATACCGGATCACCCATTACGAAGATAGGTATCTCCTCCCGGGTGAGTTGGAGTCGCGTACCAGACACCACCGCCGAGGATATGTGGTCAGGTTCTTCTCCGAGCATTTTGCCTATAGTCGTAACTATTTTATCCGTAGTCATAAATTCGATAGTGTCGTATTGAGTGTTCAGACCTTGCAACTGGAGCGAGCCGCTACCGATCAAGGCCCAATCAGTGGGTTCCGGCGTGGCTTCTTCCATCACACTAACAAGGATTCTGAGTACTGTTTTATAAGTTTGTGTCAGCATGATTGTCCTTATTAGTCGACCCAGTTAAGGGCCTTGAATGGTATCTCTAAATAGCCTCAATGGCGATAATCAATCGCTTAATGAAGTTTTTCGGTATTATCATTGTGGGCCTGTAGCTCAGTGGTAGAGCAATCGGCTTTTAACCGATTGGCCGTGGGTTCGATCCCCACCGGGCCCACCAATCCTTCACTCTTTGTTCCTTTTTAAAATAATTAGAAACGGCCGTGGTTCTGCCAGGTTATTTTTAATTTTGAACCTGCTGAAAAATGGGTGTTGTGATCAGGCCTGCTGTTTCTGCACCGAGTGCATGTGCTTTGATCAAGCTATATTAGTTGGGAATGTGGAGGTGTGAAATATGAAAACGGCCGTTACTACTTTGGATCCAATGGTTTTTGAGATTATTGAATCAGATGTGAAGTCACCAGATCTGACGGAAGTTTTGATCCGAGTTAAAGCGTGTGGTATTTGTGGCTCTGATCTACATGCATACAGAGATCCAAGCCATTGGCTCTCGCCCGATGCTAGTTGGAAAGCTGGCCGAGTTCTCGGTCATGAGATAGCTGGGGAAGTAGTTGAACTGGGCGCAAGCGTCGGCCGTTTTGAGATTGGCGATCACGTAACTCTGCAACCTAGATTGTTTTGTGGGGAGTGTGCTGAATGTCGAACGGGGCGCACAGAGATTTGCCAGCAATCTAACGGATTGTTTGGTGGTGAACTTCCTGGTGGTTTCTCAGAATATTTAACTGTTCCACAAGAAAATTTATTTCGAATTTCTGACTCAGTTGATTTTGCTGTGGCGGCATTAGCTGAGCCGTTGGCAGTGGCGGTTCATGGCCACAGAGTGGCCGCACAACTTGATAGTAGTCGGCCAACGTATGGTGAACGGGTTCTCGTTCTTGGATCTGGGCCAATAGGATTAATGTCTACATTTTATGCCAAGCAATCGGGCGCAAGCGAAGTTATTGCTACTTATCGTTATCCACAGCAGCGGGATGCCGCATTGCGTCTAGGAGCGACCCAAGTGTTTCATTCTGAAGATGAGGAAGGTTTGCAATCTTTTTGCGAATCAGTACCCGTAGATTCAGTTATCGAGACGGTTGGGGGAAGTGCAGACACCGCAGCGCTTGCCTGCAGGTTAGTCAGGCGAGGCGGGCGCGTTGTTATTTTGGGAGTATTTTCCAGAAGTGTGATGATGCCAGCGCACGTCATCCTCTCTAAGCAATTGCGGGTGGCAGGAACAGTGTTTTATAGTTACGTGGGTTTTAAACATGATTATGAACTGGCAGTAGAGCTTTTGGAAAATAATACTGATCTGATGTCGGAGTTGATTACACATCGCGTTTCACTACAGGATGCGGGGAACGGAATAAGGCTTGCAGGTGACAAGGCCAGTGGAGCAATTAAGGTCACCATTGAACCGTAGAGATGGTGAATATGGCTCTATTGCGAAAGAGAATTTGTTTGTCAGATGCGATCAGAATTGTGAGGTAAAATAACACTATGTTAGTTCTGCTATCACCAGCTAAGGGCCAGAATTTTGAGCCCACTCAGGCTGAACTTCATGTGTCGGAACCTCGGTTACTTTCAAAAAGTAATGAATTGGTTGAGATACTTCGTTTATACAGTCCTGACGAACTTATGACATTGATGAATGTCAGCGAGAAAATTGGAAATTTGACGGCAGAGCGATTTGCGTCTTTTAGTACTCCATTTAATGTGTCAAATGCGAAGCCAGCTGCATTTGCATTCTCTGGTGACGTATACAAGGGTTTAGCGATTGATGACTTTACCCAAAATGACCTTAAATTTGCCCAAAATCATGTAAGAATTCTTTCTGGATTGTATGGCGTGTTGAGACCTCTTGATCTTATACAACCCTACCGCTTAGAAATGGGCACTCGGTTGGATACCAAGGCTGGCTCAGATTTATACCAATACTGGGGCTCTTCTATTTCAGAGTGTTTGATGACAGATCTAGAGGACCAAGAAGACGATTTGATCATTAATTTAGCGTCTAATGAATACTTCAAAGCGGTGAATGGCGCAGATATTCAGACTAACGTTAGTACACCTGTCTTCAAAGATTGGAAAAACGGTAAATACAAGATTATTTCGTTTTTCGCGAAAAATGCTCGGGGCGCTATGGCTAGGTGGATTATTAAGCAGCAGGCGCAGAAAGCCACAGACTTGTTCGATTTCGGACAGAACGGTTACGAATATAGCGAAGAACTCTCCGCCGTGAACAGTCCTGTTTTTCTTCGTGGTTAGTCTGCGAAAATTTAGTAAATTAGATTTATCAATTTCGATAAGTTGATGAAATGTACAGATTTATCGTTACTATTGTATAAGCGCCTATCCATTTGATATTGACAGGTCACTATAAAAAATCATACAGTTCAGTACCCAGTAATTTTTATGCTTAAACGCTTGGGCGAGTGATCATTTAAAAGCCAAACATGTGAATATTAGTTGGCTTAGTTGTTTCCCAAGCCACAGCGTAACCAAGGCATATTAATATTGTGCCGATTAGTAACTAACTAGGAGTACTTGATGAAGATCAATCGTCGTTTTACAAAATCAGGTCAAAGCCCTTACGAGGGAGTTCCTTTTGTAAAAAAAGATTCTCGTATAAAGGAATTTGATGGAACTATTGTGTTTGAGGCAAAGGATATATCAATACCGGAATCCTTTTCTCAGGTCGCTACAGACGTCATGGCTCAGAAGTACTTTAGAAGAGCGGGTGTTCCAAGCGAGACGATAGCTATTGCTGAAGAGGGAATACCGGACTGGGCCCAGCGACGCGAACCTGCAGACGGCAGTACGTTTGGTGGGGAAACGGATGCTCGACAATCATTTGATCGTTTGGGCTTGACGTGGGCTTATTGGGGCCTGAAGAATAATTATTTCGACAGTGATGAGGATGCTTTGGCATTTGCTGATGAGGTACGTTACATGATGGCTCGTCAGATGGTGGCACCAAATTCACCTCAATGGTTTAACACAGGCCTACATTGGGCGTATGGAATTGAAGGCCCGTCTCAAGGCCATTGGTTTGTTGATCCTGAGTCTGCAGAGATGCGGCCATCAACATCAGCATATGAACGTCCTCAACCGCACGCATGTTTTATTCAGTCGGTAGCGGATGATCTTGTTAATCAAGGTGGAATCATGGACCTATGGACTCGTGAGGCGCGAGTTTTTAAGTATGGTTCTGGGACAGGTTCTAATTTCTCTTCGATCAGAGGTGATAATGAGGGATTATCTGGTGGTGGGCAGTCTTCAGGGTTGATGTCATTTCTAAAGATTGGGGATAGATCTGCCGGAGCTATTAAATCAGGTGGAACAACGCGTCGAGCAGCGAAGATGGTTATTCTAGATGCAGATCATCCAGATATTGAGGAATTTATTGAGTGGAAAGTGAAAGAAGAGCAAAAGGTAGCATCTCTAGTCACTGGGTCAAAAATTACACGTAGACATTTAACTGATATTTTTAGATTAGCTTCAGATGAGGACGCTGGTGGTATCGACGTCACTGAGAATAAAGCTCTTCGAAAGGCCATCAGGTCAGCACGGGCTGATAGCGTAGTTGAATCAGTTATATCACGAGTTCTTGATTTTGTTCAGCAAGGTTACGGTGATGTTGATTTTGATGAATTCGATCTGGATTGGCAAGGCGAGGCATACCAGACTGTTTCAGGGCAAAACTCTAATAATTCCATCCGCGTGACGGCCGATTTTTTGGATGCAGTGCGAAAGGATGATTCTTGGGATTTGATTCGAAGAACAGATGGTGAAGTCAGTAAAACTATTCGGGCAAGAGATCTTTGGTCAAAAGTTGCGTTAGCAGCATGGCAGAGTGCTGATCCCGGAGTTCAGTATGATTCGACAATTAACGAGTGGCACACCACACCAACGGGTGGACGTATAAACGGATCAAATCCATGTTCCGAATATATGTTCCTAGATGATACGGCGTGTAATTTAGCATCACTTAATTTGGCATCCTTTTATGATGCTGACACGAAGGTATTTGATATACCTGCTTATGAACATGGAATTCGATTATGGACAATTGTTCTGGAAATTTCGGTACTCATGGCTCAATTTCCTTCGGAAGCGATTGCTCGACGTTCGTATGACTATCGCACCTTAGGTCTTGGATATGCCAGTTTAGGAGCTTTGTTAATGCAGAAGGGCGTTGCGTATGATTCGCCGGAAGCCTTGGCATTTGCAGGAACATTAACGGCTATTATGACCGGCTGTTCCTATGCGACATCGGCTGAGATGGCTGGTGAGCTAGGGGCTTTTCCTCGGTATGAAGAGAATGACGGTGCAATGTTACGAGTTATGCGTAATCATCGGAGGGCTGCATACTCCTCCCCGGCTGATGATTATGAAGAGTTAAGCGTACTTCCGGTAGCCATAAATGAGACCTACGCGGATTCACAACTTCTTGAGGCATCAAGAAAATGGTGGGATGACGCAGTCAAATTAGGTGAGAGGCATGGTTACAGGAATGCTCAAACGACCCTTATAGCTCCAACAGGAACGATAGGTCTGCTGATGGATTGTGATACGACTGGGGTTGAGCCAGACTTCGCACTAATTAAATTTAAAAAGTTAGCAGGTGGGGGATTCTTTAGAATTATTAACGAATCTGTGCCGGCGGCTCTAAAGGAATTAGGTTATGCGGAGACCGAAGTTAATGAGATCGTTCAGTACGCGATTGGGTCGCATTCAATTAATAGCTCTCCTCATGTGAATAGGCAGTCACTCAGTGAATTGGGTTTGTCCGAGTTTGATATAGGCAAAGTAGAAGAAGCTTTGGTCTGGGCCCCTCACGTTTCAGTCGCGGTGAATACGCTGGTAACTGAAAGTGAGCTAATGAATGCTTTAGGAATCTCATCAGATGATTCGAGTGTTCCGGGTTTCGATTTGCTAACTGCACTGGGTTTCGATCCAGTAGAGATTGTACAAGCGAACGATTATATAAACGGTCGAATGACAGTTGAGGGTGCTCCTCATTTGCGTGATGAGCATTTGAACGTCTTTGATTGTGCAAATAAGTGTGGTGATTACGGAACAAGATATATTGATGCAATGGCACATGTCAGAATGTTGGCAGCCGCACAGCCATTTTTGTCAGGAGCTATTTCAAAAACTATCAACATGCCAACAGAGGCCACAGTTGGAGAGGTAACCGAGGTTTATGATGAGGCCGCGCGATTAGGCGTAAAAGCGCTGGCACTATATCGTGATGGATCCAAGCTATCGCAACCATTGTCTTCTGTTAAGAGCATGTTGTTGTCAGGTGGCGCAGAATTTGAGGATACTGAGGAATTCACGCAAGCGATTGTGGAATCAGCTGAGCGATTAATTGGATCGCGCCGCGGTCATCGAGAGGATTTGCCTAGTCGAAGGCCTGGTGGATATACCCAGAAAGCTATGGTAGGTGGACACACTATCTATTTGCGGACGGGTGAATACCCGGAGATCGGTGCTGATGGTCGGCCGCGATTGGGTGAGATATTTATTGATACGGCGAAGGATGGTGCAGCTTTTCGTAGTTTGATGAATTGTTTTGCAACAGCAGTTTCTGTGGGTTTGCAATACGGAGTTCCTCTTGAAACGTTTGTTGATAAGTTTACGTTTAGAGCGTTCGAACCAGCAGGTCTGGTACAAGGACATGATCGAATTAAGAATGCCCGATCGATTATTGACTATATATTCCGAGATCTAGGTGTGACATATCTCGGCATGGAGAATTTAGCGCATGTTCCTGAGGTTGAGACAGAGGTACAAAGCACTTCGATTCACGCGGAACCAGAAGTGCTTTCGCCTGATTTAATTGACGAACCAGATAATATTTCAGTTTTGGAATTCCCTGCCAGAATACCAGTGGTGGAGGAATCAGTGATTCCAGTAGTTAGTGGTGGAAATGATTTTCCTTCGACTGACTCAACACTCTTAGCACAACAGACAGAAGCAAAACGATATGGATTTGAAGGTGATGCTTGTGCAATGTGTGGTGAATTTAAGATGGTAAGATCGGGGACGTGCTTGAAGTGTATGGTTTGCGGCGAAACTACAGGCTGTAGCTAAGTTGAAATTTCGTTGATTTTGGAAGGAATTGCTTCCGACAGATTTCGTTGGCCATTTCTTGTGACGAGAATGTCGTCTTCAATTCGTATACCGATTCCCCTGAGCTCTTTGGGCACGCCATCGATATTCATGGGGAAATAAAGACCTGGTTCAACCGTGAGCACCATTCCAGATTTGAGCTTTACAGGAGTTTGGTCAGGATTGCTGTAATTACCCGCATCATGGACGTCAAGACCCAACCAGTGACTAGTTCCGTGCATGTAAAACGGCCGATACGCAAAAGAGTTCTCAATACTTTTTCGCGTGCCCTTGAGAACCTTAAGATTTTTCAGCCCATCTATTAGGACTCGAACAGCTGCTTTATGCGGTTCATAGAAAGTCACGCCGGGCTTTACGGATTCAATCGCGGTTTGTTGAGCCGACAAGACTATTTCGTACACATCTTTTTGCGCTGAGGTGAATTTTCCACTAGCCGGATATGTTCGACTGACATCAGCGGAATACAAATCCCACTCTGCACCAGTGTCGAGTAAAAGGAGGTCTTTATTTTTAATACGTGCACGGTTAGCAGTGTAATGAAGCGTACAGGAATTATTACCTGCTGCGACGATAGATGGGAAACCATCACGCACTGATCCGAGTCGTCGATATTCGGACTCGAGAATTGCTTGAACCTCGTATTCAGTTCTTCCAGGCTTGTCGAGTTGTTCGATGTTGGCTAGTCCAGCCGCAGTGATATTTATTGCTTCTTGTAAAGCATTAACTTCATTGTTCGATTTAATTACTCTTAAACTGTCAATTATTTCTTGAGGATCGCGTACCGCATTAAGTGGTGAACCGCCTCTTTGTCGCCCATCTCGTCTTTCAGCGATTTGATTTGTAACCAGTTGATCGATAGTTGAATTTGTACCGATGCTATACCAAACACTGTCACTCTTTTTGATGAGTTTCGGCAATTCCGAGGAGAGTTCGTCGATATCGAATGTCTGATTGGCATCATACCGACTAATTGCTTTTCTAAGGCCTATTCGTGGACCTACCCATGTCTCCATTATAGGATCATGCTTTCTGACAAAGAGCGTGTATGGCTTGCTACTGCCAGGTGTAAATACAGCTACAGAACTTGGTTCTGGAAATCCAGTTAGATAGTGGAACGAAGAGTTTTGGCGAAATGGATAGTAGACGTCGCCATTTCGAATTATTTCCTCACCTGAAACCAATATGGCAATGTTTCCATCACCTATTTTTTTCATAAAACGATTTCTGCGGTTAATGAAGTCTTCGCGAGGGATCGTGTTGTTTGAACTCATAAGGCAAAATACTATCTGAAAATATCACAGGCTGCACTTATTCCAATAATAATCAGACCGACTGCCAGAGCTCGCATCAGGTTACCTTCACCAGTTCTTTGTCGAACTTTTATGGCAATTGGCCCTGCTATTAGGACGCCAGCTGCGAGCCAGGGAATATCGTCGAGTGGCGAACCACCCACGTTATTGAAGAAATGAACACCTGTGACGCTGAGAGATTGGATCAGTATTAACAAATGCATACTCGGCACAGCTATGTCATGCGGTACTCGCTGTATTCGAGTCATTACTGGTATACCAATCGGGCCACCTCCAATACCTGCTAAGGCTGAAAAAAATGCAGTTCCAACCTGCGCAATTCCAGTCCGAGCCAGGGGGACGGTGTAGCTATAGAGGTTTCCTTGCTGGTCTTTAATCTTACGGGACCATCCTTGGTTAGGTGTAAAATCTTTAACCGTGGTTGGGCGCAATATTATGTATATACCAATCAGGACCAAGAACAGCCCAAAAGCAAACGAAAAATAGACACGCTCGATAAGTTCCGTGGTGAGACCTCCAAGAATGGCGGCAGGTATTCCTATCATCGCAAGCAAGAGGATTAGTTTTCCATCAATCCTTTGTTCACGAATGGAGAGTAAAACTTGAATAGCTGAGTTAATGACCACATAAATCAGTGCTGCGGCAGTAATCTCAGTTGGAGTAGCGTCAGGATGTCGCATTAGCAGAATTGGAGCGATTAAGAACCCCCCACCTGCTCCGATGGCTCCGGCATAAATTCCTGTTGCTGCTCCAAGGATTATGAGAAAAACTGGATCAGTAAATTCCATCAATTTGTTGATGCGTTCCTGTTATTGGGGGGCGCGAAGAAATTCTGGTAAAAGATGATCTGGATATCTGTCTCCTACATGACCTTGCTCAAGTAACTCTTTATATTCTAAGTCACTATAGCCAAGCAATTCCTTATATATCTCTTCACTATGCTCACCAAGCCTTGGGGGAGCCGTGCGGAGTTTATTTGGTGTATTAATCCATTTAGTCATTATTCCGGGGTATCGATAGTTTCCAATTACTGGGGAATCTAGTTCTTCAAAAAAGCCGCGATTAATTAGTTGAGGTGAGCTGAGGAGTTCAACATCATCCATGACGGGACCAGCACAAACTCCGGCTAGTTGTAGTTGTTGAAATAGTTCGTTCTTGTCATATTCGACCGTGAATTTCGCAAGCTCTTCATGAAGCGCGTCACGATTATTAAATCGTGATAACTGTGTTGCGAATTTCGTATCTTTCTGTAGTAAGTCTGCATGGAGTACCTCACATAAGGTCCGCCACTCACTATCTTCAGACACATCTATCGCAATCCATTGATCTATGCCGTGGGTCGGAAATACGCCGTGGGGGGCATGTGAGTGATGAGTATTTCCTTGTGGCCCTGCAACCCGGTCATTCATTTCGAAGTCTAGAATAAACTCTCCTAGGTTGGACAGAAATCCCTCTGCTAGCGGCATTTCTATCTGCTGACCTTCACCTGTTAGATCCCGATAACGGAGCGCAGCCGTGATAACAGTAGCGCCAAGTAATCCCGCAAAGGCATCCGCCGTGAATGCCTCCCCAGTTTGATCTGGAGTTCCATCAGGATAGCCGCGTAGATAATGGTGGCCGATCATCGCTTCAACGTGTGTACCGAAGGCACGATAACCTTTGTATGGGCCCGATAGTCCATATGCTGGCATTCGAAGCATAATAAGACGGGGGTTTATTTTCTTGAGCGTGTCGTAGGTTATTCCTGCTTTTTCTATTGTCGTTGGAACATTGTTCTCAACAAGAACATCGACTTCTTTTATAAGTTTTAGAAAGGCTTGTTTGCCCTCGCTCGTCATTATGTTGCATGCCATCGATTTCTTGTTTCGGCTATGCGAATTAAATCCAGGGTTCCTATTCCAGGGCTCATCCCCAGGTTCGAAGTCAGGATATGCACTCAGTGTGATTCCATTATTCGCCATTTCAATGAGTTGCTCGCGAGGGGCAATGCGTTCAGCTCCTCTTGAGTAGGGTTGAATCGCATTTATGGGTTCCACTCGAATAACCTCTGCTCCCCATTCGGCGAGAACTTGAGTGCAGTGTGGTCCGGCCCAAACAACCGTAATTGCAGCTACTTTAACTCCATCTAACGGTAAATCTGATTTGGTTGGGGTCTCTTGTTTAGTTTCCATGATTAGTTAACCCTCATACTACTTTTGCTCGACGCAGTTGAACTATGTCGGAATTCGTGTAGCCCATATCTGTAAGAACACTAAAGGTATGTTCACCCAGTAACGGAGCACGTTTCATTTGTTTTCGAGTCGCGCCCGAGGTGACAAAATGTCGTCCTGGGTAGCGAATACTACCCGTTTCGGGATGCTCAACTTCCTCCCAGACATTTCTTTCCTGATAGTGAGGGTCATTTAGAAGATCTTCTACGGTCAATATTGCGCCACCTAAAATTCCGATCGATTGGGTAGCTGCTACAGCCTCTCGCTTGGTGCGATCGATCAGCCAAATGGCGTATGACGCTTCCATTTCTTCGATAAATGTCGTTGACATTTGGGTGGCCGGTTTTTTTGCATCAGGATGTTCTGCTAAATCTTCGCGACCGATGAGTCGTAGAAATGCCGGAACATGTTTGCTGGTGCCGGCCATTATATTTGCGTACCCGTCTTTTGCTGGCCGAGGGCCGGAGGCAGTCCTGCCTAGCGATCCACCTCGCTTATTACTTCTGCCCGTATAGGATGCAGACGTGAGGCCAGGAGCTCTTCTATCACGAAATCCAGCTTGAGCCTCGTAGACAGACTGATCAATATGATCGCCAGATCCACCGCGTTCAACTCGCAAACGGGCGAGTATGCACGCATATGTCAGAGACAGGCCTGCATGGTAATGCGCTAGATTTCCGCCAAGCTTGATGGGCTCCTTAGTCGGATCGCCATTCATATGCATTGGACCTGCCATTGCTTGAAGAACTAGCTCAGAACCTTTGAAATCTTTCCAAGGTCCAGTTTGTCCAAACGAAGTGAGGGATCCCATTACCAGATCCGTTCGATTGGAAGTGACCGCTTCGTAACCCAAACCAAGCGATTCAAGGGTGCCCGGATTGAAATTTTCGATCACTATGTCGTAGGAATCTATTAGCGAGCGGACTATATCTTTTCCGCTTGCTGTAGATAAGTCACAAGTGATGGATCGTTTGTTTGTATTTAAATGCAAAAAAAGTGCTGACGTTTCTTTGTTTGGAATGTCTTTTAGAAAAGGTCCCTCTGAACGAGAAGGATCCCCTTCCAGCGGCTCAACTTTGAGAACATCAGCACCGTAATCGGCGAAAATTTTTCCTGAGTATGGAACACCAACCATAGTACCCAGTTCGAGTACCTTGATGCCTTCAAATAGTTGCCTCGTCATTTATTAAACCTTTATCCATTCGTAAAGTGCCTATTAATAACCTTTGAACTCCGGAGGTCGACGCTCAACAAAAGACCGGAAACCCTCTTTTGCATCACTTGTTTTCAGTAATCCTGCCTGAGCATTCCATTCATGGATGAGCCATTGCTCTGCCGACCCTGATGTGTCTAATGACGAGTGCAAGAGGCGCCGAATCTCCGCTGCCGCTAATGGTGGACCAGCTGCAACTTTCCGCGCATAGTCAACTGCCTCTGATAGGAGATCCTCATCTTCGACCACCCTATTTACTAGGCCGAGTTCGAGTAATTTGTCTGATGGCATTACATCACTGTGGTACATTACTTCGAAAGCGCGAGCTGATCCAACTACCCGGGGAAGAAACCAGAGAACGCCATAATCTGAGACTATTCCGCGTTTGAAAAAAATTGGCCCCATTCGCGCCGATTTCGCTGCAATTCGAATGTCACAGGCCATTGCCATACCGAATCCAGCACCTGCCGTGGCTCCGTTGATCGCGCCGATAATAGGGACATCAGATTTAATGAAACTTAACGCTGTTGCAACTGATCGGTTGTGATGTGGAAGGCGGTCATAGCGTGGGAGGCTGGGAACAGCATCATCTGACTCTTGGCTCGAATCAGCTGGTGTACGATCAGGCGTGATTTCCGCTCCTGCGCAGAAGGCTCGGCCGCTGCCTGTTAACACCATAGCTCTGACTGAATCTTCTTTTGAAGCGAATGCTAAGGCTGCCCCTAGACCCTGCCCGAGTGTCGCGTTCAACGAGTTCATCTGTTCCGGGCGGTTGAATGTTGTGACGAGCACTCCCTCGTCATCAAGTTCTGCTATGACGTCACCTTTTGAAATATCTTGGATACTGTCTATTATTTTAGTCATGGGCTCCCCCTCGTTGAGTGGCTTATAGTTGACCGGAGTTTATGTTGTGAGAGTGTAGCCTGTCTGGGCGGCATCCGTGAGTGTTTTAATGTACTAAAAGATGGGAATAGTCGCTTTTTCTTATTTTTAAAGCGATGCTAGTCAATTATTGAGGTGATTATGAAGCTTGGTAAATTACTTGTGGCTAATCGAGGTGAGATAGCAGTTCGAATTATTCGGGCTGCCTCTGAGCTCGGTATAGAGACGTGCTCGATATATTCTGAAGCAGACATTAATTCAATGCATTGGCGAAGGGCCAATGAGGCATTCTTACTTCAAGGCCTGGGTGCTCAGCCGTATTTAGACATAGAGCAAATCGTACAGGTGGCTACTGATGCTGGATGTACCGCGGTACATCCGGGATATGGCTTTCTTAGCGAAAATCCTGAGTTTGCTATCAAGTGTGAATCCGCTGGGATAAAGTTTGTCGGCCCAGAATCTTCCTCACTAAACGTTTTTGGCGACAAAGTATTGGCGAGACAAGTCGCGATGCAGCACGGAGTACCTGTTTTACCAGGACTTGACCACCCTGTAACCGTCACTGAAGCAATGGAATTTCTGGGATCTTTGGAAGAGAATCAGTCAGCGATTCTTAAGGCTGTGCATGGCGGAGGTGGGCGTGGGGTTCGTGTACTTGAAAAGGATAGTGACGTTGAACAGGCGTACCGAGGGGCACAGACTGAGGCTGAATCATCCTTTGGGAATGCAGATCTCTACATCGAAAGATATCTACCTAATGTTCGTCATATTGAAGTGCAAATAGCCGGTGACTCAACTGGTGTGATCTCACATTTCTGGGAGCGTGATTGTTCCATACAGAGGCGTCACCAGAAAATTATTGAGATAGCTCCAGCTCCGTTTTTGGATGAGGTCGTTAGGGATGCGTTACTGGCGGCGGCGGTAACAATCGGAGAGGCCGTAAATTACGAAAATCTAGGCACCGTGGAGTTTTTGGTTTCGACAAACCAGACAGAATCGAGCGAATTCTTTTTCATTGAGGTAAATCCAAGATTGCAGGTAGAGCACACAGTAACTGAGGAAGTTACAGGTATTGATTTGGTACAGACACAATTGCGAATTGCTTCAGGTGAGAATCTTGCATCACTTGGTCTTTTACAAGGATCGATTGCGCCAGCCCAAGGTTACGCGATTCAGGCAAGAGTAAATATGGAGAAAATCAACGAAGACGCCACCGTGGTTCCATCAGCGGGAACACTATCAGTGTTTGCTCCACCTTCAGGTCTTGGTGTACGGACGGATACTTTTGGTTACAGCGGTTATCAGACTGGTACAAATTTTGATTCACTTCTGGCGAAAGTGATTGGATATTCCAGTTCTCATGAATTTGCTCCTGCGGTCGCACGGGTTGAAAATGCGCTGGCCGAGTTTGATATCAAAGGTGTGGATACCAATATATCTTTTTTGAGAGCCATTCTTGGGCATCAATCGTTTCGGAATGGAGAAGTGCACACACGTTTTGTTGATTCAGAGGCCGCTGAACTCAACCAGCTTGCCAAAGAAATCGGTGACAGTGTCTTATTGGGTGTTGCCGAGCCGAGCGAACAGGCTGGGGCAACGATCGATTCCAATGACCCTTTGGCGGTACTGGATTATGGAATACAAGCGATTAGGACTGCAGAGACACAGTCTGCTCCAGAGCTAGGTGGACAATCAGATGCCCCTGGATCAGTAAGGTCACCTCTGCAGGGTACTGTCGTATCTATTGAAGTGTCGTTTGGCGAGGAAGTACAAGCCGGACAACTACTAGCGGTAATGGAATCGATGAAAATGCAGCATGAAATTAAAGCTCATTTAAGTGGTTCGGTCAGTGTTATTAGTGTCAGCTCCGGCGACACTCTTTGGGAGAATCACACTTTGATGATCATCGAAGCACACGAAGTCTCGGGGTCTGTTATTGAAGGTGACAATTCAGTCGATTTAGAGTTCATTCGTCCTGATCTCGAGGAAATTTTGGTACGCCGCGCGGCGACTCTAGATGAGAATCGAGAAGAGGCGGTGTCCAAGCGCCATTCTCGAAATCTGAGGACAGTTCAGGAAAATGTAGAGGATTTGTTCGATACAGGAACTTTTTTGGAGTACGGACCTCTAGTTCTAGCAAACCAGTTCTCACGTCGTAGCTTGAACGAATTAATTGAAAAGACACCAAGAGACGGGATGATTACCGGTATGGGGAGCGTGAACGGAGATCTATTTTCTGGTTCTGAAAGTATGGTGGCAACAATTGCATATGATTATATGGTTTTGGCCGGTACGCAAGGGAACAGAAATCATCAAAAAACCGATCGAATGATTGAAGTAGCGCGAAACTCACAACTACCCCTGGTTTTGTTTGCGGAAGGCGGCGGTGGTCGACCCGGAGATGATGGACTTCAGGCAGCTGGTGGTAGCTCAACATTTGCTTCTTTTTCAACCCTAAGCGGTCTGGTCCCTATGGTTGGAATTACGGCAGGCCGTTGTTTTGCCGGCAATGCCTCATTACTTGCTTGTTGTGACGTGATTATCGCCACCGAAGGATCGAATATTGGCATGGGGGGGCCGGCAATGATCGAGGGCGGTGGCCTAGGTATTTTTGCTCCTGAAGATATTGGTCCGATGGAAATACAGATACCCAACGGGGTTGTAGATATATCGGTTAAAGACGAAGCAGAAGCCGTTCAAGTTGCCAAGAAATACCTGTCTTACTTCCAGGGGTCAGTGGATACATGGGAGGCTCCTGATCAGCGCGAAATGAGACAGATTGTCCCTGAAAATAGATTGCGAGTCTATAACGTCCGAGACGTGATTAATACATTGTCTGACATTGACTCCATACTTGAGATTCGGCCTGAGTTTGGAATTGGGATTGTCACTGCGTTGGTCCGTGTGGAAGGCAGGAGCTTGGGCGTAATTGCTAACAATCCTGGTCATTTGGGTGGTGCTATTGACTCGGATGGTGCTGACAAAGCGGCTCGATTTATGCAGCTTTGCGATGCGTTTGATCTGCCGTTGCTCACGCTAGTCGACACTCCTGGCATCATGGTTGGGCCTGAGGTCGAAAAGACCGCTTTAGTACGTCACGCTAATCGCCTATTTTTGCATGGTGCCAATATTGAAACGACTTTCATGTCAATTATTTTACGAAAGGCATATGGGCTTGGCGCGATAGCCATGACTGGCGGTAATTATCGCCAACCACAGTTCACCGTATCTTGGCCGACGGGGGAGTTTGGCGGAATGGGCCTGGAGGGTTCGGTAAAGCTTGGCTATCGTGATGAACTTGCGTCCATTGCAGATCCACGAGAGCGATTAGAAAAATATGAAGCAATGGTGGCTCAGGCATATGAACGTGGTAAAGCTTTGAATACGGGAATGAACTTCGGTTTTGATGACACGATCGATCCCGCAGAATCGAGGGCGTGGATTGCGGGAACCCTCAAGGCAGCAAAATCGCCTCCAGTAAGATCCGGGAAAAAGCGCCCATTTATCGATGCGTGGTAGGAAGAAAGTCAGCGAATCCTTAAATCCAAAGGCGATGCAGTTTTTTGCTTTAAGGCAGAAACAAGATCGGCGATCGTTTTGATCTCGGTTGGGAATATGGTTGCCGCTCTTCCGACCGCCTGAACTGAATGAGCATCTGACCCCCCAACAGCAGCTACACCTAATTCTTCAGCTAGTCTCACATAGTAGCCATCATCACTGTCAGAATGATCGCCGTTGACTGCTTCGATCCCAGCGAACCAATTTTGTATTTCTTCACTAGAGGGCCTGCGTAGAGTTCCTGTTGACCGCATGGGATGTGCGACGATCAAAGCGGCACCTTCTTCTTCGGCACTCTTAATTAAGTGATCTATCATTAATAATTGGGGACGATATCGAGAGAAACCGTAGGCAAGAACATGGCCGAAGTTAGTTCCTAACTCGATAGCCGGAAGGACATTGATCTGGAAAATGTCACTGAGCCGCTTTGTATCTTCCTCAGGCCAGAGCGCATTGTGTTCGGTCAGGCAAATTCCATCGAGTCCTCGCGCAGCTGCTTGGCCCACGAGTTTCTCGACGCTCACTCCACTATCGAGTGATTTGTCTGAGCTGTGTGCATGCATCTCGAAGATAGAACCACCTTCAGGCCGATACTGTCTTGGGGATTTCAGTTGGATATCTGTGCTCACGGAAAATTAGTGCCTCATAGCTTAGCTACTTGTGAATCATTGAATTCTAACGCAGAAGCTCAATGAGTTCAGGCAATACAGCTAGGCAATCATCGATGATACCTATATCGGCATATTTGAAAATAGGAGCATCTGGATCGGAATTAATTGCGACAATCAGCCGAGCGTTGGAGCATCCAGCCATGTGTTGACTAGCTCCCGAAATACCTGCTGCAATATAGAGCGCAGGAGCAACGGTGGTGCCGGTCAGTCCAATTTGTTCTGTGGGTGGCGCCCAATATTCATCAACGATCGCTCGAGATGCTCCAGGCATTCCCTTTATTAGGGTCGCCAATTCTCTCACGAGCCCAAAATTTTCAGCATTTTGTAATCCTCGACCACCAGACACAACTATCTCAGCATTTTCAAGACGAGGTCCTTCATCAGCTGTTGCCTCAGTGATAACTCGCACCCTGTCAGCCGAGAGTTCAAGATTGAGTTCTACTATATCCGAGGAGTTTTCTGGGTAAGGCGTCGGGGCTTCAGCAGCAGCTGGTCGCAGACCAACGACTACAGGCGAAGTAGAATCGACTTGGTAGAGTGCTCTGGCAGCACCTCCATACACAGCCGCCTCAATTTCGGTATGCTGCTCATTTACTGTTTGAATCCCTGTCACGTTCATTACACAGGTACCGTCTATCCGTCTCGACAATCTGGGGATAAATTCAAGCGTTGACGGGTGTCTGCCGATGAGCACTATGTGTGCCCCTGAGGCGGAAACAATGTGAGCAGCAGCGGAAACCATATTGTCTCCTGAAAACCGATCCAGCAGCGGATCTTCGATCGTGTAGACCTTTGTCGCACCAAGCGCAGTAACTTCTGCGATTGCGGACGAGTTATCTGCACCGATGAGCCCGCATTCCACAGGGCGTCCGGTATTTTCTGATAGATTCTGAGCGAAACCTAAGGCTTCACGAGCCCCTATATTAATTTGTGACGTCTCATCAATATGTGCCAGCACAAGAATGGGATCAGGCATTCAGGGCACCTCGTTCTCTAAGAATCTGCAGTAAATGTATTGCCTTTTCCTTCGGATCAACACCTTCAATTATTTCGCAGTCTCCCTGCACTTCTGGGACCGTTAAGAGTTTGATGCTCATTTTTTCAATGGCTGGACCTGACAGCAGTTCGTCGGCTTGAAAAACGGTAGGGGGGTTACGACGGGACTGAATCATGCGCCGGCTACTCGGATACCGTGGTTGTCCGATCTCATTGCTAACAGCCACTACCGCTGGCAGATTGCATGCCAGTGTTTCCGGCCCGTTTGGAGTCACAACGTTAACATGCAATGATTGTGTTTGTTCGTCAAAACTTACCTGAGATGCCATGGTGATGAACGGCATTCCGAGATCCTCGGACAAGATTGCCGGGACGGCGCCTTGGTCGTAATCAGAACCCTGACGACCACATAAAATGAGATCGACATCTCCTAGATTTTTGGCCACGGTGGCAAGTATCTGAGAAATCCGGAACGGATTACCGGATTGCTTTTCGTCATCATGCACGTGAATGGTGTTTTCAGCTCCCATTGCGTAGCATCGCTTTAGTACATCAGGGGCCGTATCTGAGCCAACCGTGACTGCTGTCACGCGTGTACCCACTTGAGCCTCGGCAATCTGTAGGGCAGCCTCCATAGCCTGTTCGTCGTAGGCATTAATAATATGTGGCACGGTCGCTCCGGTATTAAACCCTCGCCCATCCTCGCTAACTTCTAAGCGTCCCCATAACGCATAACTGTTAATACCGTCTGGATCCAACACTTGTTTTGCTGCCACAAGAATATGCATAGTGCCCCTTATACCTCCAGAGATTTAGTCGAGAGAATAGACGTAGGATTCCTCACACCAAACGAATTCATCCTCAAAATCATCTGGCTTGACCGACAACTGACCTATTTCTAACCAGTACCAAGGAGGATCTCCCTGAACAATTTTGCGCCCAGTTAAAACTCCTTCGAATTCAGCACGTGACGCAAAATTGGTGTTTCCAACTTGGGTGCCACCATCCGCTTCAACCCGTCTACCAACGAGTTCGGAATCGAGCGTGATCTCCATCGATCCCTCGGACTGCCCCGATTCTATCTTTTCGCTCATGAAAAGTGTTCAGGTCAGACTTAAGCTGTCGCTGATGCTTCAGTAGCACGCTCGAAGAGTTCAAGCGCTTCGTCGGCCATCTCATATACGACCTCAGCTGCTGGTTTGATTGCATCAATGCCAACGATTGCCTGACCTGCTGGTGTAGTCATCCAATCTTCGAGATTTGCTTCCTTAATGTCGCGGAGCACATCGTTCACGAGCATACCTTGAAGCGGCATAGGGAGAGTATCGGGTGCCCCGTCCTCTTTCCAAATATCAGACCATCTTGATCGAAGCTGTCGTATTGGCTTTCCGGACATGGCACGTGACTGTACGGCGTCCTCCACTTTGGAGTCTATTATTCGTTGTTTTAGGAACATGGCGGTTTCTGATTCATGAGTAGCGAGCCAGATAGTACCGGTCCAAACCCCCGCCGATCCCATTGCAATCGAGGCTGCGAGATGTTTACCACTCGATACTCCGCCTGCAGCTAGAACGAGCGTATCCGTACCTTCGGCCATTTTTACAATTTCGGGCACCAGCGTAAAAGTGCCTACCGTTCCACTATGTCCGCCAGAGTCATAGCCCTGAGCTACCACAACATCGACGCCTGCTTCGATTTGTCTACGGGCTTGTCGTGGAAGTCCCACGAGTCCCCAGACTTTCATACCCTCTTGATGGGCCCGTTCGATAATGAATGCGGGGCTGCCTAGGCCGGACGCGAATATAGGTACTTTTTCCTCAAATAACACATCAAGCTGCTGACGGGATCGCTCCAAAAGATTTTCATAACCAGAGTAGGTCGGGTCAATATCACTTGGTGGCGGAGAATCAGGAGCACCTGAAACAGACTTAACGTGCTGCACAAATGTTCGATGTTCGTCCGGGATCATTTCGTCCAGATCTTCACGATTTCCCTCAACAAATGAGGCAGGGACTAGCAAATCAACACCAAACGGCTTATCACCAATTTTGTCCCGAATCCAGCGAATATCTGACCGTAGTTCATCCGGTTTAAGTCCGGTCGCCCCAAGTATTCCAATCCCACCTGCATTCGAAACGGCGGCAATTACGTCTTTAGTATGAGCGAATGCAACAACCGGAATTTCACATCCATATTCTTCGCAAAGCTTTGTGTTTAGTGGGTTTCCATCCATTTCGGTGACTCCTTATTAGTTTTTTTAACTTCTGTTATTTTTACACCAGTACTGCTGGCGTCAGGGTAAATTCTTCAATCATTTCATCGGCATATGCTATTCGACCTGACAGCTCGCCGCCTTCATCATGTACTAGCCTGAGGCATGCTTCTGCCATGTTTTCAACTGGGACTACTCGATCTTTATTTGATTCATTCACCAATCCATGGTGCACAACTCCAGGAGTCGCGACGAGACCTGGAGAGATTGCATTTACCCTGATATTTTGATCGGCAACTTCAGATGCAAGACCGGTAGACAGTCTCTCAAGTGCTGCTTTGCACATTCCGTACACAGTGCCGCCGGATGCGGGCCCGCCAACTTCTGGATGTAGAGCTGCGTGGGACGAAATATTAAGTATCCAACCACTTCCTGTTTCACGCATACTTTCCATAGCGAGTTGAGCCAGATGCAGTGGCCCGTGGACTTGCACCTCGAACATAAGTTTTTGACGTTTTTCCGGAAATTCTGCGATAGGGATGAAGTAAGTTACCGCTGCATTATTCACTACGATATCAACGCTTCCAAAAAGCGCCTTAGTGGTCTCAATAAGCTGAACTCGATCTTCCGCCAGTGCCATATCGCATCTAACTGCGGCTGCTTCACCACCTGCATCATTAATCCGTTTCACGACGGAATTCATGCTCCCCGCTAAGATATGATCTCCATCATCAACGGTTCGTGCTGAGACGACCACTTTGGCGCCTTCCATCGCATATCGAATAGCGATTGCTTCTCCAATACCACGTGATGCTCCAGTGATAATTGCGACTTTGCCGGCTAATAATCCATTTTTGTTAATTGACATCTATACCCCCGTATTTCTGTTTGCTCAGCTTAGCGCATTTCTGCTAAATCAGATGATTCCATTACTTCGAAACTTTATTACTTTTTCCTCTTCATACCCTAGTAGATCGATCAATATCTCATCGTTATCAGCGCCGGTACTTGGTGTGGGGCCACTGATTTCACCCTGCCCTTTTTCGAGTTTCCATATCACTCCGCGGTAGACCGAATCAAGAGAGAAATTGTTGTCGGTCACGGTGAGACTACTTCGGTGAAGGCTGTTGAGATTCTCATCGTTAACTAGGTCCAGCGCCCCCATGACTGGGTATGCTGGAATTTTGGACTGTTGGAGAATTTTTGTCAGTTGCATTGCTGTGTAATTCTTAGTCCATGATTCAACAGTCTCGTCTAATTCATCTTGATTATCGAGTCGGCCCTGTAATGTTTCAAACTTAGAGTTTGTAATATTCTTTGATTTTTGTGCTGCTAGATCTTTAAATACTTCCCATTCCTCTTGATTTCGAACTGAGATTGACACCCATTCATCGAGTCCTGATGTTTTGTAGTAACCGTGTGGTGCTGTCGCTGGATATCTGTTGCCTTGAGGACCAGCAACTCGGCCGTTTAAAAAGTAATCCATGAGTGGTTCAGCTATTCGTTGAATACAAGCTTCTCCCTGAGCTAGGTCAATATGTTGGCCGCGTCCGGTCGCGTCGCGATATTCAAGCGCCGCAAGTATTGCAAAAAACGCATGACCTGCCGCCGTCGGATCCAAATCTGCTTGGTCTTCTTGAGGATGGTCAGAATCGTGGTACCCAAGAACACTTTTTATTCCATAGAGAGCAGCCAGAGAGGGACCATAGGTAACGAGATCTCTCCAAGGGCCATCGGTTGCCCCTGTAGCCGAGAGTGAGGCCAGTATTATCTTTGGGTTAACCTTTGTAAGAACGTCAAAGCCGAGACCTAACGAAGGCATTACGCGGGCTGAAAAGTTTTCGACTACTACGTCGCTGACTGCGATGAGCTTCTTATATATTTCTTTACCATCTTTTGTTTGCAGATCCAGGCTTAAGCTTTTCTTACCTCGATCAAATGCGTGATATGCCATCGGATCAGAGATATCAACTGCATCTCGAGTTGCTGTACCAACCATTCCTTTGCCTGCCATGGATACTCCCGATCCACCCGTAGGAGATTGTATTTTTATGACTTCCGCGCCCATGTCCTTAAAGCTCATTCCAAGAAGGGGTCCAGCCCAGACATGGCCGTGATCTATTACTCGTATTCCGCTGAGTGGACCGTCAGTTGTTGTAGTCATTAGGTAATCCCCAGCTTTGCAAGACTGGATCTTTCAGAGGCGGTGAGTCCTAATCTGGTTTTAAAGAATTCCTCATTATGCTCGCCAAGCTGTGGCGCAGGCCGGTAAACTGCCCACGGTGTTTTTGAAAATAGATATGGCGCGCCCGGTATTTTATAACTGCCAACAACAGGATGTTCGATCTCATGCCAAAATCCTCTGAGAGTTAAATGTTCACTTTTGGCTATTTCATCGACCGTGTTGACTGGTTGGAAAGGAATTCTGTTCTCGGAGAACAGTTTAAATAATTCTGATCGAGTTTTACCTTTCATCCATGGATGCCAAAATGCGTCTAATTCCTTGTGCCACTCGAAAGACAGCCATCTATCGGAGAGCCTCGGATCATCTGCCCAGTCAGGATTATCCATAAGATTGATAAATCGTTTCCATTGCTCATCTACCATCGTTATTACCTCAACAAAGCCATCAGAGGCTGGAGCAACCTGCCATGGATAAAATCCGCTTCGATGTGTACCGTCTCTTGAGCCGAGTATTCCTTGAAAGACAAATCCCGGAACACCTGAGCCGCCTAGGTAACTCGCCATAACCTCTACCACAGAGATCCACGCATGCAGGCCTTGGTTAAGTTGTCTTTTCTTGCGCAGCGCGAGTAGAGCCGCGATGGCACCATGAATGCCGCCCTGGAAATCGGCCGCACAGTAAGGCAGCCAAAGCGGAACTTTATCAGGGCTTCCAATCTTCTTCGAGGCACCTGAAGCGGCTGTAGCCGTTAATGCTGTACCCGCCCAGTCTCTATATGGCGTGTCATAACCAAATATTGTGATCGATGACATGACTAGCATGTCGTTTTTTTTGGATAGTGATTCATAACTCAAAGGATCGTTTGCGCCGTCCTCCAGAGAGAGATTACTGATTACTAAATCTACATCTGCGACAGCCGAGATCAATAGGTCCTGACCGTCTTCAGTAGCCAAGTCAAGAGTCACACTTTTTTTGTTAGTGTTGAGGAACAGGTGTAACCCGCTTTTCTCTATATGCGGAATGTCTTTTGGAAAAGGACCATGGCTACGGAGCGAATCACCTGTTATAGGTTTTTCTATTTTGATAACTTCAGCACCTAGATCAGCCAATAATTTTCCAGCGTAGGCCACAGAGATGAAGTCACCGATCTCGAGTACTCGTAAATTTTTCAGTGGTCCGTTTATGTCCATAACTATGTCCTGTGCCGGAATCATAGTGAACACTGTCAACTTTTTCTATGAAAAATCTCAAAAGACTTAAGAATTACGTCAAACCAATGCATTTGGTGAGGTGTGAATTAGAAATTCTTATTCACATAGCAGAGGCTTTTGAGAGACAAATTCAACTTGCTATTTATTTTTTCGCATTTCGGTGAATTTAATCATCTTAATTGCTTCGGAAACATTCATTCGACCGATTGGCCCTGACGCGTATAGTGATCCTAGAATTTTGCCATCAGTATCTAATAAAAATTCCGCTGGTTGGGAATATTCACCGTGGTGATCTACTCCCCACCAACCACCGATTGATTCGGTATGGCGCTTTTCTAGGCTGTGAATCATAGTGAATGTAAGATTATTTTTCGTGACCACCTCGGTTGCCTGGTCATGTGTATCTACGCTGGCCGCATACACTGTCACTCCCAGCTGGTCCAACTCTTTTTTTGCAGACTCCCATTCGGCCAACTGCCGATTGCAAAACGGTCACCAGTGTCCACGGTAGAAAAGCACAGCCGCGTAGTTACTGGAAATATCTCTAGGTAGTTCAATTTTGTCCTTGTCGAGTGTTTTAAAAACAAGTGAGGGGAAGGTCATATTTTGTTGAAGCATATAGTTAAATACTATCGCCTATTCGGGCGCAAAACTTGATCGAGCTTGTGCTCCCCATTTGCCATCAATTTTTCTCATTATCCAAAGAGCTTGCTGAGTGGTAATTGCGCGCTCCTGTTCGTCGTAACGAGTCCATTGAATAAAGAGGTGTACTTTTTTTTCGGAAGCTTGCATCACTTCAACTGAGTCGAGCATGGTGTATTTCCAAGATACTCCTGCCCTATCCATAAAGCCGCGTAGATATTTTTCTTCCAGTTCCTTTCTAGTTTGATAAATAGTTACATGTTCACCGGCAATGCGGATATGTGGAATGTGTAACCTCTCAAAAAGAGTTCTATGGTCCGCGTCATTTAGAGCGGTCATATATTCCTGAACAGCACGTATTGCACCTGATTCAGCCGCCCGAAGCTGCTGTTTAGTTATTTTCTGAGGTTCTAATCTTGACAACTTTTGACTAACTAACCATTTACTACGGACGGAGGATAATTCACATCTTCAGTTTACCTGTTTTTATAGATTTTTTTAGATATAGTTACATTAGTTACGTGCTGACTTATTAGTCAGCAATAATTGGATGCGGGGGCTTCTACCCCAAATCTAATAAGGAGCGAGGCTCAACCTCGCTCCTTATTTTTTTAAGCAAAACTACCTATTTGAAAACGCATCGTGTAATTTCTTACCGAAAATATTAGACTTAAACACATTATGAAATCACTTACGCGACGTCATCAGTACAGGCCAAGCATTCGAGTAATTACTGGATACGGCGTTTTGTTGTTAGTAAGCGGTGCACTAGCTTGGATTTCAATTCTGATGTGGTTCAGTAGACAGGTTTCTAAGGTGATTAATACGTCTTTCAGCGAGTAATAGAGTTTTATGAGTTATTGGTTTACCAGCAGACTTAGCTAGTGAGTGGGTACAATCAGATTAGTATTTAAATATGTATTGTGGAGAATATTATGCCAAAAGATTTCACAGATGGCCAGCGAGAGGTTCAAGCTCAAGCTGACTCAGTTCGACTTGCTGATCAAATGGCTGAGAAAGCCGTACATTCCTCTATTCGAGAGAATGATCGACTTTTCATAGAGGCACGAGATATGTTTTTTCTAGCGACGATCGACGCGGATGGTCACTCCAATTGTTCATACAAAGGCGGTTCACCAGGTTTCGTGAAAGTACTGGACGAAGAAACAATTGCGTTTCCTGTTTATGACGGAAATGGAATGTTTATGACTGCTGGCAGTATTGTCGACAATGGCGAAGTCGGATTACTATTTATTGATTTTGAAGGCCAGAGTCGAATGCGCCTCAATGGCACAGCATCGCTTCACTCCTCAGACGATTTATTGTCCGAATATCCTGAGGCCCAATTTATTGTGAAAGTTAAGGCGCGCGAAGTATTTGTTAATTGCCCCCGATACATTCATAAGTTAGAGCTCGTTGAGAGATCGGTGTTTGTTCCGGAGTCTGGAACAAAAACACCAATAGCAGACTGGAAAGTGAAGATGATCGAGGCTGGTTCTGGTGATTTATTAAGTTCCAAGGATCAGACGTTATCTGATTAGATATTCAAACTGATTTTGATAAAGAGATATGCCCGCACATGTGCACGGGCATATCTACAAAGTCTGCTACTAATACACCGTTACTATTGCTACCACAGCAACAACAACAGGGAGAATTAGATTTGTCGCTCGAAACATGGCCCAGGGTGTTGCTTTTAAATCTGCATAAGTCGAAGTGTTTTTTATTTCCTCGTCTTCAAGTAGATCTGAGGCGATCATCATTGAGCCTTTAATGGCTGGATCACCAGCAATTATTTGGAAAAGAGCGGCAACAACTATTGCAACGCTTACCAGTAGTCGCTCGGAGCTCGCGATGTCTGCGGCGACAATTGTTATGACAAGAGCCATTTGGCTAGTGATAGCAATTGCACTGACTTTCCAATAATCGCCAATTCGGTTTCTAAGACCTTCGCTAAGTTCATCTCGGTTCATCGAGTCTCCTTTTGATTCACGTTAAGAATACAGCTTGCTACACAAGATTTGTGTTAAAAAATCTTGTGTAGCAAGATTTACTAGGCCACTCGATCCATTATTTTATTGTTAATTGACCGTGAGACTATTAGGACTGGTCAAAGAGTGAGATGCGTGTCATCACACAGAGGCTGGTCACCAGAATTTTTACACCCACAAAAATAGATTTCCTCATCAGCTTCGGCCGTGTACTTCACTGGCTTAAAGTCAGTCCCACGATGCGAGGAGTCACAAAATGGTTGTTTGTCACTCTTTCCGCATGAACACCATAAATAATTCTTGCCCTTTTCCACTTTGACGATGTATGGGTCTTTTTGTGCTATGACTGGTAGCTCTTTCATTTTTAAACCTTCCTGACAACGAGTCCCTACATAATTTGTTCGGGACTGAGTTAAGTCGAATCGTACCAGATTTCTCTGGACCTGATAGCAGATCGGGTTTCTGCTATCAAAGAACCAGCTAGTCGTGCGATAATTTCAAGTAGGTGGCTATTTTCTTGAGCGCTTAGGCGATTTATTAGCTGTATGGCACCGCTTACAACAGTGAAGAATCGCTTTTCCGGGCTTAATCGTAGGAGCTGAACTAGGCAAGGTGCATTGGCAGTAATTTTCGTTGGAACGGCGTTCACAGCGCGTTTCATAGCGTCGTTCGCATGCCTCATAATCAACACCAGTGATTAACTCTCGAGCCATCAAAAGCCAACAATAGCCAGCCAGAGAATTCGGAAGCAATGTCGGTAGTGTCTGATTACGCTGAATAGTGATGTCACCTGACGTGTGTTGTTTAATTTTCCGTTTGATTAATGAGTCATGAGTGGATATTCCCGTATCGTCAATCGTTTTAACCGTTGGGTTATTAACGAGATCGTCAGTGCAGTTGACCGACTTCTTGAGTACGCAATAACTCAAATCAAACCATTCATTAAACCAAGATTTCAGGCGTGGATAATTCACGAAACGACCAGTACCGCCGTGTAGGGGTCGAAGACGCAGATGATCACTGGTTAGAAAGTCTCCATATTCGCGAGCAAACTCTATGGCTATGCGCTCAAAAGTTTGTTCATGATCCTCATATTCACCAACGAGTGTGAGTTCAACGGAGGTAGCATTCCCTTTTTTATCTTGCTCAAAGTGTGTTTTGGTTTCAATGTTGCCAAGAAAGAGGCGGGCTATATAGCGATGAATGTCGTAATCCTTAACAGTTAGTGGCGCATAGACCTGTGTGACTTGGTATGGTGAGCCCGGTGATTTCTCCTGATGTTCCAGTAAGTGAGGCCATATCAGAAACTTGTCGAATTTACCGGTTGATCTATTTTTCTCGCGTTTAACAGCTGGCTCTCCATAGCTGAGATTTAAGAACGGACTTATAAGAATGTCAGCCATTGGTCTCATCCTCTCTTCGAGCAGTAGCCCTTCATGTTAAAAGATGATTGCTAAGAAACGGCGGCTATCGTTTCTATTTCAACTTTTACATCAGGTCGAAAAAGACCAGCAACATAAATCCAGCTCATAGCGGGCGGGCCTTCGGGGAACTCTTTCGTATTTGCTTTGCCGATGCTTGCCCAGTCACTCGGTTCTTCAGTCAGGAATACAGTGATTCTCGCGATATCGATTGCTGATCCTCCTTCAGACGCAACTATGGCGTTGATGTTAGCGAGCGCTTGTGCGTACTGGGCTTCAAGCCCAGTGATAATACTCCCATCCATTCGATTTCCGATTTGGCCTGCAATAGCGAGGATGCGTTGATTGCTTGGGATGATCGCAAGATTTCGGTACCCACCTGCTGGTGCTGGCGAGGTATCTGGATCAACAAATTTTACGCTCATTATTTCATTCCTTTTGGGTGTGCAATAGTTGTCTCTATGTCGAGGGATAATAATACAGTTAATCTTTCGATGAAGTTATTTAGTTGTGATGTCGCACTCAATCTCTGTAGTCAACGTCACGGCTAATTATCTTTTGAAGGTTATGAACGAAGGGACAGAAAAATGAAGTTCGGAGCATCGGTATCAAGTTATACAACAACCTGGGATGAAATAAGCGGCGCCGTTGCCACCATGGAATCAGGTCGGTGGGAAAGTATTTGGTTTCCAGATCATTTTATACCGCCAGCCGCGTGGAAGGGCGCCGAAGATGAACCAATTTTTGAATCTTGGTCACTTCTTGCTGCCGTTGCCGGCATGACTACAAAATTGCGGATGGGACACATGGTAAGTGGGAATACATACCGGAACCCTGGTCTGGTCGCAAAAATGGCGACCACCATCGATCAAATTTCTCACGGGCGATTTATCCTCAGTGTCGGCGCGGCTTGGTTTAAGCGGGAACATGAGGCCTATGGCTGGGATTTTCCCTCTTTGGGTGAAAGATCTAATCGATTCGAAGAGGCCTGTCAGTTGATACACGAGTTATTTACTTCGATTGAGCCCGTGGATTTCCAAGGCAAGTATTACACGTTGGCGAAAGCGCCGCTTTCACCAACGTCAGTTCAGAACCCTCACATACCTATCATGGTTGGTGGAATGGGTGAAAAAAGGACGCTGAGAACTCTGGCAAAGTATGGAGATATTTGGAATTTAGATGGTTTTGCAGTGGGTAAGGAGGAGAATGAGCGTTATGGCGGTATGTCACTTCAGCTATACAAGCACAAGGTAGAAGTGATTGAGAGGCACTGCGAAGATGTTGGGCGAGATCCGACCGAAATTAAGTACACAATTTCCATGCCAGTGAAGCTCTCTGAAAATAATAATGAAACCGACCTATTTATTAACCAGGTAGGATCTGGAACGGTTGCGGGTACTGCGGACTATATTATTCAGCGCGTTGGCGAGTTTATTGACGCAGGGGTGGATGAGATTATGTTTTCCCCTCGTCCCAGTAATTCCGATTCTTTACAGAGATTAGACGAAGAAGTTCTTTCGGCCTTTGATTAGATTTGCGATTTTAGAAGGTGATCCGTTATTGGTGAACTCGGCAAAGCTTTGGCCAATAACGGATCACCTCCATCTTAGAGCTTGTGTGAGTAAGCAACCATAAGGCCGAGCGAAGGAAACCTATTTGGGTATCAGTTTTTCTTTCCGTTGTAAGCTTCGTCTAACTGTGACCACTTGGCTCGTCCATTCCGTTGTTCCCAGCGAGAGATAGCGTCTCGTTCTGACTTTTTAGATTTGGCCTGTTCTCGCGCATTGTTTTTAGCTTTGTCTAGCAACAATTTTATGGTGGCTGGATCAGCCTTATTAGACATATTTTTCTCCAACAGTGTTAAAGGTTTTATGATTTCATCTCAAACTAGGTAACAAATCTCATCCGCAATAAATACATAATTTCCTAGACTGGAACTGCCACGAATACCGGAATGACGCGTGAAGTTTTCTCTTGATACTCCTCATAGGGTGGGTACGCTGCTACCGCGATCTTCCAGAGTCGCGCTTTTTCCACTGGGTCAGTAACCTCGTGCACTGACATTGATTGTACTTTGTCAATATCTCTGATTTCCACGCTTGGCTCGGATTTTAGGTTGTAGTACCAGACTGGATGTTTGGGTGCACCACCCCATGATGCTACCAAGACATAATTGTCTCCATCCACAACACGCATTAAGGGTGTCTTCCTGACCGCTGCTGTTTTGTTGCCTTTGTTGGTCACAATAATGCAGGGCAAGTCAAATAGCGTTGTACCTTCAGCGCCGTTGCTACTTTCATATAGTTCTACTTGATTAGCAACCCAGTCAATCGGGTTTGCGATGTACTCACTCATGATTCCTCCATTAGTCCGCTTACATAAGAGATGTAGTGTATTTGATTTGAGGTATTCAGCGATAAGTTTAGAAATGATTTATCGATAATCAATTTAGCGGATACAGAAGGTGAGCTGACTGGGGGAACGATGAGATTTTATTCAAATGCGTTGTCAGGCCTATCTAAGCCATAATGGTCACGTAACGTATTACCTCGGTATTCGGTTCTGAAGATTCCTTTTTTTTGTAATAGTGGAACCACCTCGTCGATAAAAACGTCCAACATTTTAGGTAACACGGGTGGCATAAGATTAATACCATCAGCTACACCATCGGTGAACCAATCTTCAATAAGATTCGCGATATGTTCGGGGGTCCCTGAAACAACGTAATGGCCACGTGCACCCGCTAACTTTGACAGTAACTGCCGCATTGTAGGCCTTTCATTACGGACTACTCCGAGAATCACCTCAGTACGACTCCGCGCAGCCTCTACAGTGGAGGGGTCCGGAAAGTCGTCTGGCGAAAGCGGTGTATCAAGTGGAAGGTGAGAGAAGTCTGTGCCGCCGAACCTAGCGGAGAGACTAATTAGGCCCTCTTGGGGATCAGCTAGGTCATTTAGGTCAGCCCTGAACTGCTGTGCTTCGGCATCAGTTGAGGCAATTACCGGACTCAGACCCGGTAATATCAAACATTGATTTTCGTTACGACCTTCTGCCTTCACGAGTGATTTTAGATCACCATAAAATGCCTTCGCTGATGACTTTTCCATATGCGCCGTGAATACTGCTTCAGCATGTTGAGCAGCGAATTTACGACCTGTGTCGGAGGAACCGGCTTGTACGAGTACTGGCCAACCCTGTGGCCCGCGAGGCACATTAAGTGGGCCGGCGACGTTGTAAAAATGTCCCTCGTGCCCGCCCTCGCGAACACTATTGTCCTTTAAATATTTTCCATTTTCTCGGTCATCGATAATCGCATCGTCCGACCAGCTGTCCCATAAACTCCTAGTTACCGCCATAAATTCATCAGCGCGAGCATATCGTTCGGCGTGGCTAATCTGACTTGCATAACCATAATTTCGTGCAGCTGGCGCAGACCAGGACGTGACGATATTCCAGCCGATTCGACCATTACTAATATGATCGAGTGATGCAAACTGTCT
>CAVODE010000004.1:0-48484 GCA_963694535.1 Dehalococcoidia bacterium
TAGAAATCTCTGATTTATTGGGCCGTTCTGACATAACTACTTCAGTAATGCAAAGATTAGCTCGTCAAGAATTAGTGGACTACTCCGAAATTCGTCGTCAACGAGATCCGTTGAAAGATTATCAGATAGTTCGAGCAAGTCCAAGAAAACTCACTCGCGACCAGCAGGATGCCGTGATTCGAATCACGGCATCCTTCGACGGAGAAAATGGCAAAGAAATTTTATTGAAAGGTGTGGCTGGGAGTGGTAAGACCGAGGTTTATATAGATTGTATTCGTAATTTAATTGCAAGACAAAAGACGGCTATTTTATTAGTTCCCGAGATTGCTTTAACACCCCAAATGATTCAGAGATTTGCTGAACAATTCCCGGGCAGAGTAGGTGTGATGCATTCAGCTCTCTCTCAGGGAGAAATATTTGATGAGTGGCAAGCAATTGAGCGAGGAGACTATCAAGTTGTCATCGGATCACGTTCTTGTATTTTTGTTCCACAGCCGAATTTGGGACTCATTATCATTGATGAATTTCACGACACTGCTTATAAGCAAAGCAGCCCAACGCCTAGATACGATGCAAGATCGCTTGCTCGCATTATGAGCGAGGTGGGTGGTTGTACTGTTATTTATGGTTCGGCAACTCCTGACCTTGAGCGATACTTTCTCAGCCAACAGAAACTGATTCTTAGAATTGACCTGGATCAGAAGATCAATATGGTTCGTCAAGAAAATGACGAACTAATACCGTGGCCTAGCACAGAAACTAAACATATTGAAGTGATAGATATTAGACATCAGCGTAGGCTGATTTCATCTGAGCTTAGTTCAGCAATATTAGAAGTATTAGATCGTGGCGAGCAAGCTTTGCTATTTATCAACAGGAGGGGTTACGCACCCTATCTTATTTGTGACAATGGATGTACTCCAAAATGCTCTCGATGCGATCTTGTTATGTCTCTACATAATCATCCGAGTCCGCCACGACTACGATGTCACTTATGTGGTTTAACGAGGATATTTGATGGAAAGTGCCAAACAGAGGGATGCGAAAAGATTTTGCGACCAGTCGGAATTGGAACAGAGCGCGTTGTAGAAGAAATTGAGACCCTTTTCCCCACTGCCAAAGTAGCGCGTTGGGATTCCGATTCTGTGAGAAGGGCGAGCGGGCATTTGGAAATAATGCAAAAAATGCAGAAACAGGAGATTGACATCGTAGTGGGTACTCAAATGATTACTAAGGGATTGGATCTACCTTTTGTAACATTAGTTGGGGTTGTTGTTGCAGACGGATTATCAGCAGAGGGAGATTTTAGAGAACATGAAAAAATGTTTGCGATGCTATCTCAAGTTGCCGGCCGTGCTGGTCGAAGTGAGCTTCCTGGGCGAGTTATTTTCCAAACCTTTGACCCGTCTCATAGCGTGATTGAGGCCGCAGTGAGTCAGGACGTTCAGTCATTTTTAGACACTGAACTTTCGTGGCGTCGCGAGTATGGCTATCCGCCATATCGGCGAGTCGTCCGTTTAGGAATACGCCACCACAACGAGGAATATGTCAATGAGGAGTCCTCACGACTCGCACATAATCTTTCAATCGTGTCCCTTGCATACCCCAATAGCGATGTTCGGGGACCTTTTGTGCCGAGAATTTCTCGAGTGCGCGGTCTTTTCCGGAGAGCAATACTAATATTCTCTCCCAATCCCGACGAGATTCTTAAGGACTACGGTGATATGCCCTCAGGCTGGGTAATTGATGTCGATCCCGTGGATTTTGATTAGCTTCGCTGTGCGAGCTGCGCTAATTTCTAATACGTGCGATGCTTACTGATAATGACTATACGACCAATACGTTACTTGGGTGATCCAGTCTTAAGATTGCCTACTCGTCGGGTTAGACGCGTGAATGCGGATATCCAATTACTTGTTTCTGACATGATTGAGTCGATGTACGCCACAAATGGTGTGGGTTTGGCTGCCCCACAAATCGGTATTTCTCTCAAATTAGTCGTCATTGCTATACCGGATCAGGATCCTTTTGCTTTAATTAATCCTGAGATAACTAAGCGTGAGGGCACTCGCGTGGTTATGGAGGGTTGTTTATCAGTTCCTGGCTATTCTGGCCCAGTCACTCGCTCAGAGCGAGTGACCGTTCGTGCGCTTTCAGTTAAAGGCGAAAGAGTACACATTGTCTCAGAAAACGATCTATTGGCTCAAGCGTTGGAGCACGAGACAGATCATGTCAATGGCTTACTTTATGTCGATCACCTAAACGCTGAGTTAGATATGCACTACATGCACCCGAGAGATGATGACCATTTAGATGGTGAAAATATGGAAGAATTAGCGGATAACTTAGTTGACGAGTCAAATGAAGCTTGATTTTTAGAGAGAGGTTGATCAATATGGAAGGCTTATTACTACCAATAGCACTTGCCGGGGCATTTTATTTTATTTTATTGCGCCCGATGCTGAGTCAGCAGAAAAAGAAGAAGGCAACTTTAGCGGAACTCAATATCGGTGACGAAGTGCTAACGACATCAGGTTTTTTTGCCACAGTTACAGATATAGTGACCCCAACATCCGGCCCAATGCGAATTCACTTGGAGCTGACCGAAGATGTTATCGTCGAAGCAACTCCTGATGCCGTTGTGTCTATAATTCCGGTCTCAGAAGTTGAAGAATCAGAGCTTGCTACTGAGGACGTAGAAGATCTTGAGTCGAATGTTGAGGCTGTTGAAAAGGCAGAGTCTGAAGACTCCTGACCGTGATTATACGGCAACGCCGCTTGGCAGTATGCTGTGTAGCAATGTAGTTAATTGGCTTCACTAGAGGTTCGGTAATGCGCAATACTCTTTCGCTTATTTTTATTCTAGTCGTGACACTATTCTCTCTTGCTTTTGTGTGGCCAAATAATGCGGATGAACATCTTCCCAACCTCCCAGGAAATCTGTCATGGCCAAATGGTTCGGGCTTAACAATAGGTGAGTTTGACCGGAGTTCTTTAAGACTAGGTCTTGATCTACAAGGTGGCACGAGACTACTGTTGCAAGCAGAAGTACCGACTGATTTTGATGGAGATCTCACAGAAAAAATTGACGGAACGATCAGCGTACTGCGTAAACGAGTAGACGGTGCAGGTGTTGCTGAATCGGAGATTACAAGACAAGGAGCGTCTAATATTTCCGTGCAACTGCCAGGGCTTTCTATCGAGCAAGCTCGATCTCTAATCGGGAGAACTGCACAATTGAGATTCTGTGAGCCTGCTCAGTCAGCGTTATTGACTCTTCAGCCTTGCGACAGTGATGGTTTGTGGTACGAGGCTGTCGGGACAGTCAACGGGGAGGTGAGAGCTCTGACCGGCTCTTATCTCGAGCCTAATACCTATGTATCATTCAATGAAATTGGAGATGCTCAAACATCATTTGAATTTAATGATGAGGGTGCCGAATTATTTGAACAAATCACCTCGCGAGCGGTTGATAATCGAGGTAAATTCATCGGTTCAGATCGAATAGCCATATTCCTTGATGCTGATTTACTCTCGGCACCAACAGTGAACGCAGTAATTCGGTCAAGTGGCGTAATTACCGGGATGACGCGAGAAAATGCTCAAGAGCTTGTTGTGCAACTTAATGCAGGTGCATTACCTCTTTCGCTGACAGTTCTGCAGGAGCAAACAGTGGACGCAACATTAGGTGCAGATTCAATATCTAAGTCACTCTTGGCGGGGATTATCGGTCTAATTCTGGTTGGCTTATTTATGAGTCTTTACTACCACTTCCCCGGCCTCTTAGCCGTGCTTGCTTTAACGATTTACGCTATCATCACGCTCGCTGTTTTTAAGCTTATTCCGGTAACATTAACGCTTGCGGCGATAGGCGGATTCATCCTGTCAGTAGGAATGGCTGTCGACGCGAATATTTTAATATTTGAGCGTATGAAAGAAGAGCTAAGAATTGGCCGTTCGGCAATAAATGCCGTTGATGCAGGTTTTTCAAGGGCATGGTCGTCCATTCGTGACTCCAACATAACGACATTGATCACGTGTTTCATCTTGTACCTACTGGGTGGTGGAATTCAATTACCACTGATAGGTACCTTCAGCGCTCCGCTTGTTCAAGGTTTCGCACTTACGCTTGGATTCGGGGTACTAGTATCGATGTTTTCCTCTATCGTAGTCACCCGCACATTGCTCAGAACCTTTGTTAAATCTAAGTATGCCCGTCGCTGGATTAGTTTAGGAAGTATCTCAGCGTCCCAGTTAGACGAGATGGCAGAATCTGAAGGGGCAGGTTAATGGATCGAGATATTTCTAATCCAGAGAGTAATCCGCCTACCGGAATAGATTTGGTTCGATCAAGAAAATGGTGGTTTTTAATATCCGGGTTACTTATCTCCGTGTCATTGATACTTCTCTTAATTCCTCCCGGGTTGGTTAGGGGTATTGAATTCAGCTCAGGCACTTCAATGCTTCTTAAGTTTGAGAGCGCTCAAGTTCAACAATCCGAACTGCGGCAAGCATTCGCAGATTTGGGGCATGACGAAGCTAGGATTCAAGGTGCCGGGGATCGCGAATTTCTCATCAAGACAGATCAGTTGAATATCCCTGAAGGCTCATTTAGTGAGGTCGTTCCTGAGTCAAACTACCAATCTTCGTCATTGAGCGAACCAGTACAACGCAGTCCAGAAGGTACTTTGGTAACTGGTGAATCTTCGGAATCAGTGGGAACGGTTTTCGTCAGATCTGCTTTGAATGATGATCCTTGTGACCTTTATGCAGTGCGTGCGGAGGTAGCAGTTTTAACCGAGCTGCGAGTATTTGCCAAAGTAAACTGTTCCAACAGTCAAAATTTCGAAGTTCTCGCTAATGGTGTTATGGGATGGATTTCTGAATACTCGATGCATGATTTTGTTCCTGATCCGACAGGAGTAGCGGTTTCGAATGAGGACAACATAACAGACCTAGGCGAGCGTACCGTAATTAATAATTATCTTCAGGAGCAGTTCGGTCCGTTTGTGACACTAGAATTTTCTACGGTTTCACCTGTGGTATCTAGTGCCGCTGTTCGAAACGCAACCCTGGCGATTGCCGTGGCAACTTTGTTTATTATGGCGTATGTTCGTTTTGCCTTCTCTACGGTCCCGAAGCCTTCTAGATATGCTGTCTGCGCGATAATTGCGCTAATCCACGACACTGTAATTGTGATAGGCGCATTTTCCCTGTTCGGAAAACTCTTTGGAGCGGAAATTAACTTGATGTTTGTCACAGGAATATTGACCGCGATTGGGTTTTCTGTACACGATTCAATTGTGGTTTTTGATAGAATTCGTGAAAATATTACGGCAAGCCCTCAAAGTAGCTTGTCTGAAAACGTTAATTCTGCACTGCTTCAGACGATGGCACGTTCTTTGAATACTTCTTTGACATTATTACTCCCTATTGGAGCACTTCTGCTTCTTGGTGGGGATACGATCCAGTCATTTTTGCTTGCTATTCTAGTGGGAGTCGTGGTAGGGACGTATTCTTCAGTCGCGATTGCGGCACAACTTTTGGTGGCGTGGGAGCAAGGAGACCTATCTCGTTGGTTCTCGAAGGTTCCATGGTCTAATAAAGCTCGGGCTTAGTGAATAGTTGAACCTTTGATGTATGCGAAGCTTTTTGCAGTGTGGCCGATGATTTTTCTAGCTATTTTGATCGGATGTGGTGTAGCTCTGCAGTGGGCGATGCTAGCAGCAATCGGTAGATCTCATGGTGGTTTTCAAGCTGCCTGGTTTTCCTGTCTGACCACAGTCGCAGCACTAGGATTGGTACTTTTGTTTCGACACTTTCGGACGAACAGTATGATTACATCAGATATTCTTTCTACCCGAATAGAAATCATTTCAATAATTACAATTGTTGTCGGTGTCGTTATTTTGCTCAGTCTGAGGGATTTGCCTTGGTGGGCAGGGCTATCAGGCCTGTTTGGACTGGGTTTAATACTTGGA
The DNA here is from genome assembly GCA_963694535.1 of Dehalococcoidia bacterium. GTDB lineage: Bacteria > Chloroflexota > Dehalococcoidia > UBA2979 > UBA2979 > UBA2979. The sequence goes on from CAVODE010000004.1 coordinate 5,982, forward strand.
GCAGCTTGGATTGTCCCATCAGTTGGAGTGGCAGAATTTTTCGTGGCGGTGACCGTCGGATCTGCTGTTGCGGGAGTGATTATTGACCACGTAGGACTATTTGGAAACGCAACGAATGTGATGACAATTCCGAGGGTAATAGCTGTTTTGTTGGTCATACTGGGCATGGCAATAATTCGGCTCGCGGGACTCTTGCAGAGCGATTAAGTTACTTGTTCTCGAGAAATAATTTACCGGCCTCGGTTATACGTCGTTCATCACCGAGGCGTTGAGTTATACCTTCTTTATCCATTGTTTCAAGAAGTGCCTGAGCAATTCGCCGGTTGGTTCCGATTAAATCTCGTATTTCAGCTAATGACGAATTCTGGCCTAGATTGAATTGTTTTAGCACGATTTTAGTGGCCGATAGGTAGTGGGCATTTGTAAATATTACGCCGTCGCCAAGATCTTTAATTTCACCAATTCCTTGCAAATATCCCAGTAATTCGAGGTTAGTATCTAATCGTGGGGGAGCAAATGCTCCTTGGTGTAACAAGTTAATGATGTCATTGATCTTACTTTTCTCAGCCTCATTTATTTGTGGTTCCCAGCTTTTGAGAGTCACAATATCTTCTTTGATATCCACTAAATCGTTCTGAAAGGTATCTAATAACACTGAAAAAAAGCGGCCATCGAGTTTAAGATGTGCTCTCAGTTCCCCCTTAGGAATTCCAAACCGTAGATGCCAGCGCTGGTTATATTCATTAATTATTTTTTCAGTGTCTGCACGAATTCTTGTCACTAATTTGTTAGTCATTAGTAACGAGGTGTGCTCCGAGGTCTGGAGACTAACTATTTGTTCACTCGAGACAAGTTTTTCGATCCCATCTTCAACCGATTGACTTGATTCGGTAAGTGCGGAGGTAATCTGAGAGTGCGTCGCCGGTTGAATTTGTTCAAGGATTCCTAGGATGCGAGTCTCGATGGTTCCCGTTAGTTGTTGTGCGAGCAGCGCCAGGACCTCAGTATCAAATCTTTTGTGACGGGGCGGATTGATGCTAATCACCTTTCCTCCTCCTAGGGTTCGGTCAGAAATTCTTGCGACATACAGATCTCCTTCTGATATTGAGATAGGTTCCGAAAGCAAGATTTGAACGAAAGTCTGATCTAAGTCTTGTGTATTTTCAGAATCTAAAAGCCGGATGCGTCCTTGAATCTCGGCGGAACCGACATGTATGTGTACTTTCAGGTTATGTTTGATTTTTTCATCATTGACTAACCTGATCGATGCATCAAAAGAGAATGCTGAGCTTAGAGAGCCCTCCATACCGAGAACATGCCCTCGGCTAACTTCATTTATTTGAATTCCAGACAAATTTACAGCCACACGTGACCCTGGATTAGCAATTTCTATCTCTGTGTTATGGGCTTGAAGACCTCTTATCCGCGCTGTTTTTCTAGTCGGAGAGATCTCTACCAGATCCCCAACTTCAAGACGACCGTCCAACAATGTTCCCGTGACAACGGTACCAAATCCAGTCATAGTAAATACTCGATCTATTGGTAACCTCGCTTTGTTTATATCACGAGGGGTGTCTAGGTCACTGACTAGTTTGTCCAGCTCATCGAGCAATTCGGATATGCCAGATCTCGTGATGGTTGAGGTGAACACTATCGGGGCGTCTTTCAGTGATGTTTCTGCCATTGTTTGTTCGAAATCTTCCTTTAGTAAATTTAACCAATCTTGATCAACCAGATCACACTTAGTGAAGACAACAATTCCTTTATTGATTTCCAGCAAATTAAGTATGTTCATATGCTCGATAGTTTGCGGCATGATGCCTTCATCAGCGGCGATGACTAATAGAGCAGCATCAATCCCACCAACACCACTCAGCATATGGCGAACAAATCTGACGTGACCAGGCACATCAATTAAAGAAATTTCAATACCTGAAGGCAAATTCGTCCAGCCGAATCCCAACTCAATTGTCAGCCCTCGTGTTTGCTCTTCTATTAGTCGATCAGGGTGAATTCCGGTGATCGCTTCGATCAGTGCGCTTTTTCCGTGGTCAACATGACCCGCTGTACCTATTACGAACATTAGTATTTCTCTCGCTTAGCTACTGGTCTAGTGTTCGATCGACACGTAGGCCAGACTGGTGACATGTGGGACATTTTACTGGAGGTTCTAATCGAGGAATTTCAGTACGCTGTGATGATAGTCCTGCCCAGATGTCATCGCGTAATTGATCGGTTGCTGGGGCTTTGCCTCGTGCGCCTCTGATACGAGGTTGCATCTCAGCGATGCGACGCCGGGCTATTTCTTTAGGTGACATTGGGCCTGGTTTTTTAACCAATACTTCTCGGCCGCAAGCATTACATCTATATATCTCAAGCAAGAAGTTGCTCCTGTATATTGACTAACGTTTCGTTTTCATCAGGTAGCAGATCTATAAATACTTCGTTGGAGAGTAGTAAACCATTTGGAGTAAGTTTGATCCAGTTGCCATCTCGTATTAATAATCCAAGATTTATGTGCTTCTCTATTGATTCGGCATATATTTCAGAGGGTTTAATTCCGTATTCCATTTCAAAATTAATTTCATTGATGCCTTTAAGTAGGCGGAGGCCGAGGATCATAGCGTCTGCGAGAATCATATTTTTGTCGGGCGTTTCTCCTGCAGCTACTTGCTGCATCGTAGATTTCCCTTCATTCATCCGCTGTAATTTCGTAGCTGTAATGGCATCAATGTATCGATTTGGGGCGTCAACGTTTGCAAATCGCTGACCAGCAAAGAATGAATGAGCGCCTGCTCCCATACCTAAGTAAGGTTGCGCCCGCCAGTAGACTAAATTGTGTAGGCATTCCTTGTCAGGTTTCGCCCAGTTTGATATTTCATAGTGATTATATCCGTGTTTTTCTAACTTTTCTTGGGTCCATTCATACTGGTCAGCAGCTATGTCGGGATCTGGCTCTTTGATGAAACCCTTTTGAATCTGATAATAAAGCGCAGTTCCTGGTTCAACAGTGAGTGCATAGCATGAGAGGTGTTCTGGTTCCATCGATAAAATTTTTTCGACGGTGTCCTGCCAGGTTTCAAGTTTTTGATCAGGTAAACCAAACATTAGATCGAGATTTATGTTTTTAAATCCGGCAGAGCGAGCATCGGCGAATGCTTCAAACACACGTTCAGGTGTGTGGTCACGATCTAGAAGCTTTAATTCATCCGTTTGAAGACTTTGCACACCCATGGATAGCCGATTGATGCCTGCTTTACGGAGATCTTGTAAATGTTTCAAAGTCAGTTCGGTTGGATTTGCTTCGAGACTCCACTCAACATCATCAGTGAGTAGATAATTTTTTTTAACTGCAGCGATTATGGCCTCGATATCGTTGATATCAGTAAGAGATGGGGTGCCTCCCCCAAAGAATATGGTGTGAATCTCATGCTTCGTCGCAGCTGCTCCCCATAATTCAATCTCTGAAAGAATTGCCGGAGTGTATTCAGGAACTAAGTGGTCTAATCCTTCGTATGAATTGAAGTCACAGTATCCACACTTAGAAGAGCAGAAAGGTATGTGCAGGTAAAGAGCAAGCCGGTCCATGTTAGGTGCGATCATCGGCCTATTATCTCACGTCTGCAGTGAGAAGAAACTACCGTAAGCGCCGAATGCAACTAATCTTGAAGAACTCAGGCCAGGAGAGCTCGACCAATCACTTTAAGTTCTAATATTGGCTTCGTGCCTTCAAAAATTGGTAAAACAAGGGCGTCAACAACATATCTCGCAGATGAATCCTCTTCCGAGTACCCCCAGCCACCATGTAATAATTGAGATTCTCGTGTAACTTCACCAGCTACGTCGCAAGAAAGTAACTTGGACATAGATGGTTCAACCGCTCGAGTGTCAAATGATCGAGCCGCAGCATATGTTATGTGACGTGACGCCGCGATTCGAATCGCCATACGGCCAATCATGTACTGGGTTAGTTGATAGTCTGCAAGTGGCTGACCAAATTGTGTACGCTGGGTAACATACTGACAGGCTTTTTCGAGAGCCGCCTGTGCAACTCCGCAGGCTCTACCTCCTGTTTGGATTCGCCCAGCAGCAAATCCACCCATCTGTAGATAGAAACCCTTATCGACGCCCGAATCTTCACCCACCAGACAATCATGAGGGACCCACATATTATCGATTCCTATATTGAAGGAGTGCATTCCTCTATAGCCAAGGGTAGGATTGGCAGTTGCCTCCATTACCCCACCTTCAGCTTGTTCAAACTTCCAAGAATGACCATAGAAAGGATCCTTCTTTACCATGAACAATGACAGTCCCTTACTTCCTCGACTGCTATCAGGATTCGTTCGAGCTAGAAGCGCCAAAGTTGTTGCTCGACCAGAAAACGTGCTCCAAGCTTTTGCTCCGTTTATTCGCCAGCCTTTGGTGCCATTAAACTCTGCCGGCTCAGCTCTCGTTTGCAACGACGCAACGTCTGATCCTGTGTCTGGTTCAGTGACAGCCACTGCAATGAGTTCTTCTCCACTGGCGATTTTAGGTAACCATTCTTGTTTCTGATTTTCTGTTCCACCTGCGAGCAACGCTTTTGCGAGTATTTCAGGTCGAGTAGCAAGTGAGCCGGCTGCAGCAAGCGACGCAGCTGAAAGTTCTTCGGTGATGACAATCATCGGGAGATCACCCATTCCGGTGCCACCGTACTCTTCAGGAATTGACGAACCGAAGAATCCTTGGGCCGAGAATTTTTTAAGTAGTTCATCTGGGACAAGCAAGTCTTGTCGATGGATATCTTGTGCAAGCGGCGCGACTTCATTTTTAGCGAAGTCGCGAGCTAAATCACGGGTCAGGGTCGCAACTTCATCCTCTAATTCGACGTTGTTTACTCCACCGGTTATCAAGACTGTGCTGCCGATGCTTCTAATTCTTTCTTCCGCGAGACCTGATCGAATTAATTCTTTAACGCTTAGGCTGTTTAGATCTGTCAGATCTGTTTCGTCGAGACCAAAATCTTCCCAAGCTGATTCAATCTGAGACCGGAGCTTGTGCGCAATTTCAGCCGCATAGCAATACGCCATTTCTGCCGAGTGATGGTCACTACTTTCACGATGTTCACTGCGCTCAACAAATGCAACTAGTTCATGAGCAGCCCTAATTTCAGTGGTTAAGTAGGCAATCCTTTGAGTATGTACCTGGTACTGGTCGATTAATTTGCCACCTTCTGTCATTTCCGAAGCATGCTTGATGGCTTTACTAATCACCTCTTGTGATGTATTAACAAGTGTTCGCGCTGATATAGCGGGATTGGATGCGATGGTTGTCATTGCTCGCTCCTAACTCTCTTCGGTATTAATACTGTGTAATCTAAATCTAAAACCACATTTGGATGATATCGTTCCCTGCCTTTTTCATCGGCTACTTTAAATTCAAAATTTTCAGTGTAGGGGTCTAAGTTTTTTGTAGCGATAAGTCTCAGGCGGAGCGCTCCACAGTCATCACGATTGAGATTTATTTTTTCTAAAATATTGGTGTAAGCAAATATTGTGTCTCCCGTGATTGTGGGGTTAGTGTGGGTTCCTCCATTAAAAGCGAGAATGCGAACTATGTTTTCCAACCCATTGAACGATAGTGCCCTTGCGATGGAAATAACGTGTCCCCCGTAGACTACTCGGGTGCCAAACCGTGAATCTTTCAGCGCATGGGCATTGAAATGGGCGCGAGCGGTATTTTGGTATAGTCGAGCCGCCATTTGATGTTCTGCTTCTTCAATTGCCATACCTTCGACATGATCTATTCGTTCACCAACTTCATAGTCATCCCAAAACCATTTCCCACCAGTGGCGTGACCATCGAAATCACCCAGCTTTAAATTCTGTGGGATATAAAAATCATCGACGGCCACCTCATTTGGAGTGGCCGGAATAATGGCTGGACCTGTCTCATTAGCTGAATCTGCTTTATTCACTAGAACCCATCTTATGAGGCGAATAACTTCTCTTCTATGTTGGTTATAACCGAAGGTTTGTACCCAAATGATTCCGGTATCACCACCGCTCGATTCCCGTCTTCCGATCACCTCAGTTTCAGCAGAGATAGTGTCTCCAGGATAAACAGCTTCGCCAAATCGTACATCGGCATATCCTAGATTGGCCACGGCATTTAGAGAAATATCAGGTACGGATTTTCCGAAAACAATGTGAAATACAAGGAGATCATGTATGGGTTCTCTGATAAATCCCAGTTTACGCGCGAACTCTGTATTGCAGAAAAGCGGATATCGTGAGGCCGTTAAGGCCAGATATAGTGCAGAATCGCCTTCGGTCAGTGTACGTGAGACGGCATGGTCTATTTTAAGACCGACAGTCAGGTCTTCGAAGTAGTTTCCAAGCGATGCTTTGTTTGCCAACGTTTTCTCCTTCTATATAAATTGTATGCGGCCTTAGCGTCTGAGTCGCTTAAGGCCTACGATTGGAATTATGTATAGTCCCTTATCTCGATCGTCACCTGGAATCTATAGTGGCTGGTTCGTTGTGCTGGCATCTGGAGCTACGACGGCAATTGCTGCAGCAACAGTTTTTTATGGTATGAATACATTCCTTAATGACCTTATTTCTGAGTTTGGATGGGCTGCTTGGGTGACGTTTGCGGGCTCGTCAGTACGGACTGAAGTCGGCGGGATTTCAGCTCCATTTGTTGGATGGGCGATTGATAAATTTGGTCCTCGCAGAGTTCTAATTATCGGCATAGGAATCACTTCCTTAGGATTGTTACTCATGTCACATATGACCGAACTTTGGCATTTCTTTTTTGTAATGGGCTTGGTGTCTGTCGGTTCAAGTACGGCTGGGAACCTCTGTGGATTTGCGGCCATTGTCACTTGGTTCGAGCGCAAACGTGCACGCGCCTTAACGTTATCTACATTAGGTGGTTCTTTGGGAGGATTATTGATTCCGATTGTTGCGATAGCTGTTGGTGAGTTTGGATGGAGATCCACACTTCAACTTCTAGCATTACTTGTGGCTACAGGAGGACTGACCTTTGGGATGTTTGTTAGGACGAGACCGGATAGCCATCCCCAACCTATGGATGGTATAGCTCAATCAGATACCAGCGTGAGCGGCGTGCCCTCTGTCAGAAATTGGGGTATTCCGGTGAGTGTGGCGATTCGAACTCGATCTTTTGCAGTACTGATGTCTGCCTTTGTAGCCAATGGATTCGCGATGATGAGCCTTTTAACGCTCGCATTCTCCTATTTTGAGCACGAATACGGACTTACTAAAGGAGCCGCTGGTCTGACAATTACGGTACTCACACTTTCTTCAATTTTCGGGAGAATCATCCTCGGATTTCAAGGGGACCGCTACCAACCGGCTAAGTTGTTAGGGATCTGTGCCATACTTCTGACACTCGGACTGCCCCTTTTATCGATAGGGATTTTATTCGCGGATGGTTCGGGTGTCTGGATTGCCTTTACAGGTCTAATCATTAGCGCAATTGGATTCGGCGGATCAGTACCTCTTCGTTCGCTGGTCATTGTCGATTTTTATGGTACTGCCTCCTTTGGAAAACTGATGGGAACTGAACGCTTCATTTCGACAATTGGTGGAACAATCGGCCCGATTCTTATTGGAGTTTCGCTTGATATAACGAGCCATTACACCTGGGGATGGTTCTCAGCAGCTGCTGTAGGCGCTCTCGCAATTCCGCTCTACTTCTCAGCAAAGAGGCCACAGGCACTTATTGACGAGTACAAAGCGAAAGCCTCAGTAGGGCAGGCTTAGCCGAAAAGTGGGCCACCAGCATCTATCATGTTGCCTTCGACTGAGAACACTGTGGGTCTTTCTTCACAATAAACTTCGCTTTCGCACTTGTTGAACGAGAATACGGGCTGTTCATCCTGTTTTTCGTAGTGAATATGCCAAGTGCCGAGAACATTATTCTCTCCGCGACCTTTTTCGATTTCCTTTTGCAAAATTTCAACTAATGCCTCTAATTGCTTTAAGCCCATGTTTCATCCCCTTGCACAAAATTTCGTTTTATTTTTGTTTAGTATATATCCTGATTTTATAAAGGATGAGACCTTTCCTTTTGTATGGACTATTATTGAGTATTAGTGATCCCATTTTTTTCAGTGTAGTGTGTACGTATAATGGGCTCAAGTCATTTGGAAATCTGATATGCGCAATCGAACAGCGGGACCGATTTTATGTACAGCTGCCATTATGGTAGTGATACTGTGCGTTGTGCCCCCAGTTTATCTATTGTTTCAGCTGAGCCTTTCGCCATCACGTTTTCTAGAATATGTGACGACCGATTCAACTGGACCAGTTGTCTGGCGTACTCTCTGGATGGTTTTTGCTGTGACAACAACATCTCTCTGTATAGCGGTACCGATGGCCTGGCTTCTAGAACGCTCTGATCTTCCCTGGCGCAATTTGTTCGGGGTGCTAGCCATACTGCCGTTGGCTATCCCTTCATACATAGGATCATTTGTGCTCCTTTCTGCTTTTGGGCAAAGAGGCCTGATACAACAATTGTTGGAGCCGGTTGGCGTTGAAAATATGGTGAGTATTTCTGGTTGTTCAGGATCTGTCATTGTTCTTGCCCTCTCGACGTACCCCTACCTACTCATTACGCTGCGGCCCGCGCTCGGATCAATCGATCCGAGAATGTCGGAAGTATCTAGAACGTTCGGCTATGGGCCAGTGCGTACTTTCTATAAGGTAACTTTGCCATTTTTACGTCCGGCGCTTGCTGCTGGTGGTCTGCTTATTGCGTTGTATGCTTTGTCAGATTTCGGGGCAGTTTCATTACTGAATTGCAGATCGCTAACGGTCAGCCTTTTTAGTCACTATGAATCAGCTTTTGACCGAACTGGGGCCGCGAGCGTTGCTATATTGTTGTCAACATTCGCGCTAATTTTTGTACTTGTGGACCTGAGAACTCGTCGAAATCGAGACTATAATTCTGCACGCCCAGTGCTTCAAGACAGGGGCACTACTTTAGGAAAATGGCGCTGGCCTGCAGTGGCCCTTCTCTCGATCTTCCTTTTCGTGGCTCTTGTCGTCCCGATTGGGGTTTTGATCTACTGGTTTACCAGAGAAGTAAATTACTTGGAGTCGCTTAATTCGATACTTGTTCCTGCTGTGAATTCTGTCCTTGTCTCGGCCGTGGCGGGAATTATCACGTGTCTAATCGCTACGCCAGTGGCGATACTTTCTGTCCAACATGGAAGGCAGTGGCTGTCACGTATAACCGAAACTGTTTCTTATACGGGCTATGCACTACCAGGTCTCGTAATTGCGCTCTCTTTGGTATTTGTGGCTAAAAATGTTGCTTTTTTATATCAAACATTTTTTGTTCTTATAGTGGGTTACGTGCTTTTGTTTTTGCCTCAGGCAGCAGGGGCAATTCGAGTTTCTATTGGTCAGCTGCAACAGAATGTTCAGAGTGCTGCGAAAGGACTTGGCGCGGGCAATTTGCGAGTCATGTCAACTATAACTTTTCCGCTCATCAGGCGCGGAGCTATCGCGGGCTTCGTTTTAGTTTTCATTACGACCATTAAGGAGCTTCCGGCGACTCTTATCTTAAGCCCGTTAGGTTATGAAAGCTTGTCGGCCTCTGTGTGGAGTGCCTCAAGCGAGGCGTTTTTTGCCCGCGCGGCACTGCCTGGATTGCTCTTAGTGTTTTTTTCCTTGCTACCCTTGATACTACTTAATCGTTGGGATCGATCACTACAATGAATGATAGACAAGGTAAGACTGATATCGCACTTCGGGCCGACAAACTGGCTCTTAGATTGGGATCTGTACAAGCGGTCACTGATCTGTCACTTGATATTAGACAGGGTGAATTTTTCGCAATACTTGGTCCGTCGGGTTCTGGAAAAACAACATCATTGAGGCTCATCGCCGGACTGGAAAGGCCGGATAGCGGTGAACTCTATTTTGGCCAGAACCTTATATCTTCGAACACCACATTTGTCACCCCTCAGGAGAGAAAAATAGGTATGGTTTTCCAAGACTATGCTCTGTTCCCGCACATGACGGTTTTGGAGAATATTGCTTATGGGGTGGGAGATAAAGCCAAATCAAATATTATTGCCCACGAGTATCTGAATTTAGTGAATTTAGTCGGTTTTGAGGACAGAAGAATTTCAGATCTGTCAGGCGGTGAGCAACAGCGCGTAGCTCTAGCTCGAGCTTTGGCACCGCAGCCGAATATCCTACTTTTAGACGAACCATTCTCAAATTTGGATCCTGTGTTACGAGTGAATTTACGCGAGCAGGTGAGGAGAATTGTTAGATCCGCCGGTGTAACCACTCTAATGGTCACCCATGATCAGGAAGAAGCCTTGTCAATGGCCGATCGAATTGGATTTATGAAAGAGGGCCACATTCGTCAGGTTGGGGTGCCCGAGGAGTTATTCACGCAGCCTTCAGATGTCTCAGTTGCCGAGTTTTTTGGAGACTCCAACATCCTCCAGTACAATGCTTCCGCGCCCAGAACACTGAATTGGCCATTCGGGACACTGTCGTTGCTAGATGAAATCTCAGCTGTTTCTCTTGTAATTTCTCCGGACAGTGTGGAGATAACGCCTCGGGGTGTAGACGGAGTCGTTTTGGACTTGCAATACTTTGGGTACTACCGAAAGGTACTGGTCGAATTGAGTGACGGTCAACATATTCACGTGCGCCAGACAGGTTTCAATTACGTACCAACAAATATAGGTGATCGAGTCGGGCTCGCGCTACTTAAAGCTCCCACTATATTCTCAGCCGACTAATTGTTCTAACCGAGTCACTAATCGAGTGCACCAACTTCCCTCAGAAGTTTGAGAGTTCGAGCCACATCTTCCATCTGGCTCAGATCCATATTCACTGCCCCCAATGAATTTAGTTCGGGTAGTCCACTGTAAGAACTAGCACCTGAAGCCAGAGGATATTCATAAGTGCTCTCACTAAAGTATCGCTGTGATACATCCCCAAGAAGATACAACAACAGTGCGTGAGATTGCTCTTGGTCTTTGGATGAGTTGATGACGCCCGCACCAGCTACGTTGATCAGGGTGCCGATATCGTTCGGCGCTGTGTAGTAGTTGCGCGCGCCAAATTCCACACCTTCCTCCGCCAAAAAACGGTGAAGATAATAGTGATTTACGAACCCTACATCGATCTCCCCAGCTGCTGCCGCCGCCACGATAGGCGTGTTTTTTGGATATACCTTTGGATCGTTTGCGATGATCCCCAGCAGCCATTCTTTTGCGATATCTTCTCCATGGTGAATTCTCATAGCAGTAACAAAAGCCTGAAAGGAACCATTAGTTGGTGCCCATCCAATTCGTCCTTTCCATTTTGGATCAGTAAAATCGAGAATTGAATCGGGAAGTTGATCCGGATCAATTGTTTCCAAGTTGTATACGATAGTGCGAGCGCGGCCTGAAAGGCCAATCCATTGTCCTGTCTTAGATCGAAATTCAGGTGCTACCAGACTGAGAATGTTTCCTGGAATTGTGGCGAACATGTCCGCGTTCGCTATAGCTCCGAGTGCACCTGCATCCTGTGCAATAAAGATGTCGGCCGGTGTTTTGTCCCCCTCTTCGAGGAGAAGGGCGGCTATCTCCGCAGTTTTGCCGTATTTTACATTTATCGAAACTCCACTGGCGCGTTCATATGATTCAAGAATCGGGCCAATTAAACTCTCGGACCGCCCGGAATACACGGTCAGGCTTTGGTCGCTATTAGCACACGAAACGAACGCCATGCTGATGGGTATAAGTGAAATTAATATTAGTTGGAAGAGATATTTAATAAGTGTCTTCAATGTATTTATAAACATGTGTATAAGTATATTTTACATTAGTACATACTAATAATTACTGTCAACTTATAGGGTATTAACCCACTTACAGCAGGGCGGTGTACCTGTGAAGCGTAAGTAGACGAATTGATTGGTGCGAATTTGGTCTATTTGACCCAAATCCTACTCCCGGCCTGTAGGCCTAGGACAATTTGTCTGTCAGCGACTTTAATTGTGATGGTTCCTTTGTAGGACGCACGCTCGGTTATTCTCACAGTTGCACCGGGTTTAAGTTCCTCAGATTCGAAGAATCGAAGTAATTCTTCATCTTCCTCAAATACCCGATCGATAATGTGAGTTGAGCCATCAACTTGTTCAGATAGCCGTTTTCTGGACATTGAAGAGGTATTTCCACTTCCCGGTATAACAGCACCAAAAGGGGATGTAGTTGGATTACCAAGCCGATCTACGATTAATGGCTCAGTAATATCCGAGATGGAATGCTCCATGAGGTGAGCTTCCCCGTAAGCCTGCCACCAGTTGAGTTCGAGAACGTTCACCAACAAACACTCGGCAAGTCGGTGCCGGCGAACCATATTTTCTGCTCTTCGGAAACCGTCGGCAGTAAGCGCGACACGTTTTTTTGCGTCAACTTTTACCAGCTTGTCCCGTTTGAGCCTTGATAGCATGCCTGCCATTGAAGCAGGCTTAAGCTCGAGTCTTTCAGCAAGACGAGCAGCTATTACTTCCTCGCCCTCGTCATTAGCTAACCTGTAAATTTGAGTAAGTGCGTCGTCAGCGGCGACATTAATTACCTGTTTTGGCATGTTTATAGCTCCATTTGTCTGTTGTGAGACTAAATTTTCTCTAGAATTTCTACTTCTTGAACCCCTTTGCTGTCTTTTGTCACGTCTGATTTCCAAGCAGCCGAGAGAAGTTCAAGAGTTTTGATACGATTCTGAATGCTATAGGTTGATGTTGAAATCATTAATTCATTTGCTTGCGTGGCTTTTTGCAGTGAGGTTAAGTTCTTCAGAACTTCGTGTGCGGTGCCAATAAATGAATTGGAGGGCATAGCCTTTGCCGCGGGGAAGTCTGGATGTGCGTTAGCAGCTTCAGGGCTTAGTAGGGGATGTCTCTGGCCAGTGCGCATACCGTATTTCCGGAGGCGACTGGGGCCTGACTCCCATTCAGCCTCTTCTGATGTATCTGAAACAATTACGGCAGCGGTAACAATAATAAACGGCATATCAAGAATTGGAGAAGGTTTGAAATTATCGCGGTAAATTTGCACTGCCTCTAGCGTACCGCCGGTATCAAAATGATTAGCGAATACAAATGGCAGACCCAACATCCCAGACAATTCTGCACTGAAATTTGAGGAACCTAGCAGATGAATATCAGGATAAGTAGTTGCTGCAGGTGTAGCTGATAAGTGTTCCCAGACACCCTGATCAGCTCGTACGTCACCCAAAAGCCCCATCAGATCAACCAAATTCATCGGAAAATTTTGTGCATCATGGTTGTTTGGCGAGCGCCGTAGCGCCGCCGCTGTATGTTGGTCTGATCCTGGGGCTCTGCCAATTCCAAGATCGATGCGATTTGGGTGCAAGGCCTCCAGAAGTGCAAATTGCTCAGCGATGACTAAAGGGGCGTGGTTTGGTAGCATTACGCCGCCCGAACCGAGCCGAATTCTCGAGGTTTTTAAAGCTAAGTGAGCGATGAGTACGGCTGGATTAGTGCTTGCAACGGTTTGCATATTGTGATGTTCAGCGACCCAGAAACGAAAAAATCCGAGATCATCTGCCCGCTGCGCCAGTCGAGTAGCATTATCCAAGGCTACTGATGTTGTATCGCCATCTGTTGCCATTGCCAAGTCTAAAACCGAAAGTTTAACTTTTTCCATTCGTTGATGGTATTGCATTCTTTGGTGCACGCGCGAGCTGGAACCGTCTGAAGTGTGGGTTGAGGTTTAACGTACAGCCGCGTCTGCGGCAACCGATATTCGAGTAGGGGCAGCGGTACGCGAAATAATTCGAGTCAATATAGCTACCGCGATGAGTACCAGACTTCCCATCACGACGAAGGCTACTCGTTCCCCAGCCCTATCTGCCAGATATCCGACTGGCCATCCAATCAGCATGAAAGCCGCAAATGACACACCTATTAGTGAGCTGACTCTACCGAAGAATCTGGGGTCGCAATCGATGGCGATAATTGCACTATTCAGTGTTTGGAACATGCCTATGCCAACTCCTGTAAGCAGGACCGGTACGATAACAATGCCATATGAGGGGCTTAAACCCGTACAAATAATAGCAACTCCCATTAGTGCGGCGCCAGTACTATAAATATTCAGTGCTCGCTTAGAGGCCGCGTAGCCCGCAACTGCAAGACTTGCTGTAAGCCCACCTACGGCAGTAATCGCTTGAAGTATCCCGAATTCTCTAGCGCTGGAATTCAGTTGATTTTCAAGTAAGCCCGGAAGAGCTGTCACCGAAGACATTCCAATCATAATCATAAGAAAAAAGAAAACCATCATCCATCCCAGTCTAGGCTCTTGGCGGAGGTATAAAATTCCAGACTTCACTCCGGTCAGGAGTGATTCGCCTTCTTTGTGCCCCATCGGTTTTGTATTGGGTAGCACAAACATGATTATTACCCCAATGATGTTAAATGCGGCCATGGCATAGTACGCGCCTGCTGCTCCAAAATAAGCAGCTGAAATCATGAGGCCTCCGATTGCAGGTGACCATATGCGTGTGGCGTTGAGAGCCACTTGGCTAAGGGCAATCGCATTTCCACGAAGTTTGGTAGGGACAATCTCAACTACCCATCCCTGTCGCGCTGGCATCATGAACGAAGACGCAATCCCAAGGATGAACGAATTTACTATCAGGTGCCAGAGTTCTAATACATCGAGCAAGAGGAGCGTGCCATTTGCGAGAAAGACATAGGTCATAATGCTTTGTGAAATTAAATTGATATTTTTTTTCGAAACTCGATCAGCGATGGCACCACCAATAGGGCCAAGAAAAAGCATTGCTAGTCCCTGTCCTAGCATCACGAGGCCCACGTCACTATTTTGACCTCTGATCTCAAATGCAACAATTGATTGAATGACCACATACATAAAAAATGAGGTCATAGAACTCAGTGAGCTGATCCAAAGGAGTCGGAATTGAGTATTTGCTAGCGCTTCAAAAGAATTTTTAATATTGAACTTCAATCATTATTGAATGCGGTGTTTCAAAAGTAGGCTAGTCGCAAATGATATTAGGTGCTGTTCTAAGAGCTGGAGCGGAGGACGGGGATCGAACCCGCGACATCCTGCTTGGGAAGCAGACGCTCTACCACTGAGCTACCCCCGCACGTTACAGCGTTTCATCTTGGATATGATACGCCACGTTCTGATAATAATTCGCCTGAATCATATATCCAATAAACTGTGTCAATGAAATATGTTGAATCAATATCTAGGTAATTTAATTTCAGGTGTTAGGGTGGGTCGTAATATGAATTCTACTGAAGAAACTAAAGCAGCTTTTCGACGATGGTTGGATGGTTTTAATTCGCGAGATAGTCAGGCGATGATAGCTGAAATGCATTTTCCTCATCTTCGTCTAGCGAGGACAAAGTTCGATAGCTGGGACACCCCTGCAGATTGGCTTACTGGCCATAATGCATTGACTGAAAAACTTTTGGCTGAGGACTGGGATCATACGGATTTGATTTCGATGGAAGCCGTGCAGGCGAGTGATGAAAAAGTTCACCTCGTGATGCGACAATCTCGTAGAAAGAAAGATGGCACCGAATATAGTGGATTCGATACACTTTGGGTCTTCACAAAAGATGGTGGTCGGTGGGGAGCAAAATTAAGATCGTCGTTTCTGACTGCGAATGCGCAACTTTATTCCTAGTTGCGAGATCGCCGCTAGAAGCGTACAGGCTTATTCTTTGTCAGATTGGAGAAATAATGTCAATTCTTGTTGATGAACGAACAACTTTCATTATTCAGGGAATCACCGGCCGCGAGGCTGTGACTATGACCCGTGAATGCTTAGATTATGGCGCCAAGGTAATTGGTGGAGTAACACCTGGTCGTAGTGGCCGAAAAGTACATGGCTTACCAGTTGAGGATACCGTCAAGGCGTTTACAAGTCGTGAGCGTGTTGATGCAGCGGTTGTATCAGTCCCCCCCGCATTTGCTGCGGATGCGGCTCTGGAGGCTATTGTTGCGGGTGTCCCACTTGTAGTGATAGTCACTGAGCGAATCCCGCGTAAGCAGGTTGCTCAGATAATGGAAGTGGCTGAAAAATATGGGACCCGAATTATTGGTCCGAACTGCCTAGGGATTATATCTCCCGGTAAGTCCAGAGTAGGAGGACTAGGAGGACAGGCTGAATCCTGTGCTCGAGCTTTTAAACCCGGGAAAATTGGCGTCATGTCACGTTCCGGTGGAATGACAGTCGAGATCGCGAACTCATTGTCTGAAGCTGGTCTTGGGGTATCAACAGCTGTAAGTATTGGCGGAGATCCAATTATTGGTTCATCTTACGCTGAACTCATGCCTCTGTTTGATGCTGATGCCGATACTGAGGCAATTGCTATATATTCTGAGCCAGGTGGCCGTGCAGAGTATGAATTGGCAGAATATATGGCTAAATCGGGCTCAACAAAACCAATTGTTGCCTTTATGGCAGGAAGATTCATCGATGAAATGCCAGGTATGCGATTCGGGCATGCCGGTACGATTGTTGAGGGAAAAGCTGACACGGCAGCCTCTAAGATCATAAATCTACGTGATGTTGGCATAACTGTCGCTGAACGAATCGGTGATATCCCAAATCTATTGAAGGAAAAACTATCTCAAGTATAGAGTGGAGATCGTAATGTCAGATAATACTGCAATTTTTATTCGAGTCGATATTGATGAGACCGTTCAGACGGACAGCGAACTTTGTAAACTCTTGATAGAGTCTTGCCCGGTGGATATATTTCAAGCATCTGATTCGGGTGGCATAGAGACTATTGAGTCAAATCTGGATGAATGCACACTATGTGATATCTGTGTTGAAGCAGCGCCGGGTAAAGTGGACGTCGTCAAGCTCTACCGAACCCCGTAAATCAGAAATTGATTACTTATTTACCGTCGCGTAACTCACACCACTCTTTTGCTGGTGCTTTGCTTCAGTTCGCATGCACTGTGTACAGGTGTTTATTCGCTGCCATCGGCCATCAATAAAAACGCGCTTTCGATGTACATTTGGCTTGAACATACGGTTTCTTTTTTGCGCCTTGCGTTCCCAGTTTCCACCATGCTTATATCGAACGGATCGACCGAAGACCGTTTTCTTGTCACACACGTCACATTTACCTGAAGCCATACCATCACCTTAACCTGCGTAGGAATTATTATTGTTATTAAGAGATCTATATATTACCTATAGTTCACCGCAACAGTCGAATCGGAGGGGGTTGGATTGTGAATGAAGAAAATATAACTGCTGAGAAATTTCATGAGGCGTTGGTTGTTGCCGAGCAATGGCTCACTGTAAACCGAGATGGTATTAATGCAATCAATGTCTATCCGGTGCCTGACGGAGATACAGGCACCAATATGTTGTTGACTTGGCGCCAGGCTTTGGAGTCGATTAATGATTTAGACTCGCAGACATTTTCTGAGATGCTGAGCAAATTTTCGCGTGGCGCATTGTTGGGGGCTCGAGGTAATTCAGGAGTTATTCTTTCACAGATGATCGGCGGGTTGGCAGCTGCGCTGAGTAATCACTCAGATTCAATAACAGTTTCAGATTTGGCGACTGGGTTACGAAGCGCCTCCGATAATGCGTACAGGGCGATTACTGAGCCCGTTGAAGGCACTATGTTGACTGTAATGCGAGAAGCTTCGGCCGCCGGGGAGAATTCTACCGCTAATCTGGAAGTATTTTTAGAATCCGTTGTTACTGAGTCGTACGAATCGGTAGCACGAACACCGGATTTATTACCTCGGTTGAAGGAGGCGGGTGTAGTTGATTCTGGCGGCATGGGGGTGGCCGTGATTCTGCAAGGTATAGCAACCGCACTTCTTGAAAAAGAACTTCCATCCGAACCCGTGGTGACCGGTGCAATCAAGGTCGAGATGTCTGGCGTCGAGCATGAAGGGTATGGATATTGTACTGAGTTTGTCATGCTGGCTGATGTTGGTCTTAAGGATTTCGAGAAGAAACTTGTTGAGTTGGGAGGAGAATCTATTCTTGTGGTTGGTGACCCAGGCGCAGTGCGGGTACACGTGCATCTTGAAGACCCCGGACCAGCACTGTCGGCCGCAGTGACCCACGGCGAAACAGTTTCTATCAAGATAGATAATATGCAAGTTCAACACGATGATTGGGCTGATCAGCAAAGCAACGAAGGCGCTGCACCACAAGGAAATATACCATCCATAGGCTTAGTATCCGTCGCTCGTGGAGATGGACTAATTAGTAATTTTCGTCAATTAGGGACGAATGTAATTATCAGTGGTGGTCCGACGGGCAAGGCTTCTGCGGGAGAGCTCATAGAAGCCGCCAAAGGCGCAGGGTTAGAGCACGTTATCATATTGCCAAATGACAAGGACGTTGTTTTAGCTGCCGAACAAGCTGCGGAATCTAATCCGGATTTTTTCCGAGTGATTCCGACGAAGTCTACGGTGTCTGGTTTGAGTGCTGCGATGGCGTATCTTCCCGAAGGTGATATTGATGAGATTTGTTCCCTCATGAACGAATCTATACAACTGGTGCAGTCGATTGAAATTTCAAACTCAGTCCGTGACACATCAGTGAACGGAATAGATATTCGTGTCGGGGCGGGAATAGGTTTTCTTGATGGTGAGTTAGTAGCGTCAGATACCTCACTTGCTGTGACATTAATTTCAGTACTTAGGCATGCGGAAGCATCGCAGTCGGAGATTATGACACTATACACTGGGGAAGGCGCTACACCGAAAGAAATAGAAAAACTCAGTGAAATGGCCGAATCGCATTTTCCTTCGCTAGAATTGGATATAGTAGATGGAGGACAACCGCTGTACCCCTTTATAGCAAGTCTTGAATGAGTCCTTGTCTGAAAAAAAAAGTTGTGGCGTGTTTTGAGGAGAAATAATGACATTAAGAATACTTACAGATACTGCAGGTGATATTCCAGATTCGTTGGCGGAAGAGCTCGGGATAGGTTTGATTCCCTTAAATATCCATTTTGGTGACGAACAACTTAAAGATCGGCGAGATATTACGAGTGATGATTTTTTTCAGCGACTCGCCTCCTCTGATGTACATCCAACCACATCCCAACCCTCACCTGGCGAATTTGCAGAGGCCTATCAATCACTAATTGATGACGGGGCGGATGAGATTCTATTTGTGTCTATTCATGGAAATCTTTCAGGGACATTGGATTCTGCTAAACAGGCGATAGAGCTTGTCAGTGGGGCACGAATTGCCACGGTAGACACAAGAAGAACTTCCATGGCACAGGGAATTCCTGCTATTCGGGCAGCGGAACTGGCAAACAATGGGGGAGGGCTTGATGAAGCAATTGCGCTGGCCGAGGATGTTGCAAGCCGCACTAGATCGTTCGTTATTGCTGATACGCTGGAATACTTGAAAAAAGGTGGACGGCTTACCCAGAGTCAGTACGTACTTGGCTCAATGCTGCGGGTCAAACCAATATTAGGAATAGGTGATGAACCCCCTTATGTCACTATTGTTACACGTGTTCGAACTTTGAAGAAGGCATTAGAAACCATGGTTAATATGGCCAACGAAGACGAAATTGAGTGGGCAAGTATTGTCCATGGTCAAGGTCAGGAAAATGCCGAAATTGTCCAGGCTCTAATGAGGCCACATGTTGGCGAGGTCCCAATATACGATGTAACCCCAGTTTTGGGTGTGCATTTGGGACCTGGAACTGTGGGACTTCATTGGATAGTTGCTAAGAGCTGAGGGACTAGTCCGTGGCTACGGATTTAGGTTGGTTATGGTCACTACTTCGGCGCGAAGGACAAGCCGGAGCGACTAATTTAATTTCTGGCGGAATGGACGCAGCGATGCGTGCTGCCATACGTGGAGAATCGCGAAACTCCGTGGTCCGAAGAATTTATCGAAATCTTCCGGCTTCCGGTTATGCTGCACTTGGTCTAGATGATCGGAAACTCTGGCTACAAAGAGCGCTAGCCACGATTGAGATTGAGCAGTCTTCTGAAAATACGAGAACGACTCCCTTATCTAGGTCCGATAAAAAAAAGGAAACCACATCTTCTGGGCCAAAAAAAACTTCAGTGGTACGGGTGAGGAAAAATCAAATCGCCCCAGGAGAACTCGGACTTGATGCTCCTCTCAGTGATGCGGCATCGGGACTATCACTGAATGATCTGAAAAAATTGGGTGTGACTAAGGGTATCAACACAATTCGTGACGCTCTGTTCTATTTTCCCCGAACTCATAACGACTACTCATCAATTGTGCGAAAAGCGACTGACTTAATTCCGGATGAAATGCAGACGTTTAGGGGAATTGTAAGAAGAACATACGTTAGAAAAACTAAGAGAGGATTATTTTTTGCGGAAGCTGTATTGAATGATTTGGAAGGGAGACCAGTTAAAGCGATATGGTTTAATTTATTTCGAACACAAGGGCAAATAGCGCAGCGCTTACCTGTTGGAAGTGACATAGCTTTAGCAGGTAAGGCGAGGTTAAAGTCCAAGTCTTTTGAATTTCAGGCTCCAGAAATCGAGAGATTAGATTCGGATACTGATCAAGGCAAAGTAGCTGGACGGCATGCACCTGTTTATAGCCTGACAGAAGGCATATCCCAGCAGAAGCTACGATCTGCAGTTTCCCGTATCCTCGATAAATTTGCCAATCGTATTGAAGATCCGCTTCCTGAGGAAATCAGAGAAAGACGACAATTAGTCCCGCTTAGACAAGCTGTAGTTGATTGGCACTATCCGGCATCAGATGAGACAAGAGATGCGGCTCAACGGCGTATTAGCTTCGATCAATTATTAATCAATCAATTGCAGGCCATTGGGAGGCGTCAAAATTGGATTCAAGGTCAGGCTCTGGAGCTAAGTGAAGAATCAGCGACTAAAACTTTTATTGATTCTCTTCCATTTCCTTTGACAACCGCTCAAATACGGTCTTTGGCAGAGATTAGGGCAGACTTAACCAAGTCAGCACCCATGGCACGACTTTTAGAAGGTGATGTCGGTTCTGGCAAAACGGTTGTTGCGCTGTCAGCGATGCTTTCTGCAATAGAGTCTGGGACGCAGGCAGTGTTAATGGCACCGACTGAGGTTCTGGCGGAGCAGCATTATCGCACTATTTTAAAATTACTTGCTGATAAAGAGACAGGTTCGGAACTTCTTCAAGGAATGGTTGATACTCCCGGATTTGATAGACCACTTCGGGTCGTGCTCCTTACTGGCTCAACAAAAGGCAAGGATCGGACAGCGGCAATTGAATTATTAAAGCATGGTGGTGCTGATATTGCTGTGGGGACGCATGCCTTGATTCAGGATGGGGTGGACTATTTTAGACTTGGGTTGGCAGTTATAGATGAGCAGCATAGATTCGGAGTTATGCAGCGAGCTGCCTTGAGAAAGAAAGGTCAAGTCGTCGAGGCTGGCGGCACAACAACTCCGCACTTGTTGGTCATGTCCGCTACCCCAATACCACGAACTTTACGATTAGCATCACGCGGTGATTTAGCATTTAGCAGACTTGATGAATTACCAGCTGGCCGCAGCCCCGTAGCTACAAAATTCGTTCAGGGATTAGGGCGTCTTGAAGCGTACGCACAGATACGCAAGGAAGTTAGTGAAGGCCGGCAAGCATTCATAATATGTTCGCTCGTCGAAGGATCGGACAACGTACAGGCCCGCGCGGCAACTGATGAATTCGAGCGGTTGCGAACCGAAGTATTCGCAGATATATCTGATTCAATTGCGTTGGTTCATGGACGGATGTCGTCTACAGAAAAAGAGGCAAAAATGCGATCATTTTCGGACGGAAAATCGTCGATTCTAGTTGCGACCTCGGTGGTTGAAGTTGGCATCGATGTGCCTAATGCCACAGTGATGTTGATCGAAGATGCTGATCGTTTTGGCCTGTCTCAATTACACCAATTCCGTGGTCGCGTCGGCCGTGGTCTAGATGCAGCCTATTGTTACTTGGCCGCTGATGCTCCTACGGCAGATGCTGAGCAACGTTTGAATACTTTGGAAGCTAACACCGATGGTTTTAAGATTGCTGAGGCTGACCTAGAATTCCGAGGACCAGGTGAGCTATTTGGGGTCGAGCAGAGTGGTGAGGGAGTCACAAATCTTTTTGCTGCGGCACTTCTCGATATTGAACTAATTTCTGCAGCTAAGGAAGAGGCAGAAATATTGCTAGAAAAAGACCCGGGCTTGAAGGACACTCCACATAGGCTGCTGAGGTACCAAGTCCCCACAATTCAGGACGGAAATCTTGTTATAGGGGAAGTTCACTAAATAGGTTGCGTTATCCCGGCTACTCAAACTCCTTTAGGACAGTTTCAAGTATCTCAAAAGCATCATCTAACTCGTTCTCAGTTATCACCAGCGGTGGCATTAAACGAATAGCGTTCGGGCGAACAGGATTGGCAAGGAGCCCGGCAGTAATGCATTTACCCACTACGTCAGGAGCGATGTCATCTCTCAAGATAATTGCCTTCAGAAGTCCTTTTCCTCTTTGTCCGACTATTAGATTTGAACGATCCTCAAGTTGTTTGATTTTATTTTCGAGGTAGGCGGCACGTTGGTTTACTGTTTCTAGTACCCCTTGATTTAGTATTTGATCCACTACATATTCAGATGCGGCACAAGCCAAGACATTCCCACCGAAAGTTGAGCCATGATCACCTGGTTGAAAGACCGCAGCCTTCTCGTTTGCCAATACTGCGCCAATGGGGACTCCGCCCCCTAATCCTTTAGCAAGAGTCATAATATCCGGCATAATTCCGTAATGCTGAAAGGCAAACATTTTTCCGGTACGACCGCAGCCTGTTTGTACTTCATCAAGAATAAGTAGAATTCCTTCGGCATCACATAAATCACGGACTTGCTTGAGATAGGAAGGGTCCGGCTCATTAACACCACCCTCTCCTTGAATAGGTTCAAGCAATATTGCCGCTGTTTCAGCATTAACCTTTTGTTTCAGAGCATTAAAGTCATTGAACGGAACAAACTCGAATCCAGGTGTCGTTGGTCCGAACGGTTCTCTATAGGCTGGAGTTCCCGTAGCTGCGACAGTGGTCATTGTCCGCCCATGGAAACTGTTGTCGGTCGAGATTATGTTAAAAGCTCCGTCTCTATTCTGGATTCCCCATTTTCGAGCAAGTTTAATCGCGCCCTCATTTGCTTCAGCACCTGAATTCACAAAAAATAATTTGTCGAGGCCACTGGAGCTTATTAGCATTTCGCCCAAGTTAATTTGCGGCTCAGAGTAATAGAGATTAGAAACGTGGATTAATTTTTTGGCCTGTTCAGCTATTACCTCTGCGAGACCGGCATGACCGTGCCCCAGAGCGTCTACTGCGATCCCTGCCACACAGTCCACATAGGATTTTCCGTCACTATCTTCAACTCGAGATCCTTTTCCCCTGACTAACGTCATAGGAGCTCGCCTGAACATATTCATGTGAATTTTTGCTTCACGTTCTGGAATAGATAACATCATAATCCTTTCAGTCATCGGCAGAAATATTGTAGCTACTCGGTGGAACCTTCGAGCGCTTTCTGCAATGCGTCAATAAGTCCTCGTAGTTTATCTATTTCCTGTTCAAGCTGCTGAGCAGAGTTCTCAGCCTCACTTATTAGGTCAGATAGGTCAGTCGAACTTTGTGTAGCCGAAGAATCAGACGAGCTATCCTTACTGGTCTCAGAAGTTGCCCCAGTTTGGAGCAGTTTTCCATCCAGTGAAGATCTACGTTTGCCCAATAGAACTTCAATAGCCTGCGGGAGTGTTTTCTCCATGACAATTTGATTTCCGTTGGCAGCTACGACTCTCTGTAATTGGGGTAGGCGCGAAGCTTCAGCTTGTAGGTAGATAGGTTCTACGAAAATAAATGAAGAGCCAATCGGAATCATTAGAAGGTTTCCTCGGATAACTTCTGAGCCGGCTTGGTCCCAAAGGGTTAGCTGTTGCGCAATTACAGGATCCTGGTCGATGAGCGACTCTATTTGACCGGGCCCTAGGACGTTTGAGTCAGTCGGGAATCGGTACGAAACGAGCTCCCCGTAATGTTCGCCGTCTGACCTGCCGGCGAGCCACGCAATGGTGTTACGCCTATTCAATGGTGTGAATGGGGTCATTAACACAAATTCCAGATCTTCTTGGGCGACAACTCCGACTTTTTCCTCTTCCGGAAGAGTCATGACAACAAAGTAGGGTTCAACTGGTTGTTCAGTGCGATGAAATCGTTCAGTTGGAATATTCCATAAATCCTCTGAAAGGAAAAATACAGTGGGATCTGTTATGTGGTATTTCAAATAGAGATCTCGCTGTAGGCGAAATAAATCCGGTGGGTAGCGCAAGTGATTTGTTATGTCAGATGGCATTTGATCTTTAGAAGTGAAGAGATCAGGGAAAATTTTTGCCCAGGTATTCACTACGGGATCGATCTCATCTATTAAGTAAAGAATCACATCACCTGTTTGTGCATCAACCGTGATGACTACTGAATTCCGAATATAGTTAATGCTTCCTCGAGGCTGGCTATAGGGTAAATTGTTGGCAGTGGTAAATCCAGGGATTATCCAGAGTAACTCACTGTCAATATTTACTAAATAAGGGTCGCTATCTAACGAAATAAATGGCGCAATCGATGTAATACGTTCTTTAATATTACGTTTCATGAGAAGTCTTGAATCTGAAGTGATTTGACTTGAAATCATTAGATTCCAATCAGATAACTCCCAGGATAGTGCTATACGCTTAGCCAAAGAATTAAGACTAATTCCTCGATCTTCGGCATATTTCGTGGTTACGTTTCCTTCTCCCTCAGGGTAATCGAACTCCGGCTCATTACTATTTCCGACAATAGGGTGATTAGTAAGTTCTCCGAAATATATACGAGCTCCCGTTTCACTTAATGGCAAAACATCGGACACAGGTGGGATGTCGCTTGTCCACAAAACTGGCAGGCCTTCGTCGACCTCTATCTCATTAACAGGTGAAATAACGGCACCATATCCGTGAGTGTACTGAAGTCGTTCTCGTGTCCAGTTACTGTCAGGCGCTCGCATAATATCGAGTTCGCGCGCGCTGATCATTACCTGCCTTACCTCGCCATCAATTTGATATCTATCTACGTCCACGTCCTTGAAGAGATAGAGTTGCCTAATTCCCTGTATCTGATTAAAAGTGTCACGTACTGGTATTGGATCAAGCACGCGTACATTTTTTAGAGTTTTCGGGTTTGCCGCGAATTCGGCAGGAGTTACACGTTCGTTAGCAGGATACTGTCGCTGTTCAATCTTATCTAAGCCATATGCAAAACGTGTAGCTTCGATATTACGCTCGATATAAGCTTCTTCCTTTTCACGCTCATTTGGGTTTACTTGAAGATTCTGAATACTGGCTGGATAAAGAGCACCGCCCACAAAGCCTGCCGCGATCCAAAGCCCAATCACGAAGAAAGGTAGCTTGAATCCTTTATCTGTAAGAAATGAATTTGCAATCGTTGCTGCTCCAGCAAAGATGCCTAGAATCATAATCACCCACATGGCCGGGAGCCGCGCAGTAACGTCGGTGTACGTCGCTCCGTAAACAATTCCTCCGGGTCTGTTTACTAAATCAAAGATATCAAAGTAAGTCCTTGAAGCCATTAATATGATCAATAGACCCACTATTGTGGAGGCATGAATTCGGAGGCCACGTGGCAGTGAAGATGTTATTTGCTCAAGTGATCTGCCAAAAAGAGTCAGTCCATATATTCCGCCAGCCACTATTCCACTGATTATTACGAGCCAGGTGATCCAGCCTTGAATAAATCGGAAGAAGGGTAGGTCAAATATATAGAACGAGAGATCTTTTCCGTGCTGAGCGTCTTCCATGTTGAAAGGCATGCCATTGTACCAAAGCAGTATTACTTCCCACGATGATGAGAGCGCCACACCGAAGAGAATTGCGAGAAATATAGTTATGCCAGCAACTAGTACCGTCAATATTTTCTTCAGTGAGGCTGGGTTTAACTCGCCTTCGAGTAGATCGATGTTGACCGGAGGTGCGAATCGTTCAGCAAGCTTGGCGCTTAAAGCGATTATGCTACCAGCCGTAATGAATCCAATCGCAAACAAAATCAACTTGGTTGCAATTACCGTGCTGTACACGCCTCGAAAGCCCACCGAGTCAAACCAAAGAATATTTGCATAAATTGTTTTACCAGTGCTTAAGCCTATGAATAAAAGAATTATCGCACCAGCGAACACAAACCACTTCACCGGGACTCCGCTCGAGCCTGAATTATTGCCAAACTTGAATATGTCTGGAGGAGGACCTAAATCACCGTCTTTTTTATCATCAAAAAATGTCATACCGCTCCCTCAGCCTACCAGGCTTTTTATATTTCTAATTCACGTAATAAGACTCATTTTTTTATATGGTCAAGAGCGTCCGTTCCATCTAACTTTGGTTCCGTTACTCTGCGACTCCATTGATAATAGAGCACTCTGCTTTGTTCCGTTGATAATTCGCGCGTCGATCCCCATTTCAGCAGCTCTGAGACACGCATCAGTCTTTGGTATCATTCCACCAGTGAGAGTTCCGTTACGTGTGAGCTCTTTGATTAAGTCGTTATCCGCCACCTGTAATGTCTGACCAGTTTCATCTTGCAGGCCATCTACATCGGTCATGAATATCAGTTCATCCGCATTAATTTCACGAGCAATTTCACCGGCGGCTGCGTCAGCATTTATATTTAATACTTGTGCAGGAGGCTGAACGCCGACAGGCGCAATAACAGGAATATATCGTTCACTTAGTAGATGGGTCAGAATATTCGTACGAACCTGAGTAATTGTTCCAACCAATCCTAATTTTGAGCTAGTTTGACGCGCAACAATAAGTTGGTCATCGATACCGCTTAACCCGATCGCTCTACCGCCAAGGCTATTCACTTCGGAAACCAATGACGTATTTACAATCCCTCGGAGTACACTGATGACTACATCAAGCGCAGGCTCCGAAGTCACTCGTAAACCATCGAGGAATTTGGTTTCTATGTTTAGTTGATCTAGCCATTGAGATATCAGGGCACCACCACCATGAACAATTATGTATAGTCGATCTTTACCATGTTGCGCTACGATGTCGCGCAGTGACGTATCGCTCGACCCAAGCGTAGAGCCTCCGATTTTAATAACGCTAATCGGGATGTTTTTTTGATTCACTAAAAGTTCTCCGTCAGACCGTTAGGTAGTGTAATCAGCATTGATTGTCACGTATTCTTTTGTGAGGTTACAGCCCCAAGCAGTTGCCTCAAACATTCCCTTTCCAAGAGATATCTCTATTTTCAGTTCTTCAGTATCCATCTGCACCGATAATTGATCCAAGTCGACATCCATGGGAGACCCGTGTTTAAAAACTCCTGTACCTGCAATTTCTACGTATAGCAAATCAGGATCAACGTCAGCACCCGAGCGTCCGGCGGCCATTAGGATGCGACCCCAATTCGGATCTTTACCCGTCACCATGGTTTTTATTAGCGGCGATGAGACGATGGTTTTTGCAACGAGCTTCGCGTCGTTTTCCGTAGCTGCCTCTTTCGTAACAACTTCAATCAAAGACGTGGCTCCTTCGCCGTCAAAAGCTATATTTCTAACGAGCTCACGGCACACCTGAAAAATTGCTTGCGACAATAACTCGGCTGCAGGGTGTTCGTTACTTGTGATTTGTTCTCCAGTTTTATTTGCTGCAAAAAGTAAAACTGTATCGCTGGTTGAAGTATCCATATCAATATCAAGCATATTGAAGGTACAATCGACGTTTTTGGTAAGCGTGCTTTGTAGCCAGTCGGGATCAACCGAGGCATTTGTCGTAATAAACGCCAGCATGGTTGCCATATTAGGATGTATCATCCCAGATCCTTTGGCACATCCACCGACCACGTACTCAATATCTTCAACGATGAATTTGATTGCGCATTGTTTAGTGGTGGTATCGGTGGTCATAATTGATCGAGCAAAATCACCTCCTCCGTCCTGACGCATGTCAATCGATTCGATAGCTGCCTTGAGCTTTTTCATGGGTAATGTTCTGCCGATTACTCCGGTCGACGCGTTCAAAATAAGGTCTGGACCCGTTTCAAGGACAGCTGATGCCAGTGCCGCCATTTCATTCGAGTCAATTTTGCCTTGTTCACCAGTCATGGTGTTTGCATTCCCCGAATTAACTACAACACCCCTGAACGAATTTCCTTTTCCAAGTAATTCTCTGCTTCGTTGAACTGTCCATCCGGTGACAGAGCTTTTAGTGAACATACCCACCGCAGTGCAATTTTCGGTTCCGGCCAAGATACCGACATCAAATCGTGGCTCGTCACCGTAATTTTTGATTTCGCCATAACTTGCGCCAGCCAAAAAGCCGGGCGCAGATGTTACCCCGCCGTCGACTAGCCAGCTCAGGCTATTTTGACTTTGATTTGCCGAATCGTGGTCCATCTAATCCTCTATCTATCCATTATCTTGTCGAGTTGATTATTATAACTGCTATGGATCATGTAATCAGACCAGTCAAACGCTCGGATTTAGATGCTATAAATAGGATTTACAATCGAGAAATTCGCGAAGGGACTGCCACATGGCACACGGACGAATGGTCTGCGCCAGAGAGACTTGACTGGTTCTTATCACACACGGAGAGTGATGCACAGCCGATTTTTGTGTGTGTGCAGAAAGAAGATACGATGGAGGAGAGATTACTTGGATTTTCGTACTTAACGAATTATCGCGGATCTCGTGGAGGTTTCAAGTATACGCGTGAGAGCACCGTATATGTAGACCCAGAGTATCAGCGAAAAGGGGTAGGTAAACAACTTCTCACTCACTCAATTAAAGCGGCCAGATGCTTGAAGCTTCACGTATTGATTGCTTGGATAGACTCGTCTAATATCGGTTCAATTTTGCTTCATGAAAGCCTTAATTTTGAGCGGATTGGACTTGAACCAGAGACTGGGTATAAATTTGGAGAATGGAGATCTAATACGGAGATGAGTTTATTGTTAGATTTTGAGACTCATGACAAGTCGTAAGGAATCAGATCACTTGGATAAATCATCTGCCAATTCTGTGGCTGGGCCAATAGATCTATCTAAGCTTCCATTGTCACAACTTTTAAAACTAGACAAGACTGTGATATTTTCAGTTTTGCCGATTCCTTTTATTTCCATTGCTCTTGAGAGAGACGAGAGACTCGGGATATTAGTTGCAGCCATCGCAGGCTTATACGTACTTTTTCTAACTCGCAAACGAACTCGATTACGTTGGCTATTATTGCTTTTCGGGACACTTTTCTTCGGTGGAGCGATATTGGGACTGATTACAGGAAGCGCACGCATTTTTTTTGCAACAGATCCGATTGAAGATTTCGTGACTTCGGCTTTTATGTTTGGATCAATTTTTGCTAATCGGCCATTGGCCGGTCTGTTGATGGAAGAGATGTTTCCAGCTGTTCGAGGGAACATCCAATCAGAGACTAAATTTCTTAAGCAAGTGACGGCGGTAATAGGTTGTGTCAATTTATCTACCGGTATTATCCGAACAGCGTTACTTTTCAGCTCTATCCCAGTGGAGTATTTCGTACTGATTTCACGTCCTCTAGCTTTTGCTGGATCTGGGGTCACTGTGTTGTTAGGGCTTTGGCTGCTCCGTAAAAGACGGATGCAAGGGCAGTAGTACTCGGTCAAGATGCAATAGGTACGCCATTTTGCGGGCACTTTTTTATCAACGCACATTCGTTACATTTTGGTTTGCGGGCATTACAGGTTCGTCTCCCATGTTGAATAAGATCCATATGGTAGGCATATACATCTTTTGGTTTCACAGATTTTTCTAGTAGAATATGCGCCTTGTCAGCATTCATTTTTAACGGTACAAGACCCAGACGCTTTGAAACCCGCTCTACATGCGTATCTACCGGCAGAGTCGGCCGCCCAAGTGCGAAGAGCAGGACACATGCTGCTGTTTTTGGACCCACTCCAGGGAGCGATGTTAGCCAAGTGCGCGCCTCTTCAAGTGGCTGAACGGCGAGGAAATTTAAGTTAAAGTCAGGTTGGAGCTGTTTTATCTCCTTAAGAATTTGATGAATACGTTTTGACTTCGTGGGAGCCAAGCCACCTGGGCGAATTGCTTCCTCTAAAACACTCACGGGTGAGTTTAAAACGCTTTGCCAATCTGGAAATACTCTTAGTAAATGGTGCATAGCCTCTCCAGAATTATGGTCAGAGGTGTGTTGTGACAAAACAGTGAGAATTAGTTCAAAAATAGGAGATCTTGAAGTTTGTTGTGGCGGACGTGAGTATTCAATATCAAGAATCTCGATTATTTCTTCCGGATTCCACAGTTTTTGATTTTGAAGTTTCTTCGGTCGTTGTACACTTGTACTCATAATTTATATGTTAGAACTTTTTTAGCGTGAGGAGTTCGACTTGACGAGAGATGAAATAATTCGTCTTACAGATCTCGCCAGTTGTGGCGGATGAGGTGCAAAACTAGGACTTGAGTCCTTGGCGCAAGTTTTGCGCCCATTGCAGAAGTTATTTTCAGACTCAAACGACCCAAACTTGATTGTGGGATTTGAAAATGCAGACGATGCAGCTGTGTACAGAATTTCTGATGAAGTCGCTTTAATTGAAACTCTCGACTTCTTTCCACCACTTGTTGATGATGCATGGACCTATGGAGCGATTGCTGCAGCGAATGCAATGTCTGATGTTTATGCCATGGGAGGGGACGTGAAACTTGCTTTAAATATCGTTGCGTGGCCCGAGCAATTGGACAATGCAATTTTGAGCGAGGTGCTTCGTGGAGCCGGAGAGAAAGTTTTGGAGGCAGGTGGAACAGTGGCTGGCGGGCACACGATTGTATCGCCCGAGCCTAAGTTCGGACTTTCCGTTACGGGAATCGTGTCGCCCGATGACTTGATCAGAAATAGCGAAGCTATGCCTGGACATGTTTTGTGTTTGACTAAGCCCATAGGAACTGGAATAAGTTTGACTGCCGCAAAAGAGTCTTTGCCCGAATCTCATCTCAGCCTACCAATTGTCATTGAGTCAATGTTACGACTTAATAAGATTCCGTCTCAGTTGGCGCGGTTACATAATGCATCGGCGATGACTGACGTAACGGGATTTGGATTGATTGGACATTCAGTTGAAATGGCGAACGCATCAGGATGTACTCTTGAAATATATAGTGACGCGGTTCCTTTGTTCTCGAACACTCTTGAGTTGCTCTCTGCAGGGGCAGAATCTAATGGTTTAAGTAATAATAGATCTAGCCTTGAGAAGGTGATCAAGGTCAATTCACTGGTTTCGGAGCTGCTGATCTCTGTATTTTTCGATCCGCAAACATCTGGACCATTACTAATAGCTTTGCCTAAATCTGACGTTAGCTTGTTTTCAGAGGCGATGAAAACAAATAATCAGGAAAGTTGGATTATTGGGCAAGTGTTAGAACGAACGGACAACCCTTTGATTATTTCATAGCGGGCCGACTTGGTATTAATTAGTGAGAGTCTCCTAACTATATAATTTAGAATCAGGGAATGTCTTGCTATAGCTGTATTTTGAGGGAATTATCCTTACAAAAGGTGCTATGGATTTTGGTCTTGCGGGCAATATATTTTTTTGCGATATGTAGAAATTATATTTACCCACTTGCGCAGTGGCTCACAAGTGGGTAAATTAGCACTCACCGTCTGAGAGTGCTAAGACGGTGAATGTCTTCTTCGGGGGTACTTCATTTGTACATGTTGTGCGTCCGTCTCGTTGACGAAATAACAGGCACGTTTTGAATAGTAAGTAAATAGAGATATAGGGAGCAGAGCACATATGGCTAAGCAACTTCTTTTTGATGAAAGCGCACGTCAGGCACTTCGCGACGGAATCGACGCATTGGCTGACGCGGTTAAAATGACTTTAGGTCCGCGAGGACGAAATGTCGTACTTGATAAGCGGTTTGGAAATCCTACGATTACAAATGATGGGGTGACGATCGCTAAAGACATAGAGCTTAGTGATAAGTTCGAAAATATTGGTGCGCAGTTAGCAAAAGAAATTGCGTCAAAAACTAATGACATCGCGGGTGACGGAACTACTACGTCTACGGTAATCGGCCAGGCAATCGTGCATGAGGGTATGAAGAATGTTGCTGCTGGAGCAGATCCTATGGCATTAAAGCGAGGCCTTGAGGTTGCAGCGCGAAAAATTCGAGAAGAACTTACTGGTGGAGCCACCCAAGTTACCACTCGAGAGCAGATGTCTCAGGTTGCTGCGATTTCTGCAGCTTCAAGTGAAATCGGCGACCTTATTGGTGAGGTAATGGAGCAGGCTGGGAAAGATGGTGTCATTACTATCGAAGAGGGCCGAGGTGTTGAGACAGAGATTGAGTACGTAGAAGGAATGTCCTTCGATCGTGGCTACATATCTCCGTACTTTGTCACCAATCCAGAGCGTATGGAAGCGGTTATCGAAGATCCTTATATTTTAGTAACAGACCAGAAGCTATCCTCTGTGAACGATGTTCTTCCATGGTTGGAGAAGCAATTACAAGTATCTAAGGACTTATTGATCATTGCCGAGGATATTGACGGAGAAGCCTTGGCTACTTTAGCAGTCAATAAATTACGAGGCGCTATTAACGTGGTTGCTGTGAAAGCACCTGGTTTTGGTGATCGTAGAAAAGAGAACCTAGGTGACATTGCTGCATTTACTGGGGCAACATTGATTTCAGGAGAGTTGAATAGAAATCTTGACGATACCGTGACGGTAGAGGATTTTGGAAGAGTTCGTCGAGTGGTTGTTACCAAAGAAGAATGTGCGTTGATTGAGGGTGGTGGAACTGAAGAGTCTGTTGAAGGACGGACTCAGATGATTCGAGGCCAACTTAATAATGCCACGTCTGATTGGGATAAAGAGAAGCTAGAAGAACGAATTGGCCGCTTGTCTGGCTCGGTTGCCATCATCAAAGTAGGAGCTGCCACAGAAGTTGAATTAACAGAGAAGAAGCACAGAGTTGAGGACGCTTTGTCGGCTACTCGTGCTGCGGTGGACGAAGGCATCGTCCCAGGTGGTGGAGTCGCATTCTTGAATTCTGTTGAAAAACTTGATTCACTAGAGTTTGCGGATGAAGACGAGGGTACCGGAGCGAAAATTTTGCGGCGTGCACTAGAAGAGCCACTGCGAAGAATTGCAACGAATGCAGGGCAAGATGGCTCGGTAATTGTTCAACGCGTTCTCGCACTCAATGAGGGTGAAGGGTACGATGCGGCCGCTGACACATATGGAAATATGATTGAACTTGGTATCATTGATCCAGCGAAAGTTACTAAGGCTGCTCTTGAGAACGCGGTGTCGATTGCAGGGATGGTGTTAACCACGAATGTATTGGTCACTGATGAGCCAGAAAATGCTGCTCCAGCAATGCCCGGCGGTGAGATGTACTAAATCCAGGAGAACTGTTTCTAAGATTGGAGAAGAGGCGATATTTATCGCCTCTTCTTTTATTTCAAGCGACATAGATTCACCATCTCGACCCTGGCTATAGGAAGCGTTACTATCTAAAGAATATGGAAAATATGCGGGACGACTTCGATTGGAACCGACATACATCGGGTATAGGTACTGTGAGATCTGAAACCTTAGGTCAAAATCCAGGGCTTCTCCAATTTGCACAGGAATCATCAGGTGTTACGAGCATACCTAATTTAGGTGGAATTCCAATTGCTGAAGACTTTGAGCTTGAGAGAGCAGCGATAGAAGAAGAAGTTCGCAAAAATGTGTTAGTGACCTCGACTGAAAGTATTTTAAATTGGTCAAAGGCTCATTCCCTATGGCCTGCAATGTTTGGACTTGCCTGTTGTGCAATCGAGATGATTGCATCTGCTACGAGTAGATACGATATTGCTCGATTCGGCTCAGAGGTATTTCGAGCATCTCCTCGTCAAGCAGACTTGATGATTGTGGCTGGAACTGTGACATGGAAGATGGCGCCAGTACTTAGAAGAATTTATCTGCAAATGGCCGAACCTAAGTGGGTAATTTCGATGGGTGGGTGTGCCACGATGGGCGGTCCCTTTGCGTACGCTTATAGCGTTGTCCCTGGTGTCAATCTACTTACTCCTGTTGATGTATATGTTCCTGGTTGTCCGCCGAGGCCAGAGAGCCTTCTTCAGGCATTAATGATGCTTCAAGAGCGAATCAAAGATTTTAGCGTCACAGGCCAACGAGAAAGACCCGAGCCAGATGGAGATTTTTCTCAATACCTACCGGAGGGAGATCCTGTTCGAAAAGAACTAGAGTCTCTTTTTCCGCCATATGAGGGACTTGATGATCCCATGAGACGAAGTGGTGGAGTTCCTTTAGCTAATTCTGGTTGAATATCCGATTAGGGAAATGTAATCGGTGCGGACACTCTATAATTCTGTAAAATTTAGGAGACCTATCTTCCAAGGATGGTGGGTTGTCCTTGGAGCGATATTTGCATTAATCGCATCCCAAGGAGTAAGTGGTACAGCTACTGGTATTCTCCAGAGACCGATGATGGATGACTTGGGCTGGTCATCGGCTGAATATTCGCTAAGCGGAACAATCTCCCTCCTTCTAGGAGGAATATTGGGTGTTTTTTCAGGGCAACTACTGGATCAGTATGGCGCAAGAAAGTTAATTGCGATTGGTGCAACTGTTCTCGGAATTACATTTATGTATATTTCCACAATCGAGTCACTTTTAGTATTTACATTACTGACTGTCACCGGTGGTGCAGCTGGAGCATCGCTTGCGGGACCTCTTGTAGTTAATGTCACTGTCGCAAAATGGTTCGTACGATATCGTGGCTGGGCGCTCGCTCTGGGTTCAACTGGAGTGTCTCTGGGCAATATTCTATGGCCGTTACTAATGACCTATGTGGTAGATACCGCTGGTTGGCGGGCTGGTTTTCTTTGGCGGGCGGGGTTAATAATTCTTCTTCTTAGTGCTGCAACATTGTTATTGCGTAAGAAACCGGAAGATTATGGTTTACTTCCAGATGGTGTAAAAGAACGAAACACAAACGACACGGTGACACAAGTTGGATATCAGGAGGTCCTCGCCGACGAAACTAATTCCTACACGCGAAGCCGCGCTATCAGGACGCGTTCTCTCTGGCTTATCAGTGCAGCATATGGTCTGAATACCGCAGCAATGATGGCAATTCTTATGCATGGCACAGCCTTCATCACTGACTCTGATTTTAGTAGGAGTGTTGCCGCGATCGCTTTCTCAATTAATGGAGTTGCTAACTTGACTTCGAAGATTCCGTGGGCCTGGGGGCTTGGCCGAATACCGGTCCGTTACTTGGCTGCAGCAACATTAATATTTTCTGGATCAGGTGTAATGTTAATGTTAGTAGCCTCCTCGACGAACTCTCTGCCACTCGTATATCTAGGATTCTTTCTTTGGGGCTTTGGATTTGGCGGTACGATTCCAGTGGGTGAATCAATTTGGGCCAACTATTATGGCCGAAAGTATCTTGGCTCCATTCGTGGAATTGGGATGCCTCTAACCATAGGTCTGGGGGCTATCGGTCCAATATTTGTCGGGCTAAGTTTTGATATATACCAGTCATATCAAATCGCGTTTATTTGTCTACTGGCTGCGTATTTCGTTGGAGCATCATTGTTGGTACTAGCACCTAAGCCCGCTCCTCTCGTGGTCGTGTTGCCGCAATCAGGAATTTCTGGATAGATGTGTCTAATCTGACATTCAATATGAATCTGACGTGGTAATCTGGAGATATCTGATAGTCAGCATAGATAGGGGAGGTTTTGTATTATGAACTTTAGTCAAATTTCTGTGACATTACGAAGGATTGCTAATCCTGAGATCACAGTTCACGGTCATTGTGATGTTCCTTGTGGGATTTATGATCCCAAGGATGCGCAGTTGGCGGCGGAAACAGTTGAAAAAATGATGACTCTAATGGATGGAGTCGAGGCGAATTCAAATGCGACGCGTAATTCATTTATTAGATATGTTACTGCGAAGGAAACTCACGCTGAGAAGGTCAAGCATGAAGTAAGAATAATTTGGGGAGACTACTTTAAGCCAGAGCACCTAGAGAAATTCCCCGACCTACATGCCAAGGTCTGGCAAATTATGAAGACAGCGAGCGCATGTCGTCAGGGAGCGAATGTTGCAGATGCTGCAAACCTCCGTCAGCAGGTTGATGAATTTGCCGATATGTTTTGGGCGACCAAAAACTAGAAGATAGATTTATGGGCGCACTATCGGCCTGGATGCCAGTTAGTTTCCAGGGCGATAGTATGCTTCCAACTCTCGTAGTAGGTGATCGTCTACTTGTTAAAAGAACACAAAGTGATACCGAGCATAAGCGTGGTGACATTGTGTTCTTCAGAGATCCACGAGGGCTGTCGGACACTCTCATCATAAAGCGAATAATTGGTCTACCTGGAGAGTCCGTTCGGGCTTCTAGATTAGTCTACATAAACGGCGAGCTCTTGAAAGAGCCTTATTTGCACGACGACATAGAGGAAGTTAGTCAGTCAGCACGTGGGGTTAATCAAATAAGAGATGCTAGCTACTTTGTTATGGGTGATAACCGGCGTGCGAGTACTGACAGTAGAGATTTCGGGGTGATTAACGCCTCAGAAATTTTGGGTACGGCCATTCTAAGATATTTGCCATTAATCCGTTTTACTAAGCTGAAAAGGCATCACTAACGTTTAGTTAGGTTTTCTCACTGTTATTCGTGGCGCTAGAACCATTCAGTCCAATCTGGGCTTGGCTCCATGATATTTGGTGATAGAGCGCGAAGACGTTCTATTACAGCTGGAAGTTTAAGTAGAAGTTCATTAGCATCATCCACACTACTATTTCGACCAAATGATAGACGCAGCGACCCCCTAGCCAAATCTTGTGGCACTCCCATTGCAGTGAGCACATGACTAGGTTCGATTGAACCGGTAGTGCAAGCTGACCCTGAAGAGGCAGCTATGCCTGCTAGATCGAGAGCCAATAAAATAGACTCTCCTTCTACAAAGCCAACTACACAAGAGACATGGCCGGGCAATCGTTTGCTCAGGTCACTAGGCCCGGTTATACCCAGATATGGAATCTTCCTGGGCAGCTCGCTGATTAGCATTTGTTGGAGCGTACGTTCGTTTGCCAAATCACGCTCGCGCTCTTGCGAACTAATTTCAAGTGCACTGGCAAAGCCAACTATTGCTGCCGTATTTTCTGTTCCTGCTCTGAGGCTATTTTCTTGTCCTCCTCCTATAATCTGTCCCGTAATTGGGGTGCCGCTTTTTATATATAAAGCTCCAGCTCCTCTTGGCCCGTACATTTTGTGAGCCGTAAATGTAACTAGATCTGCTCCTAAATCATTGATTGTTACGGGTAGATGAGCGATTGATTGGACTGCATCTGTGTGTACAATTATGCGCTCATCATAACTTTTGGCAACGGAACTAATTTCAGAGATGTTGTTGATAGCCCCTACTTCGTTGTTAGCATGCATGATTGAAACAAGGACAGTATCTTCTCGCAGACTGTTATTTACATCACTTATCGAGACAGTCCCGTCTCTTTGGAGTGGCAAGCGCGTGACGTCGGCGACTCCAAAGTGTTCTAGTTGTTCTAGTGGGTCTAGGACGGCATGATGTTCGCCAGCGGATGTAATAACGTGTTTCCCCCTAGTCCGCTTTGCCTCAAGAACTCCTCTCAGTGCTAGATTGTCAGATTCAGACCCTCCAGATGTAAAAAGTATTTCATCAGGATTTGAGCCAATAATGGATGATATTTTATGTCTAGCTGAATCGATCGAACGCCGAGTACCCTGTGATTCAACATAAATTGATGATGGATTATGCCAGTCAGTCGTAAGGTAGGGCATCATTGCCTCTAATACTCTGGCGTCTAGCGCAGTTGTAGCTGCGTGATCAAGATATGTTCTACGTGTTGTACCATCGGTTGAGACACTCATTATCTATCGAGCATAACGCAAGGATGCTACGCTAGGAATATGTTGAATACATTCGAACATGAGATACCTGTTCATCAAGGGCGACGTTCTCGTGGCACTAAAGGTCAAATAGTCTCTTTGCTGCGGTATAGCCCGATGAGTGTTTTGGATTTGGCACGCCACACGGGTATTGCCGGCTCCACAGTTCGCAGACATTTAGATGTTTTGATACGTGATGGAATGGTTTTACAAGAGCCAGTTCGAGTATCGGTGGGGAGACCAAAGTTTCTTTTCTCTCTGACAGAAAGTGGAACCCAGCATTTTCCTCGTAATTATGCAGGCTTGGTGACTCGAATCATTTCTCAAATTCTATTGCTCACGCAGAATCAGACTAGTAGCCTCGGAGACAACTCTCTTCCAAGCGAGATTTACGATCGAGTATTGACGCAATTAATAACTGACTACAAGCACCGAATTACGGGTGATACGATGCTAGAGCGAGCAGAAC
This sequence comes from Dehalococcoidia bacterium, assembly GCA_963694535.1. Taxonomy (GTDB): domain Bacteria; phylum Chloroflexota; class Dehalococcoidia; order UBA2979; family UBA2979; genus UBA2979. The sequence goes on from CAVODE010000004.1 coordinate 44,519, forward strand.
AAGTGGCTCAATTCATGTACCTTGAAGGCATTGATTATCAAGTGAGATATGCGGTTGACGGCGATCAAAAACGTGTTGAAATGTATGGATTGGGCATGGTCGCTCGATATGAAGATGGCCAAGTGGGGCGGTCTTGTAGGCTGTTGAGCGAATTATTAGATGCTCGAGTTACGTTAGCTGAGGAAGACCACCAAGTGGGTACTCAGATATTGACATATCTGATCGAAAAGTAAGATAGACTGAGATCGTTCACAACTTAAGCAAACAAGGAGAATCGCTATGACATCAATTTTACCAGGTATGGGTCCTACTATTTCTAAGATGGAAATGGCCTCGACCGACGAAGCTGAGGTATTTGTAACGGTTACTCCCAAAGCTGTGACTAAGGCACAAAGTCTTCTTGCTGATAAGGGTTTTAGTGATGCATTTCTCCGGGTTTTTGTTGTGGGTGGAGGATGCTCAGGCTTTCAATACGGAATGTCAATTGCTGAGACGGCAGAGGAAACTGACAGGATTGTAGATTTGGACGACGTCAGAGTTGTGATTGATAAAGATTCTGTTCCCATGATTTCAGGTGCCGAAATTGACTATGTAGAAGATTTAATGAAGAGTGGCTTTACAATCCATAACCCAAATGCAGTATCCTCGTGCGCCTGCGGTTCGTCTTTTCAGACTTCGGATGGAGCTGGTGAAGCGCGCCCCTGTTCATAAGAATGTAGTTAAGTTGCTCAATTGATCCGCGAAGCCTCTGTTTCAAGCGATAACTTATATAGATATTCGTTGCGGCGGCGCTGGAGCAATGGGGATGTGCTTCTGTGGGTTATGTTGAACCCAAGTACAGCTGATGATAAAACAGATGATGCGACTACTCGCCGCTGTATTGCCTTTTCTAATCGGTGGGGTTTTGGTGCCATATCGATTGTTAATCTCTTTGGATATAGATCAACTGACCCAAAAAAATTAACTTCTATCCCGGATCCTGTCGGCCCAGGGAATGATCCTGTTCTATTTGAGCAACTCAAAAAGTGCGACAGTTGCATGGTTGCCTGGGGATCTTTAGTAGAATCCTCTCTATTTCAATCCCGTGTGAAGGAAATTTCCGGATACCTACCGAGTAGGACAAGGTGTCTTGGATTGACAAAGTATAACTACCCTCGGCATCCACTGCGAGTTAGTTCAGTAACTAAGCCTACGACCTATATTAGGTAGTAACACCCGTCGTAAAAAATAATGCTCGACCTAAGGTCTCACCTCCAAGGATCGCCCCAAGCGCGAGATAGAGAAGCCCGGTTGTTGACATCATTCCGTTTATAAGAGCGGCACGCCACGCGAGCCAAGTGGCAGCAATAGGGAAGCCGAAACCGACACTCATGCGTAGCCAGAAATTTGCATTAAGGTACAGGTTACCAAAAGCAACTTCATTAATTGGCGGTGAGGCCGCGGGTAGGCTGGAGAATATGCCCGTCGACAGGGCATGAAGCAGGAGAGCTCCGAGAGTAAATTTCGCCATTGCCACCATAGGCTCTTTCGGCAGTTTGCCTGAAGTTAGATACCAATGTCCCCAGAGCATGGCCATCAATGAACCCCCAAGGACCAAGCTCCCTAGCACGAGATTTATTGCAACAATATGATATGACCAAGCTGGTGGTGAAAAGAGTGCTGCCAAAGCGAAGATTGCTGCTGACCCTGCTATAGCGGCCAAGGCGCCAAGTATTCTAGATATCATTGGTTCCAATTTCCATAAACTGAGTAAATGCAGGGCGGACAGTATTACTGTTCCGTGTAGTAGCAATCGCGTGATATTTTCCATCTCTTTGTTAATTAAGAAACCGGATATTGATTCTGGTATTTCTAGACTCAAAATAGTCCCGGAAGTGAGAAGTGCAAAAGACAAAATAGTTGCCGCACTTGTCAGTAAATATCCTCGCGTCAACTGAAATCTCAAGTTAAATATACTTAGTGTGGCAAGTGATCCCGCCGTGATCTGGGCGAGTATAAGAAGGACGGTGTAAGGCAATGATTCAGTTGTCACTATGTAATAGTCATTCAGTTTGTTGTCACGATCAAATAGTCATGTTGAAATAACCTAAAAACTAATTATTTCTACAGTTGTGCAACGTGAGTTTCTTCGTATGCCTCATCTGGACTCTTACCCCTAAGTCGGTGGTCGGCGTACCAGAAAAGTTCTCTTGTCAAAGCAGCAAGTGGGACGATAAGTACCACGCCAAGTGCCCCCCAAATCGAACCTGCAACCACGAGAAGTAATAAAACCATACCCGGATGTATTTGAACTGCATGGCCTTGAATTCTGGGAACGAGTAGCAGATTCTCAATCACTTGCACTCCTAGGTAAACCAAGGCAACCCAGATGAAAAGACTCGGCTCTGTCGCTGCGATGAGAATAAGTCCAGCGATGGCACCAAGCCATGGGCCTGCAAGTGGAATAAGTTCAGTAAGGCCGGCCCACACACCTAACCAGAGAGCCCACTCTACTCCTAAAAACTGCAACGCTACACCAACGCCAGTTCCAACAAGCAGCCCGAGGATTAACTGGCTACGGATATATCTTCCGAGAACGGAATCTCCAATCTTTGCAATATTTCTGACGTCGTTTCTGACTTCTTCTGGAGCAGTGTTTGTCAAATTATTTTCGACAAAATGTCTGTCTCTAATTGCGTAAAACATCCAGAACGGAACGACAAGGAATCCGAGAATTATTCCAACAGTAGTTGTGATAGCACTACTAGCTAAACCTGGGTAGTTTTCAATCGTGCGACTGGCTCCACTGCTAAATGATTCGATCAAATCTCCTAAATACTGATCGAACCGTGCCCTAGTGCTCTCTGGAAGTAACTCTCTTATTTGATCGGCCCAGATATTTGATTGAACTCTTGCATTTTCTAGTAGTTCGGGGAGATTATCAACTAGAGAGTGGGTTTGTTCTGCTACTGATGGTGCTATTGCCGAAATGAAGGCTATAAGCGCTCCCAATGCAATCGCATATACGACTAGTACAGATATTCCTCTTCGCCATACGTCCCCGCGATGCGTTTGAACGGGCAGGAATTTTGAAATCCTATCTACAAGTGGCGAGACCATATAAGCGAAAAGCGTTCCTATCATGAACGGTATCAACGCCACTCGAGCTTGGTAAGCAATTATTAATATAACTATAATTGCCATAGCCCAAAGAAGTAATCGAAAATGTGTCGCTCTCATAGACAATATAGTAAGACGGATTCGCAGTAAAAAGCCTGATGGCTGCGGTATTCAAGTGTCTAGGCGCAGAGTTGCGGTTCCTGAGAAAAGCAAAATGCCATCGTTGTCTTTGCACTCTATTTCGTACTTTATCTGTTCTTGGCTTGCAGATTTAAGTTGAGCTGATGTACATATGCTGCTTGGTATAGCTGTTGGTGATTTCCAACGAACTTTTAGACTGCCTTTTTCAGCCCACCGTTTGCCAAAGGTAGTTGTCATGATTTGTGATGCGGTCGAAAGAACTAACATTCCATGAGCTACAGGCTTCCCAAAGGGGCCTTTATATGCGGCCTCTGTATCTTGGTGAATAGGGTTGTGGTCTTCTGCCACTTTACTGTATTTGTCGACGAGTGCCTGAGAAATCTGGAGCGTAATTGTTGGCAGATGGTCTGGGTATTCTTCCATATTTACTCCCTAAATTAACTGAGTCCTAGTGGAACCAGTCCTTTGATTTTTGCTTGAAATAGTAAAACTTGAGTTACATCAACTAGATTTGCTTCGAATGTAGCTATGATTGCTCCCTGGCGATTAGAATATTGCACTAGGGTTATGCTGGCTAAGAGGTCTGAATTAGCTGGTACTGCACTGTAGGCTGTCTGTTCTTGTCCGGTATGCATTAGGTTGGACGGCAGTTTAACTTGCTTCATCAATTCCGCTAAAATTCCGGCACTCACTAGTGGCGGAGGAACTATTGATTCTTGGATCCAC
>CAVODE010000005.1:0-45097 GCA_963694535.1 Dehalococcoidia bacterium
TGGTGACAACGTAGAGATGACCATCGAGCTTGGGCAACCAATTGCGATTGAAGAAGGATTGCGTTTTGCAATTCGTGAGGGTGGTCGAACAGTTGGTGCAGGGGCAGTAACTTCAATTATTGAATAGATATCTCAAGGAGTTCTTTCAATGGCAAAAGGTGACCGAGAGCATATAACGTTGGCTTGTGATGAGTGTAGTGATCGCAACTATACGACTATGAAGAGTAAGCGAAACGATCCTGATCGGATTAGTTTACGTAAGTACTGCCCGAAATGTAGGCAGCACGTTGTTCATCAACAGACGCGTTAATGAATTATGGGAAGAAGAGCTCGAAGAGAGCAAGCAAAAGCTGATCGAAGGACACAGGGCCGTGGAACAACTCCACCTCGAGGTGGCTTAGGTACAAGTACGTCAACTGCGAGTGGAGAAAATCAACGGAATGGAAGTTGGTGGAAACCTAAGTGGATTACGGACATATACAGTGAATTACGACGTGTAACATGGCCGTCCCGTTTAGAAGTTGCAAATCTAACCGTAGTTGTGATTTTGGTTTCTATTTTGTTAGGATTGGTGCTCGGTGGATTTGATCTGTTTTTTAGTTGGATAGTGGAACAAACACTGTTCCGTTAGGGTGTATGAACGAGAATTATTTAGATAAGTTGATTGATAGAGAGTAAAAGATATGGTTACTGAATCATTTGTTAGTGAAGAGTCGGACTCTACAGGGTCTGATGGCGAAGTATCTGCGGGTAGTTGGTTTATCGTCCAAACATACTCCGGTCATGAGGCGAACGTTAAGCAGCATATTCAACAGGCGATTCAGACATTAGATCTTGGCGACAGAATTTTTGATGTTTTTATTCCTACGGTTGAGGAAATTCAGATCAAAGCGGGTCAACGAAAAACTGTGACTCACAAGAAATTTCCGGGTTATGTGTTCGTAAGAATGTTATTGGATGATGATACTTGGCGAGCAGTAAAGAATGTGCCAAGCGTTTCTGGCTTTGCAGCCTCTAATTCTGAGACGGGAAGACCGCTTCCGATGCCTGATGAGGAAGTGGAGCAATTAATTAAAGAAGATGAGTTAGGCCAAGCAACATTCAATATTGGATTTGCGGTGGGTGAATCTGTGTTGGTAATAGACGGCCCGTTCTCTGACATGCTTGGCGAAGTGGATTCGATAGACATTGATCGGGGTCGTGTTCGGGTAATGGTTTCTATGTTTGGGCGAGAAACACCTGTAGATCTTGATTTCCTACAAGTAGAAAAGCAATAGAAGGACTAGGGTAATGGCGAAAAAGATAAAGGCAGTTTTAACAATGCATATTCAGGCTGGGAAAGCTACTCCAGCTCCGCCAGTCGGGACCGCACTCGGCCCACATGGCGTTGATATTCCAGGATTTTGTAATCAGTATAATGAGCAAACTAAAGGGCAAGAAGGGAACACTATTCCGGCTAAGGTCACCGTCTACGAAGATAGAACTTTGACTTTCACTATAACTACACCTCCGACGTCCGAATTAATCCTTAAGCAAATTGGTCTGACCAAGGGATCACCGTCTGCTCTTTTGGAAAAAGTTGGCAAGATTTCTCATGATCAATTAAAGTCAGTTGCAAAAATTAAGATGCCGGACTTAAATACGGCTGATATTGATCAGGCGATTCTCGTAGTATCAGGAACAGCTCGTTCAATGGGAATCGAAGTAACAGACTAAATTTTAGTTAAATACGTGGATATGTAAGGTGATTGAAGATGACAAAAACAAGTAAACGGACCAAAGAGCTAAGTGAGCTTATTGACCCTGATAATGATTATTCAGTAGGCGAGGCGGTCGACTTGGTTAAACGCAGCTCGACTGCCAAGTTCGATGAGACTGTCGAACTACACATTAAGACAGCGTTAGATGGCCAAAATCAAGACCAACAACTTCGCGGAACAATCAGCCTTCCTCACGGAACTGGTCGAGTGGTGAAAGTAGCCGTGTTTGCTGAGGGCGAGGCGGCAACTCTAGCCCGCGAGGCGGGTGCGGATCATGTCGGTGGCGATGAGTTGGTGGCTTCTGTGCGAGATGGAATGTTGGATTTTAATGTTGCAATTGCGCAACGTGAATTGATGGGGAAGGTTGGATCCCTCGGACGAGTGCTTGGGCCAAGGGGCTTAATGCCAAACCCTAGGACGAACACGGTTTTATCAGGAGAAGATATTCCCAAAGCGATTGCAGAAGTGAAGGCAGGCAGGATTGATTTTCGATTGGACCGAAATAACGGAGTACACGCTGTAATTGGCAAGGCTTCTTTTGAAGGAACAGCATTAGAGGAGAACTTGCGTGCTCTGATTTCGGAGATGGAAAGGAATAGACCAAGAGGTGCCAAGGGTGAACTTATTCGGGGAGCCAGCATTTCGTCAACAATGGGACGTGGAGTGAGATTAGATCTTCAAGATCTCAAGGATACGGCATAAAAAAGCTAAAGCTGTGGACTGTAATTCAAAATACAGATAGTGTTCACAGTCTGCTTATAGAGAAGAGTTAAGTAAGACCAGAGACCAATGGTTCAGGGTTGAGTAATTCGGAAACAGTTATTGTTCCGACCCATTGCAGGTGAAGATTTCAGTACGAGAATTCTTTTGTGAATTCTCATATATAGGTTTCATCTCCTGCCGATTGTTAAAAGGAGTTAAATTGTGCCCACAGAACGTAAAATTCAGCAAGTGGCAGATCTCGTGGATCGAATCAATAGGGCGGAAGTTGCAATAGCAGCGTCTTTTTCAAGTGAAAGTGTGTCTAATCAGACGGCCCTTCGTCAAGCAATGTCGAATTCCTCGGTAGAGGTGAAAGTTATAAAAAATACCCTTTTGAGGCGAGCTGCAGCTGAGGCTGGTAAGCCTATTTATAGCGAGCTTGCTGACGGACCAACTGCAATAGCGTTTGCGTATGATGAGCCGATTACAGCCATTAAGGCGCTGGTGGCTTATTTGGATAGCCTGCAGGATACGAATTTTGCGATCCGTAACGGAATTTATGAAGACCAAGTTATTGATGCTGCATATATTCAGACACTCGCTACATTGCCATCGAAGGAAGAATTATTAGCACGCTTGGCAGGAAATGTAATAGCCAAAATTTCAGAGTTCGCTTCGTTACTAATTGCGACTCAGAGAGACTTCGTGGGCCTTATCGAGGCGAGAGCAAACCAATTGGAGTTGAGCGGCGACGTAGTAGCTGAGGACGTAGTAGCTGAGGACGTAGTAGCTGAGGACGTAGTAGCTGAGGACGTAGTAGCTGAGGACGTAGTAGCTGAGGACGTAGTAGCTGAGGACGTAGTAGCTGAGGACGTAGTAGCTGAGGACGTAGTAGCTGAGGATAAATCAGAATAGTAAAAAGCCTCGAATATAGAGATCGAGACTTTTAAAAATAAGGAGAAAATATGGGACACGTTGAAGATGTGATGACAATTGTCAAAGAAATGACACTTATAGAATTGCGTGATTTAAATAATGCAATTGAGGAAGAATTTGGTGTTACTGCGGCGGCGCCAGTTGCAGCCGTGGCAGCGGCTCCGGTCGACGCAGATGGTGGTGATGCAGCAGACGCAGACAATCTAACTGTTACTTTGGTAAATTTTGGTGAAAAGAAAATTGACGTCATCAAAGCAGTTCGTTCCGTAACTGATCTCGGCCTCAAAGAAGCGAAGGAATTCGTGGAGGGCGCACCTGGAGTGGTGAAAGACGGGCTCAATAAAGAAGGAGCTGATGAGATAAAAGAGAAACTTGAGGCCGCAGGCGCTTCGGTTGAGGTTAAATAGACGAGAGAAATTTTAGAGCTTTGGCTGGACCGTTGCCTGCAGTCAGAGATCTAGGGTAATCTTTTTGTGTGGATGTAGATAATCTCGACCAGATCAGTGATGACAATTCTTTATTCAATTGTCATCGTTGCGGAGTAAATTTTCAGATTGCTGGGTCGTCCGGTATCTCTTTATTTTGCGATGATTGTTCAGCAATAAAATCGAGGTTAGAGATGAGTCGCATGAGTTCGGCTGTGTTTTGTACTGTTGCGTTCCTAACACTTATTTTTTTTACACTGCTTTTGGATACTCGGGTAGCGACGAACAGTTTTGTTTCATTGAGCCGATTCAAGCAAATACCAAACTCAGAGGAACCTCGAGACGATATGGGTACTGATATGTCGTCAAGCTCCAGTGTGGGGGAGCGATTCGCAGCACCGGTTGTCACTCAATCACCGATGCTAATCTCAAGCCAAGGTGTGAATGAATCGATTCAGCCGAACAGTGCGGTGAAACCAATTCCAAAAGATGTGGCTTCTGCTGAACTAGCGAGTGATCCTCTCAGCCAGACTCTAAGTCCAACTGTGAGCAATCCTGAATTTAACTATAGGAAATATATTGTCGTGGCAGGAGATTCTCTGTATGCGATAGCGGAACAATTTCTTCCGACCGATCTCACTCTCGACGAATACACGGAGTTGATCAGGGATGCTAATTTAATTAGGAATGGTAATGATTTATCGATCGGCATGGAATTACTAATACCACAAGTCAGAGATGTGAGCGACTAACCTATCATGTTCAGATACGAGAATAACAGCAGTGATAAACAGGTTGAAGTTGCGGTTGCGGCTTCGGACTCATTAAATCGACGTTCTCTAATTTGTTGGAGTTTCGCTGGCTTTGTGTTCATGTTGTATCTAGCTGCGAGTCTGATAGTACAGGAACCATTTACAAATCTCGTTGATGATCGGGGAATAAACTCCGACCTGCTGTTGTTGGCATCTTTCACTGGAGCCTTTGTCACCATTATCAAGGCCATGAGCATATGGCTCACAAGTCGTACAAGAGAGATTTCACCAATTGATGATTTGTACCTTCAATTTAGAGATGAAAAATCTAGCAGACGCTCTGTTTGGATGAGGGTATCCCTATTTGTTCCCTTGTCATTGTGTTGCTGTTTACTATTAACCTGGTTAATATTTTCTTTGCCTCAAACCACAGTGGGATTGATTATTGTAAGTATATTTTCAGTGGCTATATTTATTGAGGGATTTTCGGTAGTTAGAGACATTGTTAGTAAACCTATTACTACGGAGGCTAGAGTCTCACGCCTGTGGCAAAAGGGTAGACTCTTAGTTTTTGGACAGGTTTACTATCTTTTGATTGATAAGAAATTATTTGAAATTTCTGCATTTGCTTATCATCAGCTGCAGTTGGATGCCAAACCTTATGTTCGTATACGTCATTGGCCGCATAGCAATATTGTAATTTCTATTCAGAACGCTAAAGAGCCTGAGAGTTCAGAGTTGAAATAGGTGAATAGTAGATGAATTGGTTCGACGCGTGCGTTGTAATAGTCGTTGGCTTTGTGACGTGGAATTCGTTTCGCTCAGGGATTTTGATGCAACTCGCGGTCTTATCAAGCGCGGTAGTGGGAATACTAATAGCGGGCCAACTTTATTCTGACTTAGCAGATAGCCTTCTCTTACTTATTGATGATGAAGTTTTAACCAAACTGATTGCATTTTTGTCGATCACATTCGGAATTTTGTTGCTTGGGTATACATCAGGTTTTGTTCTAAGAAGTTTTACTAGAATTCTAATGCTTGGTTGGCTCGATCGATTTGGGGGTGGAATTCTTGGCTTTGTATCTTCCACTTTGATTATCACAGCCGTTTTAACCTCGGTATCTAGTTTTCCTGCATCTCAGCCATTAATTCAAGGTATAGACGAGTCATATTTTGCGAGAGAATTGCTGGGAGTATACAGTTTTATGGAGATTGGGTTTCCAACTGAGTTTGAAGATCCGTTATCGAAGTTGCTTGAGTGGCGAATAAAATATGACAATTTCAATATGAAATAATTGCTACACTATAGCCACTTTTATAAAGGAGCTGTAAGCTGACCGCGATTAAGAATTTATCTACTCTAGTGCTTAATCAAAACTACGAACCGTTACACGTTTGTGCGGTTCGTAGGGCAGTAGTGCTTACGATAACCGGAAGGGCAGATTTACTTGAAGAGGGTGATGAAGGTATCAAAAGTGCAGGCGGCAAAGTGTTCAGCACACCATCCGTGATTAGGTTGCAGAGCTACATTAAGCGGCCCACCCCTCGGCCGCGGCTTACTCGTAAGGAAATATTTTCTAGAGATAGTTATAAATGTCAGTACTGTGCTATCAAATTGGATTCACAGCATTTAACTCTTGATCATGTAGTACCTCGTCGTTTAGGTGGTCAGCATGAGTGGGAGAATATAACTACGGCGTGTTCCAAATGCAATCACAAAAAAGGTGGCAGAACTCCCTTGCAGGCCGGAATGCAACTTAGCGCTGAGCCTATACGACCTCGAACAGATATCGGCAGGACATTTATTTCTTATGTGGCTCAATATAGCGAATGGGAGCAGTATCTTGTTCCTTGGTATAGAAAATCTGCGGCATAAGGACTAGTAAAACCTAAACCAGCTCAGTCTTCAATCTATTTTCTATCACTACATATGCGCCGAGATTAAGCTCCTCATGTGTCAGATGGAGTGAACTAAGTGCGGCGGCGGGTGTAGCCCATCCATTTTTACCAACAATTTCAGCAATGCTTTCACCATTTTCTGCCGCAGCTGGTAACTCCTCAACAAATTGCTTCTTCAGCTGTTTCCACATAACTTCAGGATGATCAAAGGAGTAACGAGCATAGAGCAGTGAAGCAAAGGCATTTCCTGGCTCACCGATGTGGCGAAATTCTTCAGGTGCATCTTTAATAAGTTGCTTTAGACCTTGATGTCGCTGTTCATCTTCCCATTCGGTGTCTAAGTTGAGGTGTGCTAAATGTTCGTTAGCTTCAGGAGCAAGAACTAGTTCGCGAAGTGCGTCTCTAACAAGAGACCCACCAACAACATCGTTATCAGTTTTTTGTACAGAGGGAAATTTATCAAGCTTTTGCCGAACATGCTGCAGCGCGACCCCAAGAATTCTTGGCATAGCATGGGTGGGAACACCGTTGTGTAGTCGAATTTTAATCTTTTCAGTTTCCCAAATAACTGCAGAAAAAGTACCACCCTCGAAGCTTTCTAGAATTATTTCACTGTGACCGTTAGCAGAAGCTTGGGAACTAATTTCTTCGTACATTTTATCTAACGAGTTACCTATGTTCTTTCCAATTACGTTCATTGACGGCTCATTTCATTAGGTGAATACCTGTAATTAGGTACACTCGACAGCGTGTTACATTATTTATTTCCATCGTGGGTATGAACCTAACACGTTAACCCAAGAGGTGTATTTACTGATTTCGGCCAAGGCTTGACCAACATCGTCATCTTTTTCATGACCATGTATGTCAATAGAAAAGACATAATTACCCAGTTGCTGACGTGTAGGCCTTGATTCAATGCGGGAAAGGTTAATTTTCCTCTCCGCAAATAGCTGTAAAACTTTAACGAGTGAACCCGACTCCTCTGCATCAGAGGTGGTAAATACGAGAGTCGTTTTGTCATCTCCGCTAGGCCTCGTAACTTGTTTTGCTAGTACTAAAAAACGAGTTGCGTTTTGTTGTTCGTCTCCTATATCAGGCAGTAGAATTTGAGCATTATATTGACGGGCTGCTACGGCACCCGCAATTGCCGCACTCGCGTCGTTTGTCGTTGCAGCCTCCACAGCAGCAGTGGTGGACGGCAACGCTACCTGAGTGGCATTAGGCAGTATTTTAGCCAGTGTAGTGTGACACTGAGCTAAAGCCGAAGGATGGCTATATACCGTTCGAATTGATTCTATCGTCGTGCCAGTTTTAGCAATTAACCCATGCTGAATTTTAAGAACGATTTCGCCACAAATTTTAAGGGGAAAGTCAGTCTTTAATAGTAGATCGATAGTTTCTATTGACACTGTTCCAGCGATAGAATTCTCAAAAGCACAGACAGCAACATCCGAAGTGTCTGCTATTACGCTTTGTATCACTTCTGGAACAGTTGGATATGTAATCAGCTCAGCCACGTCAGAGTATAGGCGCGCGGCCGCTTCGGTATATGTGCCTGCTGGTCCTAGGTGGGATATCTTCATATCAATAGCCTCTATCGAGCGAGTATCAAGAGTGATTGGTAATACTTTGCATATTTAATTGTTTATTTACCTCAAATTCTTATCGTTTCAGGAATAGCTTAATTTATTTATGTGAATTGATCGATTCTAGTGTCTTAAGACAAGCTGAAAGCATAAAGAGAAAAGCTAACAAGGAGAGTGGCAGAGTTGCGTCATTGAAGGTATTGAGTAGCAATAAACTAACAAATATTCCTAGAACTGGCAGTGCGATTCTTTTAGTAATTAATTGATACATTTGATTTCATTCAGGTCTATTCGCGGAGTTTATTTTTTAACTTACTAGTTGTATTGACGTGCCATATCTACGAATAATCCATGCATTCGGGCATCATTTGTTAATTCTGGGTGGAATGACGTGGCAAGTAGGTTATTCTCTTTCACAGCAACAATTGAGCCATCTGAAAGCTTGCCCAAAACACTTACTTCGGGTCCAATCTCTGAGATAATCGGGGCTCTAATAAGAATTGCTTTTATTGGTAGGCCAATTATTCCGTCAACATAGATATCTTCTTCAAATGAATTAATCTGGGGGCCGAATGCATTTCTCCGTATAGTTATGTCCATCACCGAAATAGTCGGACGATCTAGATCAGGGGCACTTTTCGCTAACAAAATCGCTCCAGCGCATGTTCCCCAAGTAGGCAATCCCTGTTCGATATGTCCTCGTATTGGGTCTGCTAAATTGAACGAAATTAGTAATCGTGCGATCGTAGTACTTTCACCACCTGGAATGATTAATCCCTGAATATTTGTCAGTTGTTCGGCATGTCGAATCTCGGCAACTTCCGCTCCGGCCTCACGTAAGGACGCGGCATGTTCGTGAAAATCTCCTTGTAAGGCAAGCACACCCACAAGAGGTCTTTTGGACATTTAATTACCACGCCCTGCCATGAGCTCTTCAGTTGGAAGCTGTGCTACTGAAAGCCCGCGCATCGCGCTGTCAGGAATTGCTTCTGATACCTCGGCGAGTATTTGTGGGTCTTCGAAGTAAGTAACAGCTTTAACAATTGCGGATGCCATAGCCTTTTGTTGATTTAAGCGATCAGTTTCATTAGTGACATCGGCAGCTGATTTAAATATTCCAGATCCAACGAAGACACCTTCAGCACCGAGTTGCATCATTAATGCAGCATCAGCCGGACTTGCCACTCCACCAGCAGAAAAATTAACAACGGGTAATTTTCCTGTGTCAGCGACAGTGCTCAAGAGTTCTATAGGGACCTGAAGATTTTTGGCAGCTGTGAATAACTCGTCTTTGAGCATTGAGGAGAGTTTTCGAATTTCACCATTAATTGTTCTTAAATGTCGAACAGCTTCGACTATATCTCCTGTTCCTGCCTCACCCTTTGTTCTAATCATGGCAGCTCCTTCAGAAATTCTCCTCAAGGCCTCCCCGAGGTTTCTGGCACCGCATACAAAAGGCACCGCAAAGTCAGACTTGTCAATATGATTGTCTTCGTCGGCGACTGTAAGGACTTCTGATTCATCAATATAATCCACACCGAGTGATTCTAGAATTTGGGCTTCGACAAAGTGTCCTATACGAGCTTTAGCCATAACCGGAATGGAGACCGAAGCTTGAATTTCCTTAATAAGCTTTACGTGACTCATTCGAGCAACACCGCCATCTTTGCGGATATCAGAGGGAACTCTTTCCAGAGCCATGACAGCAACTGCTCCTGATTCTTGAGCAACTTCAGCCTGCTGTGCGGTCACAACATCCATTATGACCCCTCCTTTTAGCATTTGTGCGAGACCAGACTTGACGGTCCAAGTACCGGTGGACCCATTGTTTTCACTCGATGAATTAGTTGACATGGCATGCTCCTATATAGCTTTGACTCAATTGTAACCTTTAGTGACGAAATATCCTTATAGTTTTATCATGACTTCAATTCAGCCCCAACGTTCATGGCTTGATCATCATGATTTTACCGAGGAATTCCCTAACGGAATGTTAATAGGATTAGTTTCTGACACTCATATTCCGGAGGCGCGGTTTGACGTTTTTGATGAAGCATACGAGGCCCTACGAGGAGTAGACCTCATTTTACATGCTGGAGATATGCACGACATAGCAGTTTTAGATTATTTTGAGAGCAGATCTGCCACTCAGGTTCTTGGGGTATGTGGAAATGGTGATGATGGTTCAAGTGGCCGGGAGGTCGCTCCAATTGATCCACGTTTACCTTACAACCAGTCAATCGTGCTTGGCGACAAAAGAATTGGCATGACTCATGATTTTCCTGATAGACCCTATGCTCATTTGTCTTCTATAGAAGAAAGAATGGACAGACATTTTGAAGGACCAGTTGATATAGTTGTGGCAGGCGACACACATGTCCCAGTTGTAGTCCAATGGGATGATGTACTGATAGTAAACTCAGGTTCTCCGACTTTCCCAAGAAATTTGCAGACTCAATTGGGTACTATTGGATTTCTTGATTTAAGAAACGGCAAGGTGGATGCCTGGCTTGAACAATTGCATTGATATGCGACAAAGTAGAGGAATGCAGACTTGTCCTTAGGCGAACGAGAACAAATTGCAGAGATTGAATTACTAGTAAAGATAATCCCTGAAAGAATAGCCACATTTGTTCGGTCGAAAAATGTGGCTAACTTGGTTGAAATCATTCTTGATCTTGGTAGGTTGCCAGTAGTTCGTTTTGTTGATGGTGACGAATTGATTGATGATCTCCCGGTTACGGAGCAAGAGATCGCCGGAATAGTGGCACAGTTATCGGAATTTGGTTCAGATAATAGAGCAGGAATTCCTAGGACACTTCATAGAATTTCGGCACTTAGAAACCGCGGTGGAGTCATCGTTGGCCTTACCTGTAGAATTGGGAGATCAATAGGCGGATCTGGAAAGGCGCTCAGTGATCTGATTGAATTGGGGAGCAGCGTGCTTCTACTTGGCGCGCCGGGTGTAGGTAAAACAACGATGTTGAGGGACATAGCGCGAACTTATGCTGATGAACTATCCAAACGAGTTGTAATAGTCGACACGTCAAATGAGATCGGTGGCGACGGAGACATCCCTCATTCCGGGATAGGATCGGCTCGCCGCATGCAGGTTCCTAAACCTCAATCACAGCACGAAGTGATGATTGAGGCTGTAGAAAATCACACACCTGAGGTTATAGTAATTGACGAAATAGGCAGTTTGGCCGAAGCTGAGGCAGCAAGGACTATAGCAGAACGCGGAGTTACTTTAATAGCTACGGCACATGGCACGCGACTCATAAACTTGATGAAAAATCCAACATTATCTGATCTTATAGGTGGGATTGAGTCAGTCACTTTGTCAGATGAGGAAGCCCGACGTCGTAATACTCAGAAAACGGTTCTAGAGCGAAGAAATTCGCCGACATTTGAATCATTAGTGGAGATTAATTCTTTTTATGAATACGCGATCCATGGAGATGTAGCACTTACTGTTGATAAACTTCTGCGTGGAGAGGACGTACGTGCGGAACTCCGCAGAGTAGATAAGACAGGGATAATAGAATCTGCTCAGGAATTAGTGCTAGATTCCGTTCTTGATCCAATACCGGCTGAGGATGTCGAAATCTCGTCAGAAGGTGAGACGTTTGACTCGGAAAATGGAGCTACACAGAGACTGTTGCCTTTTGGAGTTTCAAGGGCAAGACTTGAGAAAGCTATTCAAGTTACAAAATCAAATGCAATTGTCGTAGACTCTTTAACTGAAACCGATGCGATTGTGACCTTGCGGCCATACTATCGAAGGCGATCAGGCCCTTTAAAGGCCGCTGAGAATATCGGAATTCCAATATACGTGTTAAGGAACAATACACAGCATCAGATAGAGCGCCAGTTGTTACTAATAACTGACACTAATCCTCGAACCGATGATCTAACCAATAAAGCTTTGGAGGAGACCGAGGAAGCATCTACTTCTATAAGGATGTATGGCGGAGGGCAGGTAGAGCTGTCACCGCAGAATTCCTACATTCGAAGATTACAGCATGAGTTGGTAGAGCGGCATGGTTTAAGATCCGCATCAAAGGGACGAGAGCCCTATAAACGTGTGGTTGTGTGGTCATGAATGATATTTTTGATACACCTAGAGGATTATTCCTGAGTCTTGAAGGCGGGGAAGGAACTGGTAAAAGTTCACTTAGCAGCACTCTCAGTGCAAAGTTAATGGAATTGGATTTGGAAGTAACAATATGTCGCGAGCCTGGTGGAACTGTTATAGGTGAGCGTCTGCGAAAAGCATTGTTCAATAATGAGGATCAGGATCACCGAGAGAAACCTTTCATTAATCCTGATCCGCGGACAGAATTGCTCGTCTTTTCGGCAGCTCGGTCACAGCTCATTACAGAGGTTATCCGGCCAGCACTGAATTCTGGGAATATAGTTATTTGTGATAGATATGTTGATTCAACTTTTGCGTATCAGCATTATGGCCGTGGTTTGAGCTATGAGTTAATTGACGAAACTGTTAATTTGACGATAAATGGATTGATGCCTTCTATAACTTTTCTTTTGGATTTGGACCCACGGGAGGGTCTTCGTCGTCATGGAATAGAAGATCAGATGAATTTATTTGGAGATTCTGAGCGCATAGGGGGCAACAATTACCTTGATTTTGAGTCATTAGACTTTCATGATCGGGTTCGATCTGGTTATCTAGAAATGGCAGCTAAAGATCAGGATAGGTGGATGGTGCTGGACGCTAATCTTTCGCCAAGTGAATTGACTCGCTTAGCTTTCGAGAGAATGGCTTTGTATTTGCGATCTAAATAATATTGGTCGTTTCAAACTTTAGTTTTGGATATATAATGGGCATCAAAGTGAATCCGTAAGTAACGGTTTCAATTTGTTTATCAGGGGGGATGATGGACGACATAGTAATAATTAGCGGTTGCCGGACGGCAATAGGAACGTTTGGGGGTGCGCTGAGCGAAACTCCTGCGTCTGACTTAGCGGCTCACGTAATCAAAGAGAGCGTGGTAAGAGCAAAGCTAAAGCCCGATCAAATTGATCAGGTGATACTTGGCTGTGTAGGTCAGGTAGCTGAAGATGGATATATTGCAAGGCATGCTTCAATTAAAGCTGGACTTCCGATTGAGACCCCAGCTTACACGGTTAATCGAATATGCGGTTCTGGCTTGGAGGCAATCAATACAGCAGCACGCTGGATTGAAACGGGTGACGCCGAAATAGTAGTAGCTGGCGGTGCTGAGAACATGTCACTAATGCCATATTATGTTCGAAAGGCTCGCTATGGTTATCGATATGGGGATGGCGTGCTTGAAGATGGTACTCAGGATCTAGTAACAGATCCATTTGAAAACTATCCGATGGGTATAACTGCTGAAAATTTGGCAGAACAATTCGAGGTTTCACGATCGTTGCAGGATGAGTACGCTTTACGCTCACAACAGCGCGCAGCGGCAGCTATCGCAGATGGAAGATTTACAGATCAAATTCATCCAATTGAAGTAAAGCAGGGTAGAAAAATATTTGTTTTTGATACAGACGAACATCCCCGTGAAACCACTATTGACACACTCGGTGGTTTGCGACCGGCTTTTAAACCTGATGGATCCGTTACCGCTGGTAATTCTTCGGGAATAAATGATGGTGCTGCGGCCGTGGTGGTTACAACGGCGAAGAAGGCTGCTGAACTTGGGTTGACTCCAAGGCTCAGAATGGTAGCTCGAGCCGAGTCGGGTGTTGACTGGAAAATAATGGGTTCCGGACCAATCCCAGCTATCAGAAAAGTGCTTGGCAGGGCAGAGCTATCGGTTGGTGATATGGATGTCATCGAGCTTAATGAAGCGTTTGCTTCAGTGACGGCAGCTTGTTCGACGGTTTTGGATCTTCCGGTGGAGAAAACAAATCCTAATGGTGGTGCAATAGCTCTAGGACATCCAGTTGGTGCAACTGGAACTATTCTTGTCGTCAAGGCGATGCATGAACTTGAACGTACTGGGGGGAAGTATGGTTTAGTTTCACTTTGTATTGGTGGTGGGCAAGGCATAGCTAGTGTGTTTGAGAGACTTCCGGGCTCGTAGATAGGACGCCGAATCTAGCGATAAGGATGAGTTTTTAAAGAGTTTTGATAAATTTTATTAGGCTAATCGGAGACTAATGATTAACTCCAAGGTAGTGGTTAAAGCACCGGCGAGCTCGGGAAATATGGGCTCAGGATTTGACTGTTTAGGTATGGCTTTGGACTGGTTTTCGGAATTTGAATTTACGTTTGGTTTACACGTTGAGGGCGCGAGCAAAAATAACTACTCATCATCATCCCAAGTAATAAGCTCAATGGCATCGGACGCAGCCCGTTACGGGTTATCGATTATGGGTGAATCAGAGATGGATGTATCAGTTATTTATCGAGGTGACATGCCAGTCGGTAGCGGACTAGGCACTTCAGCAATGGCTCGCTCTGCTGGCGTAATCGCGGCAGCAGAGGTGACAGGACGTCGAGTTAAGGACGATGAGCTATTCGCGATTGCACTTGAATTGGAGGGTCATGCTGACAACTTATATCCAGCTTTTTATGGAGGAATTCAGTTAGCGATCCCTGACTCGAAAACTTCAGGCTTAACTCATCTATCTTTGCAGTATGCTGACGATTTAGATGTCGTAATGCTGATACCTGAGTTTTCTATGCCTACTGACGAGTCAAGGGAAATTATTCCAGAGTTGGTGAGTATCAGGGATGCAGTTCATAATATGAGTCGGGTGGCGCTTCTGGTTATGGCGTTTTATGAAAAACGGTATGAGTTGCTAGGTGAAGCCTTTCGAGATGTTTTACACCAGCCGGTCAGAAGTAAGCTCTTTCCAGCTATGTATTCGCTACTAGAGGCGGCTACTAGCGCTGGTGCATATGGATCTTTTTTGTCAGGAGGAGGATCAACCGTGGCGGCGCTATCAGATCCTACAGAAACTCAGTCTATTTTGGCGGCATTGCGAGCTTGTGCCTCTGAAAACGGGCTTCAATTTCAGGATCGGATAAGTAAAATTGGTGGACGAGGCGCATATGTTATTGATTCGAAATTGGAGAACCTACAATAATGAGCCAAAAATCGCAGGTTCTAGTTAGGAAATATGGTGGCTCGTCTCTCGCTACGACAGGTCATATCGAGCGCGTAGCTGAACAAATATCGCAGGTCTGCGAAGCTGGGCTATCAGCAGTTGTGGTCGTTTCAGCAATGGGAGATACCACTGATGAGCTAGTAGAAATGGTGTCAGAAATAACAGACCGCCCGTCGGGACGCGAGTATGATGCATTACTTTCGACAGGTGAAATAGTATCGAGTGCGTTGTTGTCTATGGCGTTACATAAAAGAGGAATAGAAGCTTTGTCGTTGAGTGGGGCACAAGCTGGAATAAAGACAACAGCCATGTTTAGGGATGCTCGTATCGAGAACATAGATGTTCGCAAACTACGGGATCGGCTACCGGATCGCGGTTGCCTAATAATTGCAGGATTTCAAGGAGTGGATGAGAATCAGGACACCACAACTCTGGGAAGAGGTGGGTCCGATACTACTGCAGTTGCTCTTGCTGCAGCATTAAATACGGGTACCTGTGAAATTTTTACAGATGTTGCGGGTGTTTACACTTCGGATCCACGTATATGCCCATTAGCACGACCATTACTCGATATCTCCTATGATGAAATGCTGGAGATGGCCACTACTGGCGCCGGCGTACTGCATCCACGAGCAGTGGAAGTGGGACAAGATTATGACGTTACAATTCATGTCCGGTCGACTATTGATCCGGAGTCAGCAGGCACTCTCATTCGGAAAGAGGCATTAATGGAGAAAGAAAAAAAAGCGCGGGCCGTTACGCACCAACTTAGGGTAGCGAAGATAACTTTGCGAGGGCTAACGGACCAGCCAGGCATAGCAGCCAAATTATTCGAGCCATTAACTGAGGCAGGTGTTTCAGTTGATACGATAGTTCAAAATGCTTCGGTCGAGGGTAAAACAGATTTAACGTTTACAGTGGCACCGGATCTTTTGAACGACGCAGTAGAAGCAGTTAAGGTAGCTCAAAAAACATTAGGTATTGCGGAAGTGATTACTAACCCTGACTTAGGCACGGTGTCCGTTGTGGGGTCAGGCATGACTAATTCACCGGGCTACGCCGCTCGGATGTTCAGAACTCTTACAGATTCAGATGTGAACATAGACATGATATCTACTTCAGATATACGTATTACTTGTGTAGTTAGATCTGAAGATGTTGAAAAATCAGTAGTATCCCTAAATGCTGCATTTGATCTCGGAATTGACTAGGTTAGATGCCTCAAAATCTTGCAAGATTGGGTTTAAGAGTGGTATTATTTTCTCCCGACAAGAGTTCAAGTGTATAGGCGCTTAAACATTTTAAAAGGAAAAGACAGTAATGTTCGCTCATTTACACACACACACTGAGTATTCTCTTCTCGACGGAATGTCAAAAATGGAAACGCTTACGCAGAGAGCCCGAGAATTGGGCCAGTCAGCGTTGGCTATAACTGACCACGGTAATATGCATGGTGCTTTGGCTTTTTACAAAGCTGCAAAGAAAAACGGGATAAAACCAATTATAGGAATGGAAGCGTATATCGCCCATGGTGCGATGTCGGACAGAAATCCTCGTGAGAGACAACCCAACCATTTAACGATTATCGCTCAAAATTCAACAGGCTATCAAAATCTACTTACGCTAACGTCGTTAGCACACACACAGGGATTCTATCAAAAACCCCGCATTGATAAAGAGCTATTAGCCAACCATTCAGAGGGTCTAATAGTGCTCTCCGGTTGCCCATCCGGCGAGTTAATGTCATCAATCAGAAATAACGATATCGAAGAGGCTAGACGGGTAGCTGGCTGGTATTCCGAGGTATTTCCTGGTCGTTATTACATAGAGATTATGGGTCATGGTATTGATAAATTTGCTGAGCCAACTAATCAGGCTATAGCTCTCTCTAAAAGCCTAAATTTACCTCTAGTTTTGACAAATGACTCTCATTATACGTTTGCAGAGGATGACAAGGCTCATGAAGCACTTTTGTGTATCGGCACAAATTCAACAATGAATGACCCGAAAAGAATGAAATTTGACAGTGACAAATTTTACCTCAGAAGTGAAGACGAGATGCGCCAGATTTATCCAGATTTACCTGAGGCAGCAGATAACACAAGTGTTATCGCCGAGTCGGTCGAGTTGGAGTTAAGTTTTGAGCAACTAACTTTACCTAATCCGGGTATACCAGATGGATTGTCATCACGTGATCACCTACGAAACTTAGCTGTTTCCGGTCTTAAGGATCACTACTCTGTTGTTACAAGTGAGCATCAGGAACGACTGCAGTACGAACTGGCTGTAATTGCAGAAACAGGCTTCGACGAGTACATGCTCATAGTTAAGGACATAGCTGAATTCGCCCGTCGAGCGGGGATTCGAATGGGCGTCAGAGGTTCAGCTGCTTCTTCAATAGTTCTATATTGCTTAGGTGTTACTGATGTAGATCCCGTAGGCTGGGGCTTAGTTTTTGAGAGATTTTTGAATCCTGAGCGTATTGGCATGCCAGATGTTGACTTTGATTTTGCGGATGATAGACGTAGTGAAGTAATAGAGTACACGGTCAATAAATATGGACACGATCGAGTTGCACAAATAGGCACATTTGGCACCATGGGAGCACGAGGTTCTATTCGTGATACGGCGAGAGTTCTTGGATATCCACCAAGCGTTGGTGACCGCTTGGCTCGTATGGTTCCTAGTGTGGTTAATACGACTCTAAAGGGAGCTTTAGAAACGTCGGATCTAGGTCCCGAGTATAAACAAGCAAAGGACTCGAGAGAGATTATCGATCTTGCGATGAGACTAGAAGGAGTATCACGTCATTCAAGCACCCATGCGGCTGGGATCGTTATTTCTAAGGATCCATTACTCGATCTTGTTCCTTTGCAGAGACCAGATCCGGACACGGGATTTTCTATAGCCCAGTGGGGTATGGACGATATAGCAGACGTTGGTCTTTTGAAGATTGACTATCTAGGTTTAACTAACCTGACTATTTTGGGCAAGGCATTGGAGATCATTGAGTCGACTTCAGGTGAGACCGTTGATTTGTTATGTATTCCTGATAAAGATCTAGCGACTGCCGAAATGATGTCACAGGGACACACCTTTGGAGTTTTTCAAATGGAAGGCTCTGGAATGACTGAAGCCTCTAGATTACTAGAACCCTCTGGGATTTCAGATATGGCTGCGTTGGTTGCTCTGTATCGACCAGGTCCGATGGAGCATATACCACGATTTGCGGAAGTAAAAAAAGGACTTAAGGAGCCGCAGTACTTGGATCCGGCACTCGAACCTATATTGGCTGAAACATATGGTGTCATTACCTATCAGGAACAAGTTTTACAAATCGCTCAAAAATTTGCTGGGTATTCATTAGGCCAAGCCGATGTTATGAGAAAAGCTATGGGGAAGAAAATAGCTGCGGTGATGACTGAAGAACGAGAACGCTTCGTTTCTGGTATTGAATTGAAAGGGCATAAGAGGCGTCTAGGTGAAAAACTATTTGATCTAATCGAGCCATTTGCTGGCTATGCCTTTAACAAGGCTCATGCCGTGTGTTACGGACTTATCGCATATCAGACAGCATACTTGAAGGCTCATTATCCTATCGAATATATGTCTGCGGTCCTTTGTTCATCGAGTGGTGACCGGACTGCGTTAGCAGCCGCTGAATGCCAAAGGCTTGGGATATCAATTTCTTTACCTGACATTAATAAAAGTAAGGTTAATTTCAATGTGGAGGTATCTGAGTCGATTGATGGAGCACGGTCTATTAGATATGGACTAGGCCAAGTTAAAGATGTGGGATCGGGAAGCGCTGAATTGATTGTTGCTGAAAGAGTAGAAAATGGAGAATATTCCTCTATGGAGGATTTTGCGGCACGATTACCTAGCAAGTCAGCAAATAGGAGAATTATTGAAGCTTTAGCTAGAGCGGGATCATTTGATACCTTATGTGATCGAGGAATTGTGCTTCAGAATATTGAGAGAATCATCGATATTTCGAAGGAGCAAAAACGATTAAGGGACACTGGCCAGACTACTATGTTTGACTTGTTAGGTTCTGATGGTTTAGGCGGCCTTGATATGTCTGATCCGATGCTACTTCCAAGTCGCCAGATTCAACTGTGGGAACGTGAATACCTAGGCACTTATATAAGTGATCATCCGTTAACCGAGGCTTCTTTGATTCTTGATAAGTATGTAACTCATTCGCCGGCTGAACTGACGTCCTTCTTGGACGGTAAGGAGGCAGTAGTGGCTGGGATTATCACTGATGTCAGAGAGCTCACGGCGCGTGTTAGTAACCGACCATTTTGTGCTATTAGAGTAGAAGGTTTTACTGGATCTTCTGAGATAATGATTTGGAACAAGGAGTATGAGCACTACTTCAAGACAGGAATTTTGGCTGAAGGCAACATTGTTTTGGCTAAGGTGTCGATTAGAACTAACAAAAATTCCAGAACTACAGTCGCGGCAAAATTCGTAGTTGCTTATGATCCACATTTGAAAAGTATCGGACCGAATTTCAATGAGGCGCAATTTCAAATTCGTCGTCAAGGTGGTGGCGTTAATACTGTGGTGGATATAAAAGATCGTCCTAGAGCCGAAAAAAGCCGGACTGAGTACTTAAATGTGAAGTCTTTTCCAGCGGATTCTCTAGCATCACGTGAGACCAAAGTGAAGGAACGACGAGATATCTTTGAGACGTCTACGACACTCGATAACGGTTTATTGATACGTATCGATGAGACCCGAGATGCCAGTGCTGATCGGCGCCGTATTCATCATTTATTCCAAATCTTGGACGAGTCACCTGGTTCTTATGCTGTCACTCTTGAGATTGAAGACAGAAATCATCTAAGAAGTCAGGTTAGGCGTGCTGGGATTGACGAACGAATGATTTCAGATATTGCAAGCCGTCTTCGTGAAACCTTAGGCGTGCTTGGATCTGTCGAGTACGAAGAGCTCTTTATATCTGATATTAAGTCAAGAATTATCGATGCCGAACCTCTTAAGATTGCAGGTGGAAATTGAGTAACAAATCATCGACTGTAAATCGCTTTAGAGACTAGCCCACGAATTTGCAGAATGTTGTAACGTAATCTGTATGGCTATTTCAACTGCTAAAGTGGCAGAAAGTTATCGTAAACTTATTGATATTCGAACAGCTATTGGCTCAATCATCTTGGGCCAAGATGAGTTGATATCGGGACTCCTGATCGCTGCTATGACCAATAATCATGCGTTGATTGAGGGACTTCCTGGTTTGGCCAAGTCACTGGCGGTCTCGACTTTTGCGGCAACTATCGAGAGTAATTTTACGCGTATTCAATTCACCCCTGATCTACTTCCTGCTGACCTAACAGGAACTCAGATTTTTGATCCTAGAGATACTCAATTTCATATTCGAAAAGGGCCAATATTTTCCAACGTAATTTTGGCTGATGAGATAAATAGAGCACCAGCTAAAGTGCACTCCGCATTACTCGAGGCAATGGAAGAAAGTTCAGTTACGATTGGAGGTGACACGTTAGAGCTTCCTGAGCCATTTTTAGTTTTAGCTACTCAGAATCCTATTGAGCATGAGGCGACTTATAGGCTTCCTGAAGCGCAGTTAGATCGTTTCATGTTGAAAATTGTAGTGAAATACCCTGAGATGGAAGATGAAAGGAGCATGCTTGATCAGAGATTATCTCAATCAAGGGTCTTGCCCAAACCAGTCATTAATGCGAGTGAATTACGGGTTATTCAAGATGCCACGAGTCAGATCAGCATTGATCCGAAAATACGCGATTATATTTTGAGGTTGGTGCGAGCAAGCCGATCCATAGGCGAGGTGGAAGAGAGCGACGTATCTCGCTGGATTGAGTATGGGGCATCACCCCGTGCATCAATATTCTTTGTCGAAGGAACTCAAGCACTAGCTTTGCTAAATTCTCGAGAGTATGTTCTCCCCGAGGACGTGAAGCAAATTGCTAAACCGATCTTGCGACATCGCCTAGTGCTCACTTATCAGGCGGAAGCTGAAGGAATAACGACTGACGATGTCATCGATCAGTTGTTGGAACACGTACTAATTTCTTGATTCAAGTAATTCTATGTTTCGTAAAATAAATTATTTCTTGCGGCGGTTGAACAAATCAAACCATAGCGTTGGTTCCCGACGTCAAGAAATAGGACATTGGAATTTATCAAATCCAAACTTGGATCGGCATATTAAAGAACTTGAGTTCCGCATCACACGATCTGAATCTGCGGATTTGTATGGGCAGTACCTATCGATTTTTAAAGGCGTGGGTATAGATTACGAAGGCACTCGAGAATATACGCAAGGCGATGACACTCGATTTATCGATTGGAATCGCACTGCCAAATCTAATGAGATCTGGAGTAAAGAGTTTCGAGAAGAACGTGGGCGCACAGTTTTATTCTTAGTGGATAATTCCATGTCTATGACTGCTCCACCACCATTTGGTGAGAAGACACTAGCCGTTTTGCAAGTGCTCTCACTTCTTGGATATTCAGCTGTTAGTGCAGGAGATTTGGTAGGATTAATTACGTTTTCTTCTGACGTACACAGCGTGATGAGACCTCGCAAAGGCAAGGGAAATATATTACAAATAATACGTAGGATCTTGCAGGATTCATCAGATGTCAGCGCAGAATCTAGACAAGGAACCGACGTTGCAAAGGTGATTCAATTTTCGAACCGACTTCTCAAGCAAGGGTCGGTGGTGTTTATTTTGTCAGATTTTGTGGATATTACATCATTAGAGACTATTAGACTTCTCGCCCGTAAACATGATGTGACTGTGGTTCGTATTGATGGTCCAGACAGCGATTTGAGCATGGAAAATGGATTAATTGATTTGCTTGACGTAGAGACTGGTCAATCTAGAATCGTTGATCTCACTGACTTTAGAGGCTCAGATGAATTGTTTCTTCAGGGAGGTGAGAAGAAAAACAACGGGTCAAATTTTCAAGAGTTAGGAGTTTCGGAATTAGTACTTAATACTAATTCGGATATCGCGGTCGAGCTGTTGACTTATTTGCGTGTGCGTTCGCGCCGTATGTTTCGACAATTATGATGTTGACTAGGTTGTCACTGTACATAGTAATAATCACTTTAATACTTATTCCTTTTCAACGTATAGAAGCTCAATCAAAA
Organism: Dehalococcoidia bacterium; assembly: GCA_963694535.1. Taxonomy (GTDB): domain Bacteria; phylum Chloroflexota; class Dehalococcoidia; order UBA2979; family UBA2979; genus UBA2979. The sequence continues at coordinate 22,339 of CAVODE010000005.1, forward strand.
CCCGATATTGAGATAATCTCCACAATAACGCCACAAGAAATAAACATCGGAGACACTTTTTATTTAGAAGTGTTGGTGCGCCATAGTAATGCAGTGGCAGTGAGCACCAATTTAGCCATGATTTCTGGGATTGAGTCAGTGGGTAGTCCAATTGAAGAATTTGGCAGTTTGTCGGACATATCAGATGTAACTTCCTTTACCTATGAGCTTCAGGTCTTTATTTTGGATCTTCCTCAGCAATTAGAAATTAAAGTGCTTTGGGTTACTGAAGACGGTCAAACTGGGTTGGTTAACAATTTCGTTGATTTGCCCACGGTTATTAGCTTGGTCACGAATGCATCTACCGCTGTACGAGATCTAAAACCACAACAAACCACCATGAGTGATTACGGGAATACTATTTCATATAGAGGAGTCATAGGCATCATGCTTGTTTCTTTTTTTGTCATGATTTTAGCTTTGTATTTACGCCGAAATAAGCTCGTTGAAATTGAGGAAAATGGCTCCGAGGATATGGCTCGATCACGGCTCGCTGAGTTGCATAGCCTTAAGTTAGATGAGGCTGCTGATTTACAGAAATTCTATGGCACTTTATCTACGGTCATTCGCTTATACCTTTTGAACAGGTTTGATCTTGATGCTTTGATATATACCTCTTCAGAGTTAAGCAAATTGATGATAGAGAGTGGTATCGAGCGCTGGCAAGCACGACTCGTCGGTGAACTGCTGAAGCGTTGTGACTTGGCTATCTATGCACATATTTATCCTGATCCAGATTCTGCTAATTCCGACTTAACTCTGGCTTATGAAATAGTTGAGTTCGCGAGAGAGCGCCAAAGATGAATCTGGCTGATAATTATTTTTCTAGTGTTGCCTGGCTTAGCCTCATTCCTGTACTTGTATTGTTTGGTGTCGCGAGATGGCGGTGGGGGCGGTCAATCGCGATACCGGTCTCGTCGATATCAACTGTTGAGGTGACTGAAACTAAAACTAGGCGAGTTCGATATCATTGGCTTGCAGAATTTATCCTTTGGCTAAGTGGTCTGATAGGGATTATCGCTCTTGCCGGCCCACAGTATGGAATTGCATCAAATCCAACAGAGTTAGAGGGCTTGGATATAGTATTAACTATCGATTTGTCCTCTTCGATGAATTTAAAGAATATGGATGGTGACAGTAAATTAGTTACAGCCCAACAGGTCATTAGCGAATTTCTTGAGGAGCAGGACGGTAACCGCATTGGTGTTGTAGTTTTTCAGTCGTCTGCGCTGACACTTTCACCACTTACATATGACATCGATGCCGTTGACAGCCAGATTGACCGACTCGAGACGGGTTGGTTAAAGGATGGCACAGCGATTGGACTTGGAATATCAGAGGCCCTAGTGCTTCTAAGAAATTCGTCTGCTGCGTCAAAAGTAATTATTCTGTTGACCGATGGGGAGAACAATGCCGGCGTTATTTCACCGTTGGAGGCTGCGGAATTATCGAAAGCATTTAATACAAGAATTTACACTATAGCTCTAACTCCTAATGGCCAATTTTTTGACTCGAGAACCCTTCAGAGTATTTCCGAGGTAACGGACGGGAAAGGATTTGATGCCTATACGAGAGAGGAACTACTTGCAGCATATTCAACTGTCGCTGAATTAGAAAGATCAAATATTGGCGTTCGTGACTACGTTGTTATCAACCACTATCAGACGCTATTTATATTGGTCGGCATCTCTCTATTATTTATAAGTTTTATGCTATCTGTGACGTACTTTAAGAGATTCCCTTAATGATTAGAGTGTGGGTGTATTTATCATTATGAATTTTGACTCACCTCAGTGGTTGTTACTTTTAGCTCTAGTGCCGTTACTGATTTTTATGATTCGTTTTGATTACAAAAACAATCGAAACACTCCATTTATGAAATTTAGCAAAAGCTACGGTTCGAAGTTTCGATTCGTTCGTCATTGTTGTGTAGTGGTATCACTCTTGTTATTGATAGTTGCTGCTGCGAAGCCAGTTTGGGGTACGGAATTTGTCAAGTCACCAACGTCGGAATCTGAACTAGTTATAGTTCTCGATGTCTCTTATTCAATGCTGGCGGACGATCTCAAACCGACTCGCTCGAGAGTGGCTTCCGATTCAATCATAAAATTACTTCCGTATCTAAGGGGATATCGCGTAGGTCTTGTAATTTTTGCAGGAGATGCGTTTGAGCGTGCTCCTGTAACCGATGATTTCAAGTCACTTTCATTTATGCTTCAAAGAGCACAGGATGAAAGTTTTCTTTTAGAACCCGGATCAAATGTTGTTAGTGGTATAGAGAAGGCGAGCGAGATATTACACCGAAATGAGATACCACATAGCAAATTAATTTTACTCGTGTCGGATGGCGAATTTGACGAGGTAAATGATTTATCAAGTGTTGTCTCTGATTCAGATACCAATGTGTTTACAGCATTCGCTGCAAGCAAAATATCTGGCCAGCTCCCGAACGGGTACGTCTCAAGTGGTCAGCCGACTCATTTGGAGCTTCTAGCACAACAGAGCGATGGCTCATTTTGGGAAATCCAAGATTTGCCTGGTCTGGCCGTTTCTCTTCAACGAATGAGATCAAAAGAGTATGTAAACGGAGTAGAAGAAATTTCGAAAAGTAGATCTAGTATTTTTATTGGCACAGCTTTATTTATCATGACTTTTTTACTAGTTAGCCCCTCCATATATGGTTGGTTTAAATACCACCAATTGTTCAACTCGATATTTATGGTTGGGCTAATTGGGACACTTTTGGGACTTGTGTCGTGTGCCTCTCCTTCAGTCGATAAGCAAATAAATACGGCCAATTCTTATTATGCGAACCATCAATACAATGTTTCATTAATCGAATATCAGCGAATAAGTAACGAAATATCTGAAGTAGATGATTGGAAGACTGGTTCAATTCTTTACAATTTGGGAAATAACCTTCATCGATTGGCTAGGTATGATGAAGCATTTGCCATATCAAGTTCAGCTCTGCAGTTTGCTAAAGATGATCAGGTACTGGCTGGAAAGATACGGTATTCGTTAGGACTGCATTCATATCGAAAAGGTGACTTCGAGCAGGCATATAAGTGGTTTAGCGAGGTGCTCAGTCATAGACCCACAGATATCGATGCGAAGATTAACCTGGAGATTACGTTGCGAGAATTAGACTCAACTCCTGAGGTCGGCGTTGGTACTTCGCAGAAAACCAAGGATCAGACAAAGAAGTCTGGGCTTGAATCTCTTGATGATACCTCAGGTACTTGGAAGCCCAAAACAACGGATCAATCTGAATCGGATGATGAATCAGGAATCAAGGGCACTAAGGCCGCTATTGGTTCCAAAGGTAGTACGTTAGAGACTGGCGATGCAGGGCATCAGGTTGTAACAAGACAAATGCTTGATGATATCTTTCAAAAAACTGTAATCTCTCTATCTAAGTTAGAGGCATTAGAGATTTTAGATTTAGTTACCGAAGAAAATAGAGAAATTAATTATCCTTATACTTCTCGGCAAGGCCTAATTGTTAAGTAGTGATCTCGCTAGTTTTTCGCATTAGTTAATAACAGTTGAATAGGCCCATCATTAATAATGTCTCGAGTCGTTAAGCTGATTCCATTAGTCGGATCGATGATGGTGGTACCAAGTAGATTGGCCAAAGTGAGAAGATTGTCGTCGGTGAGTCCCTTATAGCCATATGGAATAACAACACCCGGATTGATATCTCGAATTATTCGCGACATCGTGCCAGGAGGTAGTGTTTCTTTAGGACCTGTTGGACACAGAATTATTTGTGAACTCCCAAACAAATCCTTTCCAGAACTATCCAATACATCTGTAAGACCGCTTAAGACTCCGATCGACAGTCCGTCAATCTGAATGAACCAGCTAGTTTTTTCTTCTGTATCGGACTTGTTAGATAAACTTAGTTGACCGCCGTTAGTTGGTTCTATTTTGCTGATTTCAACGCTCGACGCGTATCCTTCAACTTGTACCCCTGAAACTTCGAATTCACCGGGGCGGTCAAAAATTACGGGAGACTCATCTCCTGCTGGGGCCACTTGTTCGTTGCCAGTGCAAAGAGGGTCGTTGCGATGCGAATTTAAAATGATGTGAGCCTTTGGGCGACCCATTGTTCCATGCAGCTGTTTGGTCCACGGGTCGATTACGATTGAGGCATCTTTTCCCCGAAGCCTCAGTGAAGAGTTACCTAGCCAGTTTAATTCCAAGTCAGTCGCCTCATTTCGTCACTATTCTTTTTTTATTATAAAGCAGCTATATATTAAGCTCAGGTATGGGAAGGTCTTCTGGGATATTGAAGTCAGATGGAATTTCCCTCATCGCTGTCGGATCACATATCGTCACAGTTGAGTTATTACTTATACTAACTGAATTAATCATGGCGACCCGTAACGCATCGGCTCTAAATCCTTTGGTATTTGCGTCCAAATCTATATCTGACGCCTCATTTTCAATATTTCGTGTAGCAGGAATTTGCTGTCGACTCATGGCTTCAATCGTCAGTGCAAGCGCGAAGGGTGCCGCAGCTGCACCCATATCGCCAACGTGAGACTTCAGAGCTGGTGTGTACATGTGATGCCGGACTGATGCACCAAACACTCGATGAACAGCTCTCGCTTCGGCGAGGTCGCCTTCTTGCGAGCCACAGGCATCCAACATTAAAACATCAATTTCAGATTGTATTCGCCCTGAAGAAAGAAGAGCTCCTTGGATGGATCGACCAATATAAACAGGATCGATATTTGGCCTTCCATTTGAGCCAGCAGAGAATGTAAGAGACTGACCTTCGATTTCGGCGAGAATTTTTGCCCCGCGTGTGACAGCTACTTCTAGTGCTTCGAGTACAAAGACAACGCTTCCTTCCGAAAGCACTTTACCATTTCTATCTTTGTCTAGTGGACGAGATGCTAAGTCCGGATTGGTATTACTTTGAGTTGTTAATTCCTTACGACTCTCACTTGCAGCAAATGTAGCTGCGTCAATCTGTGCATCGGTTCCACCAGCAATAGCCACATATGCATCCTTTCGGCGGATTATTTCTGACGCTTCAATTATTGCTTCAAGGCCACTCACATATTTCCCATCGAGAGGTATTACTGGACCCGTGATCCCAAGAAAAGCTGCAACACTTTGGCCTGGGTGAGGTATGTTTGTGATTTCAGCTGATTTTTCGTCTGTGAGGACCGCCATATCTTGGCTTTCCGCTGATGCTATTACACAGGCGATTTTGCCAGAGTTCTCCGGTGTCAAACTCAATCCAGCTGCTTGGACTGCTGTTAGAGCGGCTGATGCGGTATATCGAGAGCTAGAACTCAGGCTTTGGAAATAATCCGGACGAAATCGATTATCAACTCGGTCAGACTCCTGAATCTCGCCAGCAACTTTTGATTCAAGGCTTGACGTGTCAAATCGAGTTATATTTCGAACACCGCTTTCATTGTTCTCAATAGCTGACCATATAGCGCCAAGTGACCGCCCAAGTGGAGTAATAACCCCTATGCCTGTAATTACAACTCGAGGCGGCAGATTATCTTTCTGTGAATATGAATTAGTCATGTAATTAGTTTATTCGTCAGCTGGCTAAAAAACTTGTTAGCCCCACTTCGCTATCATTGCACCCCAATTTAGCCCTCCTCCAAAAGCGACAAACAACACCATGTTATTGGATTTGAGCCGTTTTTCCTGTAACGCTTCGGAAAGAGCAATGGGAATTGAAGCAGAGGATGTATTTCCATATTTCTGCACGTTAATAAATGCTCGTTCAATGGGCAGTCCAAGTCTCTCCATCAGGGCTTTTATAATACGTTTATTTGCTTGGTGTGGAATACAAATATCAATATCGTCGGCCTTTAAATTAGCTTTTTTCAAGGCCTCTTCCACAGCCTCAGCCATTGCTGTAACGGCATATTTAAATACAGATCGCCCGTCCATTACTATTTTGGCTTCTTGATCTAGTAGGTCTGAGGGTGCCGTACAAGGGCCAGAGGCGAATAGTAGTTTGGCTGCACCACCATCTGAACCGAGCACTGCTGGAAATATTTGACCAGTTTCATTTTCGTGATTGCGCTCAAGAATTACGGCCCCTGCGCCATCACCAAAAAGAATGCAAGTGCCTCTATCGGACCAATCTGTGATGCGACTCAGTACTTCCGATCCAATTATCAGAATTCTTTCAGCGGAGCGTGAGTGTATGAGTTGAGACGCGGTGGATAGAGCTGTAACAAATCCGTTACATGCCGCATTTATATCGAAAGCTCCACAACTAGCACCGATAGAGTGTTGTATCCGGCTCGCGGTAGATGGGAACATACCACTTGGAGTGCATGTCGCTGTAATGATCAGATCTAAGTCAAGAGCACTTATACCGGCTTTCTCGAGGGCTCTTTTGGCCGCTGTAGCACCAAGTGTCGCCGATGAATCTTCATCACTCGCAATGTGCCTTTGGCTTATTCCCGTCCTTTCAACTATCCATTCATCACTGGTATCAATCATTTCTGAAAGCTCTTGGTTGGTAAGGATTCTCTCAGGAACTGCATGACCGAAGCCCGAAACATGACAGGAAAAAGACATATCACACCTTAAGTTTGCGATAGTATTGTTTACTATTCGTAGGACCCCAGTATAGCTTCCAGGGCGATCAGTGTGCGCCGGTGTATTTGTTTAATGGCACCTTCACTCTTACCCAATTTTTCACCAATTTTTTTATTCGTAAGCCCGTCAACATATTTCAAGGTTATTAACTCTTGCCGATCGGGGCTAAGTGCCGCAACAGCTCGCCAAAGACTTTGAATTTGCTCGTTGTGTTCTACCAAATGCTCTGGACTTGGAACACTATCTAGGGTGTCAGCATAATCATTTAGGTGGTCAGGTGTTTTTGAGCGGCCTGTATCTCGATACCAGTTCACCAAAACATTGTGAGCAATTGTCATTATCCATCCACCAAAAGCATCAGATCCTCGGCCGTGAAAATTAGCTAGTGCCGTGAATGCTCGTAAGAAGACGGTCGACGTTAATTCTTCAGCATCCAATATTGTGGGAGTTCTTCGAACCAGGTAGCCGAAAACCCGAGGTGCAAATTCCTCATATAGTCTAGAGAACGCGTCGACGGTTACGTTTCCATCAATTTTGTTGTTAGTTTTCATTGTTTGAAGTATAAATGACAGTACGGCGTCTGAAGTTAATTACGGTTAAGCGTTGACCGGAGTGCGTCAGCTGATTTACACTTAATTAGCACTCTCTGTATGAGAGTGCTAATTAAGTGTAAATACCCCTATATATAAGGGAAATCTAGCATTAAAATTGGCTCATAGGAAATACTTATGAATACTTTAACTGAACGCCGAGCTGCGATACTTTCGTTAGTTGTCGACGAATATATTCGGACAGCTGAGCCTGTTTCTTCAAAATTTTTGGCTGATATGTCTGAGCTTAGCGTCTCACCAGCAACAGTGCGGAACGAATTTGCACTTTTAGAGGCAAATGGACTTTTGACTCATCCGCATACCTCGGGTGGAAGAATTCCGACGGAAAATGGATACCGCACCTACGTAGAGCAACTGATGTTTGAAGAACCGATCGTGGAAGAAGAGCGCATTACGGTTGAGCATCAGCTACACCAGGCAGCAGGCAGCGTGGATGAGTTGCTTCCTCTGGTCTCAACCATACTTGCAAGTTGGGTGGGAAATGTCGCCATCATTACTCGAAGAAGTGAAAAGAAGCGTGAATTGCTTCAAGTACAACTTGTAGACATAAGTGGTGATACAACACTCCTTGTATGCGTTTTAGATGACGGCACGGTTAAGAAAAAATTTCTGACTATCTATCCCTATTTGAATCAATCACTTTTAAATCAACATGCAAACATTCTTAATGAACTGCTTGCTGGCCTTACTTCACTGGAAATAAGGAGATTGATTAAATCCCCAACAAATCTTGAACTTTTGGACTTAGTATCAGTGATAGCAGATCTCATAGTTGAAGAGAATATGTCTGAAAATACGTATCTTGACGGGATTGAGGTCGCACTTCAGCAACCTGAATTTAGTAATCAGGAGAGCATGTTAGAGGCGATGGGATATCTTAGTATTTATCGGCTCGAACGGTTGATTAATTCTGTGATGACAGACGGTCTCGATTTGAGTACTCGAATTGTAATTGGCCGAGATGATGATGAAAGTATTTCAAGTGGTTGGAGTATTGTCGCCTCGAAATATGGTCTAGATGCGGGCCGAGGCGTGATAGCTGTTGTAGGCCCAACTCGCATGGCTTATGGCTATGTTTTACCTAGAGTGCGCTACTTAGCTGGTTTGATAACGCAATTGAATAGAGATTTGGGCCGCAAGAATGTTTTGGACGGCCTAGATGACTAACACAGATGAAAAAACACAGAGTGAGGAATTAGACGCCACAATTGTTGATGAAGCCGACGAGTTGATTGATTCTCCTATTTCTCTAGAATCTGAGTTGGATGAGGTGAAAGCACAACTGTTGCGATCATTGGCTGACTATCAAAACCTGCAGCGCAGAAGCAGTGAGGATTTGGTAAATGCACGACTTGATGCACTGAAGCCGTTTTTAAATGTTTTGGATGATTTACAAAGAGCCGTCCAAGCCGTCCAAGCTGATGTGAATGAATCCCCTTGGGTTCAAGGGGTAACTCTTGCGGTTCAAAAATTTGAGAATACATTGGTAAACCGGGGAGTCCGGACATATGGAGAAGTCGGTGACATATTCGACCCAAAATTGCACGAGGCGGTTGGCCTTACTGCGGGTCCCGATGGTCAGATTTTAGAAGTTATAGCTGGTGGGTATGAGGTTGGAGAAAAAATTATCCGGCCGGCTTTAGTAATAGTAGGAGAAGGTCAGGAAAAAGAGACTGAGGGTGATGATTCCTGCGGGAATGGATCAGCTTCAGTATGGAACGAATTGTAAAATAAAAGTTTATGAATTAGGACAATTAGATAGGAGTCAGGATGAGTCGGGTTATAGGCATTGATTTAGGAACCACCAACTCTTGTATAGCGGTGATGGAGGCGGGTGAGGCTCGCATTATTGAGAATTCTGAGGGTGGCCGAACTACGCCCTCAGTTGTTGCTGAGGCGAAGGATGGAGAAAGACTGGTTGGCACGGTTGCGAAACGGCAAGCTGTGACTAACTCTGACAATACCCTCTATTCGGTCAAGCGATTGATGGGTAGACAGCATGATGATGAAGAAACCACGCGCCTAGAAGCGATGGCCTCATTCAGGTTGGTCAAGCGAGAGAATGGCGACGCGGCCGTGGTGATGGGTGATAGTGATTACAGCCCTCCCGAGATAAGTGCAATGATTTTAGGAAAATTAAAAGCTGATGCAGAGGCTTATTTGGGCGAAGATGTTTCGGAAGCAGTGATTACAGTGCCCGCCTATTTTAATGATGCTCAACGTCAGGCAACTAGAGATGCTGGGCGAATTGCTGGTCTCGAAGTTCTGAGGATAATTAATGAACCTACTGCGGCTTCGCTTGCATATGGCCTTGGTGAAGATGCAACGGATCAGACTATCGCAGTTTACGATCTTGGGGGAGGTACATTTGATATTTCTGTGCTTGAGATTGGTGACGGAGCTTTTGAAGTCAAGGCAACCAATGGGGACACCTTCTTAGGTGGTGATGATTTTGACAATGCTGTGATAAATGATTTAGTTGCCGAATTTAAGAAAGACCAAGGTATCGATCTATCAGAGGATAAAGCAGCTCTCCAACGTTTAAAGGAGGCAGCTGAGAAAGCAAAAATCGAGTTGTCTTCGGCTCAGCAGACTGAAGTAAACCTGCCATTTATTACAGCTGATTCATCTGGCCCAAAACATTTAGTGCGATCTATTTCTAGAAGCTATTTTGAGCAGTTGGTGGATGAGCTTGTTGAAAGATCTCTTGGTCCAGTGAAGCAAGCCCTCAAAGACTCAAGTATGGATCCGTCCGATATTGATGAGGTCGTACTAGTGGGTGGGCAGACACGAATGCCGCTTGTGCAAAAGAAGATAGAAGAATTTTTTGGAAAAGAGCCACACCGCGGAGTGAACCCGGACGAGGTGGTTGCAATGGGAGCTGCGATTCAAGCCGGAGTCCTAAAAGGTGATGTGAAGGATATGCTGCTGCTTGACGTGACTCCACTGACCTTAGGTATTGAAACACTAGGTGGAGTTATGACTCCTTTGATAGAGAGAAATACCACTATACCCACTAGTAAAAGCGAAACATTTTCTACAGCTGCGGATAATCAACCCCAAGTGGACGTACACGTCCTCCAGGGTGAGCGACCAATGGCGACTGATAACAACACAATGGGAAGATTTGCGTTAGATGGTATTTTGCCGGCACCAAGAGGAATTCCTCAAGTCGAAGTAACTTTTGACATTGATGCTAATGGGATTGTAAAAGTGTCTGCTAAAGATAAGGCTACTAACAAAGAGCAACATATAACTATCCAATCATCATCTGGACTCACGGATGATGAAGTAGAGCGGTTGAAGCAGGAGGCTGAAGAACATGCCGAGGAAGACGCGAAGAAGAAGTCAGCCATAGAGTCGCGCAATGCTGCGGACACTCTTTGCTATTCAGCGGAAAAACTTATAGAGGATAACAAGGAACTCGTGACGGATGATCAGAGGTCGACAATTGAGGAATCGATAGCAGAGGTTAGGCAGAGTCTCGAGAGCGGTGATGATTTGATTTTAACGACCAAGACAAGTGAACTTGAAGCTATTTTACAAGAGATAGGCCAAGCGATTTATACGGCGCAAGCTGCACAAAATGCGCCAGGTTCTGAAGGGAACGATGGCTCTGATAGTGAGCAGGATGAAGCGAGCGATGACACGATTGAGGGTGAATTCCGAGAAGTTTAGATTTCAAGGACTGGGCGATGTCCGAATGAATGAAATTTTTAAAGGATTAATAACATATGGCAGCTGCTCCTGATCTATATGAGACACTTGGGGTCACTCGCGAAGCGTCCCCAAGCGACATCAAGAAAGCCTATCGACTTCTAGCAAAAGAATTCCATCCAGATGTAAATAAATCGGATGGTGCAGAAGCGAAGTTTAAAGAAGTCTCAACGGCCTACGAGGTGTTATCTGATCCGGAAAAGCGTGGTAGATATGATCAATTTGGTCATGCAGGTATTGGTAACGCCGGTGCACAAGGTTTTGATGGTGGTGGATTCGGTGGATTCGGAGATATATTCGACTCATTTTTTCGGTCCACTGGTGCTCGTCGGGCTGGACCACAGCAGGGGTCAGATTTAAGAACTACTATCGAAATAAATCTTGAAGACGTGCTATTGGGGATTGAATACCCACTTAATTTCTCTAGAGTCATTCGATGTCAGCCGTGCAGGGGAACTGGAGAGGCTGACGCGGCAGAGAGACCGAAATGCGACGAGTGCTCAGGAACAGGAGAACTGAGACAGGTTCAGCGATCATTGTTTGGTCAGTTTGTAAACGTTACTGTTTGTAATATTTGCCAGGGTGAAGGCACAAAGGTACGCAATGCTTGCGCGTCCTGTAGAGGACGAGGAGTAACCGAGTCCGAGGTCGAACGATCAATATCAGTGCCTGCTGGTATTGATAACGGAGAGACACTTCGTATCAGAGGAGAAGGTGATCAAGGTGCCCGAGGGGCAGAGGCTGGAAGTTTATACGCGGAAATACGAATCAAGGAGCATTCTAAATTTCTGCGTTATGGTCGAGACTTAGTAACTGAGTGCGAATTAAATATTGTGGAGGCGATGCTCGGTACTGATCTTGAGATTAATACTTTGGATGGGTCCACAAAAACCTTATCGATAGATCCCGGAACTCAGTCAGGGGATCGGCGAGTATTAAGAGGAGAGGGCGTTCCGGACGTTAGGGGGAGAGGAAGAGGAGATTTATATTTGCAAATCAGAGTAATAACTCCCACCCGACTCTCGAGTGAGCAGGAAAGTATTATCCGAGAATTTGGAAAATCTTTGACTGACGACCATAAGCCACGAACTGAAGAATCTATGTTTGATAGAATTAAATCGGTTTTTGGTGGCTAATTTTTCACACATATGTGGATCCAAGCAGAAATCAAAAGTCATTCAGATGAAGTTGAATTAATAATTAATTGTGCCTATGGACTGGGTGCGATCGGTGCAATTGTTGAGGTGCCGTTTTTAGCGGGCTCTTTGGATCTTGGTGCGTATACAGAATCGCATAGTGAGTCATATCTTGTTATTGCTACTTTTGAGGCTCCATTTGTCCGTAGGGACAGAGCTCTATTTAGAAGGCGTTTAAATCACCTGTCGTTAAAAGAAACCTTGTCACGTATTCGGTATCACTCCGTTGGGACCCGAGATTTTTCAAACGAGTGGCGGGAATTTTTTTCAGTTCAGAGATTCGGCAGACTCATGCTTCGACCAAGCTGGGTGAGTGACAAAGCCTCACCTGATGAGGTTGAAATGATTTTGGATCCCGGATTTGCTTTTGGAAGTGGCCTGCACCCCACAACACAACTATGTCTCGAGTTACTAGAACAAAATATCACTAGTCAGACTGTAGCCGTGAATGTGATAGATGTCGGCTCGGGGTCAGGAATTCTTTCGATCGGCTCGGCCCTTTTAGGTGCGTTTCGTGTTCGCGCATTTGATATCGATATCGATTCAATTGCAATAGCGCAAGCAAACGCGCATTTGAATCATGTTTTTGATTTGATTGATTATGAGGTATTTGATTTTTCCCAGAAAAATGCTACGAAATTTGGTGATTTACGCGGTTGGGCCGATCTCATAGTTGCTAATATTTCGGAAACTGCTCTTATAAGCATGATGCATAACTTTAATTCTTCTATAAAAATTGGAGGTCAATTAATTATGAGTGGCTTTGAATCAGCTGCAGTGAATAACATTGTCACATTTGGAACTGAAGCAGGCTTTGAGCTTAGCGTTCATATTACGAAGAATGACTGGAGCGCTTTAATTATGATTAGGAAGTTCTAGTGGTAAGTCAACGAGTTTTTTTAGCTCTAAGTGTGGCCTTAATGACTATTAGCTGTAGTTCCTCGGATGATTCTTATCATCCAAGGAATACCCTGCCAGTGGAGAATAATTCTCAGATCGAGTTGGTTGAGTCGTTTGATCGCGTACATAGTATTGATGTAATAGAAATTCCTGGTGAAGTATATGCTGGGGATAGTTTCAGAGTAATAATTTCAAGTAATGGTGGTTTATTAGGTTCAATAAAGATATTTGGCAAATCGACGCCGCTTTTATTGGTCGATAGAGACGTTTTGTCGTCGCTAGTAGCTGTACCAATAGGACAACAGAGTGGCACAAATGTATTGGAACTAACGGTCACCGGAATTAATTGGCGAATTAGCAAAATCATGCGATTAGAAATTCTGGAGAGAGCAGTTCAGGTGGATCGAATTTACCGAACTGAAGATATGATTCGGATTTCGACCGATGGGTCGAGTTTTGCTGAAGAATTTGCTATCCGTGAACAACAAACAAGAACCTATTTGACTCAACAGTATCACTCTGATTTTATGCTGGTCCCAGTGGCAGGTGTTGTAAGCACCTTTTTCGGCGATATGAGAGCTTACGAAAACGGTCCCCCAAGAAACCCTCACTCTGGAGTTGATTTCGCTGCTCCCAAAGGAACATTAGTGAGTGCAGCGACTGATGGCTATGTTATTTACTCGGCCACGATGCCGGTACGCGGTAAAACCGTGATAATTGATCATGGCGGCGGCGTTTTTAGTGGATATCATCATTTATCGAAGGTGTATTCACACGCTGGTTTATGGATAAATGCAGGCGAGTACATTGGCGAAGTGGGCTCCACCGGATATTCTACCGGTCCTCATTTGCATTGGGAAGTTTTGGTTTATGGAACTCCCACAGATCCGATACAGTGGTTAGAGCTTGGGAAAAACCTTGCTGACCCTAAGTAAATGCACCTATAAGTTGTCTGCCTAGAGAAAGAACTGATAATGACTTCACCTATCAATATTGCTGAGAGTGTTCTAGATAATATGAGTAAAGTCATTATCGGGAAAAATCAACAAATACAACTTGCTCTAATTGCACTTATGTCAGGTGGGCACCTTCTGGTGGAAGATGTGCCTGGCGTGGGGAAAACTATGCTAGCAAGATCACTCGCGAGTTCGTTAGGGTGCGAGTTCTCGCGAATTCAATTTACACCTGATCTACTGCCAACGGATGTAACAGGTGTGTCTGTGTTTCTGCAAGAGACAGGCGAATTTCGTTTTAGACCAGGACCAATATTGTCGCAAATCGTACTCGCCGATGAAGTTAACAGGGCGACTCCGAAGACTCAGTCTGCTTTATTGGAAGCTATGGAAGAAGGTCAAGTTACCGTAGATGGCATTACTCATCAACTAGCAAATCCACATATGGTTATCGCCACTCAAAATCCAATTGAGTACGAGGGTACTTTCCCGCTTCCAGAAGCTCAGTTAGATCGCTTTTTGATGCGAATTCAGCTTGGATACCCTGATCCGACAGATGAAGTATTAATTATGGATGCGCAACGACTAGCGCATCCAATTGAAGAACTAGGGGCAGTTGTTGACCAGAATGATCTACTTGAATTGAAAGTTGCAGTTAACGAAGTGTACGTCGATTCATTGGTAAAACAGTACATTGTTTCTATTGTTAATAAGACACGAGTGCATAAGGCTGTATATTTGGGATCATCGCCTCGTGGTTCACTGGGGCTTCTCAGGTGCGCACAATCTTTCGCATTACTGAATGAACGTGATTTCGTTGAGCCGGACGATGTTAAAAAGTTGGCATATTCTGTGCTTGCTCACCGTTTGATAATTAACCCCGCAAGCGAGTTGGGTGACATGACTGCTAATGAGGTGATCTCTCAAATACTTGAAACCACAGCTGTTCCCGGTGTTCAATCAAGACAGGGTGCGTAGGCCATAAATATTTAATGAACAAAGTTATTTTACGGACTATTAGAAGTCATAACGATCCACTTTTGGCTTTACTTCTTGGGCTTTTATGTCTATTTATTGCTTATGCGACAGGATTTTGGACACTATTTCGACTTACATATCTTATTTTTGCGGCCTTACCCGTTTTATGGCTTTGGACGCGGTCAATGTCAAAAAATTTAGAGGTTGATATTTCGAGAGGAAGTTCTCGACTTGCTCAAGGTGGCTATTTAACTACCAATATAACTGTTCGCTCTACTAGCTGGATTCCAAAAATCTGGCTAGAAGTTCAGGATAGTTCGAGACCAGAATCCGGCCTTTCGAAGCGAATATTTACGATGTCTTCAAATGGTGTTCATGGTTGGAATTATCGACTTAAGCTTTCACGACGTGGGCTGTATAAGTTTGGGCCAGTGACTATTCGAGTTAGTGATCCATTTGGATTTTTCGAACGTAGAATACATTTTGGAAATGAGATGGAAGTTCTGGTATATCCAGATCCGCCGAAGTTACTTAATTTCTATTTACCCCCAGCGAGCCTTCAGTCAGAAGGTAAAATCCGTAAACCCACCTCACTGGTGACACCAAATGTGTCAGGTGTTCGAGAATATATTAGTGGGGATTCGACTAATCGCTTTCATTGGCCAGCTACGGCACGAGCTGGAAAACCGATGGTTAAATTATTTGATTTGGATCCATCTTCTGATATATGGATTGTTTTGGATTTATCTAAAGGTGTTGATATTGGTTCAGGTGCGGAGAGTGCGTCGGAACTAGCGATTCTCGCAGCTGCGGCGATATTAAATTGTATGGTGATGCAGAAACGGTCTGTTGGATTAATTATGTCTGGAGCAACTGATGTGATTCATCAACCCGACAGGAGCCAGTCGCATTTGGGAGCAGCTATGGAATCACTTGCTTTGGCCGATGCTAGTGGGCAAGTTGAAATGGAAACGTTACTAAATCGAGAGGTGAGGAGATTTAGCCGGCAGACAACAGTTGTTTGTATAAGTTCAAGCTCTGATGTTCTGTGGGCTCGAAGGCTGGCTAAATTTCGAGGTAGAGGAATTAATACGGCGGCGATATTGATTAATAGTGAGTCGTTTGGTGGCGAATCAGGAGCACAGGAATCGTTAAGAAGAATCCTTGCAACGAGTCAGATATATACATATGGTCTTGCTCGGGGAGATACTCTTGGAGATGCGTTGGCCGCTGGTCGTGAGATTCCATTTCAATGAATTATCCCAGCAAGCCAGACCGCGAACTTGGCTGGTCCTTCAAGGCTAATAAAGAACCATCTGATGCACCGTCTTCAGTAAATTTAATTAGAAGATCTCGACGGTTGATTAGTCGAAAAAATGTGACTACTCATATTCTGATTTTGTTTCTTTTATTTCCAGTCATATCCTCATTAGAGTCTGCAAATTGGGTAACCAGTATGCCTTCACTATTTATTCCACTAGGTTTTTCATTTCTGTTGGCAAGCGCTGTTGCTATATCATCCAGAGGCATAATCTTTTTGTTGCTCCCGGGGCTGTTACTGATAATTGCTAGCACGTTTTTAATTTCTGCATTTTCGATAGATTCATCTGAGTCAATGAATAGTGGTTACGCAGAGCGATATGTCGAAACAGTAATTCGCCTGTGGGACTGGGCCAAGGCGTTAGCTACGGGAGGTGTTTCAACTGATCCTTTGCCGTTCATATTTCTCTTAGTGTTGTTGGTGAACCTTCTCACATTTACAGCTGTTTTGGCTGCAACTCGACTAAAAAATCCTTGGTTGGCTTTGATTCCGGGTGGATTTATACTTCTGACAAATATTTCTTATCTGCCGGGACAGCCGGTATTTGCATTCGTTTTATATTTATTTGCATCTATTCTTTTGATTGTTTGGGTTTATTTTCTCAAATCCTCTGCGCGATGGGAACTTGAAGGAACAAGGCCTCCTGACTTCATGTCAGCAGAGGTTATGCTTTCAGCTGTGACCATTGCTATTAGTCTTGTTGCGTTTGCATGGGTTCTACCCTTGGCTAATAACTGGAGACCGCTAACATCAGCGCTTGGCGAGGTATTATCTCCGGCTGCTGAACATGCTGAGTCGTGGGGCCGTTTGTTTTTGGGAGTTGGAGGCAAGGGCTCAGTGGGAGTTCATTCATTCGGTCGAAATTTTCCCATAAGATCGACATATACACTCGACACAGAAATTTTACTCGAGGTTAACGCGGTCGAGGTCGAGCTTTTGCGAGGTGCTTCTTACGATTTGTATACCGGCCAAGGTTGGACTGTTTCGCAAGTTGCTTTGGAAGAATTTGATGAGTTAGGGATTGCAGCCGCTCAGTTTGGTACCGTTGAATCAAGAAATGAGCGCCGTCAGCCTGTAAAAGTCACCGTGAATACTAGAGCTTCGTTTTCATCGGCCAAAAGATTGCTTACGGCCGGGGAGCCGCTCGCCTCCGGGAGGCCTTCCAATATCCTCATAGGACCAGGCTATTCGAGTATTGGACTATCACCAGTTAAGCGGCTAAACATCGGAGAAAATTACCAGACAGTTGGTGCGGAATCCTCTGTGTCAATTTCTTCTCTGCAGAATAGCAAATGGATTTTTCCCGAACTGATCACAGCAGCTTACGCTCAAGTTCCTGACCACGTAGATAATAATATTAGCAACTTGGCTGAGACAATCACTAGTGGCTCGAGCACGCCTTACGAGGCGACTCGAAGAGTTGAAACTTATCTGCGTTCTAATTATTCATTCTCCCTTTCGAATACCAAAGTAAATCCACGCTCGGACATTGTTAGTGTGTTCTTATTTGAGACTCGTCAGGGACATTTTGATCATTTTGCGAGTGCGATGGTTATGTTGCTCCGTGCTATTGAAATCCCAGCTCGAATTACGGTTGGTTTTGTTCTTGACGACTCATCTTTCAATCCCGCTACGAAGAACTTCGAATTAAGTGACAAGCAGGCTTGGGCTTGGCCCCAAGTGTATTTTGAGAATCTAGGATGGATAGATTTCAATCCAACACCTTCACGAGATTTGATAATGCGGTCTGATCAGAGCGAAGACGATAAAAATTTGTTAGCAAGTAGAAGCCTAGGCGCATCCAACTCTTTTATGTATGATGATGCGGAGCTACTCGATATGTTTGCAGAGTTCGAGATTGAAAGTGAAATTGAGAATGCGTTTCAACTAGAAGATCGAAATGGTATAGCAGAGTTTTTGCTAGGATTTTTTTTCCGGAGCCTCGTGCTGGTGTTTTTGATCGGTTTGGTTGCAGCCTTAATTTTTAGATTCTGGTGGCTCAGGCAATTTCGAGATTACCAGGGAGCTGTAGGGACCTGGAGGAAATTAGAATTTTGGTTGAGAGTCAGTGGAACGTATCCTTATCAGAATTTAACGGCGCTCGAAACAGCCGAGTATTTATCATTTTTGAATCTTTCTGACACCTTAATCCAACAATTCGCTCGTGAATATTCGCGAGCACTTTATTCCGGACATGAGTTACATACCGGTAGTGAAGCGCAACAGCAATTTGTTGCAACCTATCGGTTAATTAGGAGGGCTTTGATAGTTTGGAGGATAAAGTCATCTGGACGGAAAATCCTTGAATTTTGGAGAGTTGAAGGAGTTAGAGTTGAATAAGCTAATTGTCTGGCAACACGCCCAAAGGATCTGTCCGATTGTTATATCTTGAGATTTCGAAGTGGATGTGTGGCCCTGTAGTTCTCCCGGTCATTCCAATCCACGCAATTAAATCTCCCGCAGACACATGTTCACCTACTTGGACGTTGAACGCAGCATACCCACGACTATTTCGCGCCAAATGTGCATATAGTGATTCGTAACCATATCCGTGGTCCACGATGATGTAATAGCCATACGAATATCTAGCATCACCACCAGCAAACGCGATTATTCCGTCACGCGCAGCATATACTTCGTCCCAATTTTGTGTCCCTATGTCGATCCCCAATGGATGTCTCCAATCCATTTCCGAAGTTATGTATCGCGAGGTAACTGGCCAGTTCCAATCGAGTGTGGTGAGGGACCCGTCCCACGCAGTGATGTTGATACTTTTTCGTCCACCCGGCACAAGAATTTCTTTACCTACCGGAATATTGTCGGGGCTGTCTATTTGATTACCCTTGAAGTTGACAATATCAACCATTGAAGCTCCATATTGTGCAGCTATTTCGGTTAAATTTTCCCCGTATCGAACTGCATGAATAATACCGGGTACAGTAGGTATTCTTAGCAGTACGCCTGGGTATATTCTGTCAGGCGTGCTGACCCCTACGTTATTCCAAATAATGTAATCTAGGTCAATATTTGCTGCCTTTGAAATCGCCGTTAAATTATCACCGGGTCGAATTATATATTCGTAAGAGATAGGAAGAATTTGTTCAGCAGCTACTGAAGTTGAATTTATTCCACTTGAATCCAACTCTTGTTGTACTCCATCCGGCGAATCAGAATAGACAGTTGTTTCACTTGGGCGTAAGGGCTCTAAGCTGGCGCCTTGTGTTGTGGTTGTCACATTGACGTTTTTTTTATTTGTAGGCGGGCTAATCCCCTGGTCCATGAAATATTTATTGTCAGCAATACGTGGTAAGTGGCCGCCAGTATATTGAGGTAGTTCTAATTCTTTTGACTTAGTTTCGGATGATAGAGTTTCTTCATTTTTAATAAACAAGGCGACTGGTGTTGCCACCGCTAGGCTCACGAGTAACCCTAAACGTTTTATAAAGTCGACTCGCTTGATTTTTTTCATTAGAAATCTAATACTCGATTTTTGTAAGGATCTCTACTGTATTTCACAGTGGGTGAAATACGCAATCAACGGCGTCTAAGGGTCGACAATAAATTCATCAGAAGAATGAAAGTAAACTTTAAAGTTGCCCTAAATCCGTCTTCAAATTACTCAAGAATTCAACATTGTTTTCTGTTTTGCTAAGCCGCTCGATAACTCTCTCAGCAGCATCATGTGAATCTTCCTCTAGCATTGCTGCCATTCTACGAAGTAACCAAATTTGCCCTTTTTCTTCCTCACTAAAAAGCAAGTCATCTCTTCGGGTTGATGAGGCCAAAACATCAATTGCTGGAAATATTTGCTTTTCAGCGAGTTTTCTCGCGAGCCTCAATTCCATATTCCCAGTACCTTTAAATTCTTCAAAGATAACTTCATCCATCCTTGATCCAGTTTCTACGAGGCATGTAGCGATGATTGTCAGCGACGCTGCTTCCTCAGTGTTTCTGGCAGATCCAAAAAATCTTTTTGGTGGATATAGCGCAACCGGATCCATTCCACCTGATAACGTTCGACCAGAATTTGGGATTGCTGTATTGTACGCGCGAGCCAGACGGGTAAGTGAGTCCATTAGGATGACAACATCTTGTCCTCCTTCAACAAGGCGGCGAGCTTGCTCGAGGGCAGCTTCTGCTACACGTGTGTGATCTTCAACGGGTTCGTCAAAAGTTGATGCATACACCAAGCCTCGTTGTTCTCCACCGATGCCAGTTACCGAGCGGCGCATGTCAGTTACTTCTTCTGGTCTCTCCCCAATTAGAACAACCATTAGTACGCATTCGGGGTAGTTTGCCATGATGCCGTTAGCGATAGCTTTGAGTAACAGTGATTTACCAGCCTTTGGCGGCGATACAATCAAGCCTCTTTGACCTTTTCCAACCGGTGCAAATAAGTCAATCATTCGTTGGCTGATTTCTCCAGCACCAGATTCTAAATGAAACATGTCATCCGGAAAAATAGCAGTTAGTGCATCAAAGTCTGGCCGGAGCGCGGCCTTTTCTGGGTCCATATGATTTACATCTGTAACGCTCATAAGTCCGTAGTATTTGTCTCCTCCACGTGGTTGACGGACCTGACCCGCTACCGAGTCGCCATTTCGTAATCCGTGACGCTTGACTAGTCCTTGTGACACGTAGATATCATTCGGGCCAGGCAGAAGCCGCTCGCCTCTTAGAAATCCAAATCCATCATCAACAACGGCTAGAACTCCAGAAGATAATATTGTGCCAAGTTTTTCAGATTGTTTTTCTAAGATTCCGAGTATTAAGTCTTGCTTCGGTAGCCCAGATGCAGTTTCAATCTCGAACTGCTGTTCGGCTAGCTCGATCAGCGAGTTTCTAGATAATAACTGTAGGTTTGAAATATCGACGGCCGGCACATTTTCATCTATCTCTGGCATGTTGGAGGATGGATCCCACTGACTTGTTTTGGTTCCACTCCCTCGACTTTCATCACCACCACCCCGTCGTCTGGATTTCCGCCTGGGCCGCTGTGGTGGCTTAGACGAAAAATCTCTAGAAGGGGAAGATGAAGAAGTCGTGTCTTCGGTAGTTGTCATAATGTTTCTCACTCATCACTAATTTATTTGATTTGTATTTAATGCGAATAAATATCTTTAGAGTCTGTAACTTAAATTTCGATTTTGAAGCAGTCTCTTCTATGGAATCGAACCCAATAAAATTCTAAAAGATATATAGATTGGTTATAGCGGATTCAGATAAGTACCCACTGGTTATGATCCTAGACAGGTTTTACCTTAGCGTGCAAGTCTCCGTTCGAGAATTGGTGAATACTTCCGTTTTTAGCTGCTTAAAATTCACCTAACGTGTTAACCTTGCGTTCGTACCTGTGCTTATTTGATGTGAAAATAAGTCTATGAAGAATTATTGAAGGAGAGCTTTCTATGTCCGATGTGGCGTTCAATGGAAAAATTTTAAATGTTAATTTAACCAAAAATGAAGTCGAGGAAGAGGTAATCGAGGAAGAGGTATACCGATCATTGCTAGGCGGATATGGTCTCGGAGCTCGGCTATTATTTGACCGTATTCCAGCGGGTGCAGATCCGTTAGGGCCGGATAATGTTTTAGGTTTTATGCCTGGCTTATTAACAGGTACGCCCCTTTTTGGTCAGCGATTTAGCGTGGTCTGCAAGTCACCCAAGAATGGTGGCTGGGGCGACGCAAATTGTGGAGGTGATTTTGGCCCGATGCTTAAGTTCACTGGTTATGATGCAGTGTTGGTTTATGGCAAGTCAGAAAAGCCGGTATATATATACATCGAAGAGGGTGAGACTCCTGAGATTCGAGATGCAGCAGAATATTGGGGCGGACTTGCTATCGAGGTCGAAGATCAAATGAAGGAAGATCTGGGCAAGAAGATAAGTGTCGCACTAATTGGACCTGCTGGGGAAAATATGAGCATTATGGCGGGTGTTTGTAATGAGCGTGGGAGACTGGCCGCTCGATCAGGCGTCGGTGCAGTAATGGGCTCAAAGAATTTGAAGGCAGTTGTAGCTAAACCTACCAAGAAGATAATGTCACAGAGTCCAGAAGTTATTAAAACAGTTAGATCTAGCTTAGATGGATTTAATCAGGCAACTAAACAATTTTTTACAACTTTTGGCACGACTGGGATTACCGCAAACTCAGCGATTTCCGGAGATGCTCCAGTTTTGAACTGGGGTGGCGTTGGAGTTGTTGATTTAGTTAATGAATTTTCAATGGAAAATCTTAATGGCCCGGTTATGAACGAGTCAAAGGAGAAAAAATATGCCTGTTGGCATTGTCCCGTTGCGTGTGGTGCTGAATCAGTTGATGGCTCCGATCGCGGCGAATTCGCATTTCCGTCGCATACTCATCGACCTGAATACGAAACTATGGGTGCGTTTGGCATCATGAATGGTGTCAATGACACCGATGCAATGTGGGCGATAAATCACTGGTGTAATG
>CAVODE010000006.1:0-43313 GCA_963694535.1 Dehalococcoidia bacterium
CAAAGAAAACAAATTTACACTTGGGTGTTGGGCAGGCTGGCCTCTCTCTGCCACCATCCATTTTCCAAATCAAGGAATTTGCGCAACGCGGACAGTATTTTATATTCTCTGGAAGTGGATTTGTCATTACTACGCTCTCCTGACCTTTTAACTATTAATTACACTCTGCCTGAATTGAAATCAAATATACCTCGGGCTATAGAAAGTCTCAAAATATCTGAAGCTCCTCCCGCAAATCTTAGCGATCTTACTCGTCGATACATTTGTTCCAGTGCCTCGCCCTCAATAAGAGCTTGCCCGCCCGCGAGTTGAACTGCTGTATCTACGACTCTACCGATCATCTCGGTACAAAGTACTTTAATTGCAGCCGCTTCGTTGACGACATCTTCACCAGATTCAGCTATTCGTGCGGTTCTGTATAGCGCAGATCTTGCTGCATATAAATCAATTCGCATGTCCGCATAGCGAAGCCGTATTCCCTCCCTGTCACTCAAGCGAGAGCCAGATCTGTGAGCCGCATTCAATCGATCAGTTATATGTTTAATAGTCCATATTCCCATTCCACAAGCCCCTGCTGAAATCTGCAGCCGCTCTTCACCTATGTTGGACATAGCGCGTGGCATACCTTCACCGATAGCGCCTACGGTACGGCTACTCGGAATACGCACCTGCTCAAACCGTAACTCTGCATGACTGCCGCCCTCTAGAGACTTAAAGTTTCTAGTTATTTCAACACCTGGAAGATTTCTGTCAATCAACACCATCGCCGGACCTGCTGCCAGATCGTCGAGCTCTTCCACGTTTACAAATGTTGCAAAAAAGTCAGCCGTGGCTCCACCAGTGACAAACGATTTAGACCCAGTTACGACCAAATCATCTCCGTCGCGAGTCGCATATGTTTGCCTCTCAGGAGCGGCCGCTCCTGAGGCTTCAGTAAACGCAAATGACCAACGCTTCTCTCCCTGTATTACTGGATCTAGATACATTGACCTTATCTCTCCACTGAGGCTTCGCAAAAATCCAGGATCTGGGCCAAGCACAAATCCACCCGCGGGACTATTTGCTGCCGCCACCGCCTCTCGCACTATCGCAAGCGCCAATGGTCCCGCACCTGCGCCACCAAATTCCTTAGGCTGCGTAAGTTGAAATATTCCATACTCCTTAGATTTAGCTATAACAGCTTTCCGACGATTAAGGTCGTCATTTTCAGTGCTCTCTGACTCCTCAAGATCAACTAGCAAGGATTCTATTCGTGACCTTAAGTCTTGCATCTCTGGACTTATAAACTCTGGCATCTCACACCCTTTTATTTCTAATACCTAAGGCAAGCCTTTAGTCTAAAAGGCCTGCCTTAGATTACTACGACTTACCTCACAGTAAGTCACTTCCAGTTTTTCGATTATAGATCCTTTCATATAGATTATCTTTGTTAATTTTTCCCCAACTCACCGGACGTTTTGTGTGTGATTTAAAAAAAAATACCTAAATCTTCGTATTTGGACTTGCAAGGCATAGCTACTTTGTCGTACTTTCAAGTGGTCGGAAAATACTTCTTGTAAATCAGATGTGTTTCTTGACCGAGGGGCGGGGAAACCCCTGATTTTTTTAAAACACTCGATATTTTATTATCGAAGCTACTGCTGATGGTGGGCGCGCCACTAGTTTACTCTTTAGGGGAATACAAATTACTACTCAAAGGCCCACCAACCAACAAGATACCGCCAGCGATATTTGGGAACAGGCGACTGTTTTACTGCAAAAAGAAATAGGGAAGCGCCTCTGGACGACTTGGTTTTCTGATGTTCGCGTTGCGCAGATAACGTCTCAGTCAATAATTATGGAAGCGCCATGTCTCGCTGTCGAGAGAATAAGAAAACAATGGCTTAGGGAACTTGAATCAGCTATATCAGATGCCGGAGGGCATGGGTTACAAATCACGTTACGGGTAACGGACGCAAAATCTCTTAATGAACCTGATTCTATAAAAAATATTTCCGCGCTGACACCTGATTACCTTGGTGACATTGGCCTGAATCCCAGATTTACGTTTGAAACATTCGCCGAAGCTGAATGTAACTCTTTTGCTCTAGGCCGAGCGAGAGAGGCCGCCCTAGGCAAGGCTCTTGGTTACAGCCCTCTACAAATTAGTGGCCCCGCTGGCATGGGGAAAACTCACCTCTTGCATGCAATTGGCGCCGAGCTTGTTAAAGCTGGTAAAAAAATAACGATCACAACGGCTGACGAATTTACTGCGGAATTTATTTCTGCAGTCACGGGTAAAGATGGGCAAAATAAACGGGCTAAAATTTCGGATTTTAGAAATAAATACAGAAAAATTGACGCTCTGCTAATTGACGGCCTGGACTTTTTTGACGGATCTAAGCCTAAGTCCGTCCTAGAGTTAGCCGAGATTCTCAACGAGTTAAACACTCGATCAAAATTAGTGGTTGTTACATCCAGAAAAAACCCACTTAGCCTAAAAGTCCATGAAGAGCTCAAAAATCGCATGCATGGGGGCTTCACTGTCCGCTTAGCAGAACCAAAAACCGAGGATGGCGCGCTTATCGTGAAGTACCTTGCTTCGGCTGCTGGTATAAAACATATTTCTAAAGAAGCCGCGGCGACTCTGGCACGACGGCGACAACAGTCGGTTTCAAGGCTTGTTTCCGGCGTGAACGAACTCGCTACTTATTTAGAAGTTACTAAATTAAAACCAACCGTTGAGACAGTTAATGCGGCCTTGGAGATGAGTGCGCCTACACCCGACGGCTTAATAGAATCCTCTATCGTATCCCAAGTGATTTCTGAGTATTTTGATATTCCTTGGGATGAAATTACTTCTGGTCGTCAAACCCACGACCTCACCCGCGCTAAGCATATGGCAATGTACCTACTCAGAACGGTGTGCGAATTGCCCGTAAAGGAAACTGTGCGATTCGTGGGGCTCAAACACTATTCAAACGCAACACGTGCAGAGAAAGACATTACTCTGAAAATGAAATCAAGTCCTTCCTTGCGAGATTCGGTAGCCACATTGATTGAAAAAATTAATGAAGCTGCTTAGTTAGAAAAATACACACCTTTTCGCACAATGAATTCTGCGACAGAGTTGGGTAGATCTGCCTCTTTAAGAGGGTCTGCACCGCTTTGCAGTCGTGCCCTCAAGTTTGTTGATGTCGTTGCAAGCGAGTCCATATGAATAAAATCAAGTTTTTCACGAATATTTGGAATTAGTTTTAATAGCTTCTCATCGGGGTCCGTCCCCGCACTTTCCCTGTCCGCAATAGCTAAACGTGCATTTATTATTATTTTTTCAGGTTGAACCCAATTACTCATATCCGCAAGAGAATCAGCGCCAATGACAAACCAAAAAGCCGCCTCCGGCTGCGCAACTTGTAGTTCTTCTAGTGTTTCAAAGGTGTATGTCGGTCCCGCTCTATCAATCTCAATCCTTGATACAGTCGCCCAACTCAGCTCGCTTATCGCCTCGCTTATCATCCCATACCTTGATTCTGCTGAGCTTAAATCCGTCCTATCCTTCCTCCAGGGGTTGCCTGCGGGCATAAATATCACTGAATCAAGGTTTAGTTGTAGCCTCGCGGCATTTGCAAGCTCTAAATGAGCATGATGCGGTGGATCAAAAGTGCCACCAAGCACCCCTATACGACTTTCCATATGCTTCTACATATCCCACACAACAATCAAGTCTCTAATCTTGACTTTATCGCCATCCGTAACCCCAGCCTTCCTTAAGGCTCGCTCAACACCAAGTCTTTTCATTCTGTCAAAAAACTCCGCCCGCGCCTCCTCTTGCTGAAGGTCCAGAGTTAGGGCCCACCATTCCGGAGTTTCTCCTGCCAATATTGTCATTTTCTCGCCATAGCTTGAAACTGAAAATCTCCGTGTTTCAGTGAGTTTTGGTTTTAATACTGGAATACTTTCTGTTAGCGGTTTGGTGTTTAGCCGGACTTGCTCAAGTGCCTTATTTGCTAATGCGCTCAGACCGTCTCCGCTTTGACCGGATATCTGATAGAACTCCCCGAATTCAGCCCTTATCTCATGTTCCAGAAGCTCAACTTGAGCACCGGCATCAGGATCATCTATTTTATTGAGCGCCAAAATCACTGGCTTTTCATCTAGATTATGTCCAGAACTGGCCAGTTCTCCTTGAATTATTCGAATATCGTGGATCGGATCTTCTCGACTCATATCTACGAGGTGAATTAATACCTTAGTTCGCTCAATATGTCTTAAAAATTCGTGCCCTAACCCAATGCCCTGGCTCGCTCCTTCTATTAAACCCGGCATATCTGCTGCAACAAACGAATCATATCCCAGATATACAACGCCTAGATTCGGCTCAAGCGTCGTAAATTCGTACGCGCCTATTTTTGGATGAGCCTGTGACCACATTGAAAGTAGTGTAGATTTCCCTGCATTTGGGAGACCGACTAGCCCTACATCAGCCAGTAACTTCAGCTCGATTTGCAAGTGCCTTTGTTGTCCAATCATACCCTTTTGGGCAAACATAGGCGTCTGTCGCGTTGATTTTGCAAATCTCTTATTACCACGCCCGCCACGCCCGCCACGGGCAGCAATAAATACCATCCCGTCCTCATCTAAGTCTACGAGCCTTTCACCACACTCTGTGACATCTTTAATTAGTACTCCAACTTGGTGACTTCCAGTCTCTATCCCCCACACGATTGATCCCGTTGGAACATAAAGTACGACGTCATTCCCAGTGGCACCATGTCTTTGTTTGGTGATTCCTTTAACTCCATTTGTCGCCTGAATTATCCGAGTGTTTGAGTATTCTTGCAAAGTACTCATATTGTCTGCAGCAATAAAAACAATATCTCCTCCGCGACCTCCGTCGCCGCCATCTGGCCCTCCTCTAGGGATAAATTTCTCTCGTCGAAAAGAAACAGCACCGTTCCCTCCTGTACCACCATTCACTTCGAAGTTAACCACATCCAACATGAAAATTCCTATATTATTTATCTTTTTTTGTATTTACATTTTATTAAAGCAAGATCTCACAACTAGAACTAAGTTATTTAATAGTAGTAGTAGGTGTAATGAATGTGTGAAAAGTCTCCCCCAAGGCACCTATTCCCTATGCCGGAAGGGATCTGTTTAGTGAAAACGATCTGAAAGATTTGTTAATATTATGTGCAAAAAATTTCGGGCTTTTAAATGTAAGGAGCAAGTGATTTAGTTCTAGATTCAGGCTGAGCCGGTCGTAAAAAACATTCACAAAAAATTAAATCATTAATGGTAAACACGAACATATAATTCATAATATTTAGTTGCGTAGCCGGTCGGGCACCTCAAATCCCTCAGGTGGTTTTCCTGCCAGTATCGATGCACGAGGGATGGGTGGAAATAGAAAGGGGCGAAGGCGAGCGTCTTCGTAAAATCCAAAACCGACGCTTTCTGCGAGTTCTTGGAGCGTTTCAGTGGATCGTAAAATAGGTTTACTTACATAGCGCGACAGAACAAAAGAGTTCCAGCGATCAAGTTTTTTGTTGCCGCTAGGGCCGAATTCCCATAAGAGAAAGAGCCCTCCCGGGGCCAGTAATCGATACGCTTCGGAAAAAAGTTTTAATAAATCAGTTTTGTCTAAATGTTTAGCGACATAACCACAAGTTATTAGGTTAAACGTGGCGGTTTTTAGAGGAAGGTCGGTTGCTGTCGCTTGAACAAGGTGGGGAGTTATTTTTTCGTCGACCTTTTCCACTGTTTGATTCTGTTGAGCAATCTTTAAAGCCGTCGATGACAAGTCGACTAATACTGGGGCAATAGCGCTGCCGGTACGAAGCGATAGATGGCGCCCGAGGGCGCCCGTTCCAGAGCCTATATCCAGATGCGCTGTTTGTGCTGTTAGTGATAATTCCTCTGGTAGCCTCACCAAAGGAGTTGAGGCTACCCAAAGACCGAATGTGCCGAATAGGTGCCTAGCGAGAAATCCCTTAAGGCCGATCGAGTCATACCATGATTCATACTCATTAGGTAGGATGGACCGGTTATCCATATAGATTTTAGCTAATTAGAAATTTGTGGTGGGGCGATTCGTTCAACAAATACATTCATGATTCCGCCACAAATTTTATCGTCACCTTCGGTTGACTCGGTGAGGTCCACGACCACTATTCGAGATTCACCGTCAAGCATCGTCTCCATTGCACTTTGCCAGACTTCCGCTTCGCCACAACCGCCTCCGATCGTACCAGCGAATGTCCCATCTGGACGCAGAAGCATCACGGCTCCAGTAGATCGTGGGGTGGAACCAGACGTTTCAGATACTGTTGCTAAAACACGTGTTTCGCCGGTCGTTTGGGACTTTATAAGTTCCTTAAAAATTTCCGTACTCAAAGTAAATGAACTTTCCTATATGACGATTTTTCTAAGTGTACCATTAAAATATTGAGGCTAAATGTTGAACAGGATGTTTAGAATGTCTCCATCTTTGACAACATAATCCTTTCCCTCTGTTCTAGTTAAGCCACCTTGTCGGAGCGAAGCAGCAGAACCTTCATTTGTCTGATAGTCCGAAAATGAGGTTACTTCCGCCCTAATAAATCCTCTTTCAAGGTCGCTATGAATTTTCCCAGCTGCCTGAACAGCGGTGGTTCCTATGGGGATTGGCCAAGCCCGAACTTCATCCTCACCGGTAGTGAGGAATGAGTGCATGCCAAGCAATGCGTAAGCCGCGTTTAGGGACTTATCTCGGGAAGATTCTTCAGGCAATCCCAAGTCTTGTCTAAAAGCGCTAGCTTCAGATGGCTCAAGTTGACTGACTTCGCGCTCAATTTCTGCAGAAATTGCTGCTACGGCTGTGTAGTCATCATTTGATAAGTCTTGATATTGATTTTCAATCTCAGCGGTCTGACTTACGTCCGATTCATTTATGTTGATAATAATTAAGAGTGGCCTGTCTGTAACAAATCGATAGCCTTGTAATTCCCGTTCCTCGTCAGCTGTTCGTGCGAACGATCGCAGAGCATTTCCTGACTCGAGGTGTTCACGCATTCGTGCCAAAAGTGCCGCATGTCGTTCTGCATTTACTCGTTCACTGGATTTCATTGATCGAGTTTCTACCTCTATTCGTTCTAGCCGGCGTTCGATTAGTCCAATGTCGGCCACTGTTAGCTCTAGATCCAACGTTTCAATATCTCGTTTTGCGTTTACGCCATCACTAGGTAGAGGTACTCGTTCATCTTCAAATCCTCGAACGATATAAAGCAGCGCGTCGGAAAGCGCTAATTGATCTATAAATCTTGCGAGACCTCGTCCGGTACCACCAGAGTCAGTAAATGCTGCGCCTGGATAATCGATACATTTCATTTCTGCCGGTATAATCCGGTTTGGATTATCTATTTTCGCTAGAATTTGGAGTCGCTGATCTGGAACTTTTAAAATACCTATATTGGGATCGCCACCACTATATCCACCGGTTTCGGCGTTTTGTCCTGTGATGGCGTTAAAAAATGTAGTTTTACCCGACAGAGGTAATCCTAATATAGCTAGTTCCATAATCGTAAGTTTCTCACTTTAAGCGCGTATGATCGTCCTGTTAGAGGAAGGGATTTTTTGAAGAGTAACAATGACACACTGGCAATTATGCAAGATGTCTTGGCGGCCCTCGAGGGCGGACCTGCACTTTTTGTATTTACGATCACCGACGTGGGAAGTTTTTCGGATCTGTTACCTGGCGGGAAAATAGCTTTTAGAAACGATGTAATGGAACAGCTTGGTTCATCAGGAGATTCAGACTTGGACGAGTTGTTAGAATCGTATGCTCGCACAGCTCTGGCACGGGGTAAGGGCAGCGATGCAAGTACTGTTTATATTAGCCGTGATTTATATGGTTCAGTGAGTCTTACTAATCGCCGCGGCGGAGCAGAGGAAACGTCCGCTCGGATACTTGCACAGCTTTTTACCGGGTCACCGAGGCTGCTTATTGTAGGCGGGGGACACGTAGCACTTGCATTAGCGCGCGTCGGGGAAATCGTAGGATTTGAGATCGTGGTTACGGATGACAGAGAATCGTTTGCTAATGAAGATAGATTTCCAATGGCCACGATAATAGATGTCGCCGAACCCTCAGATGCAATCCCCAGATTAGTCGGGCAAGCAGAGACCTTCATTGTGCTTGTATCACGAGGCCATCGACTAGACGAGGATGGCCTGCGACAAGCTCTTAAAACGGAAGCGAGTTATATAGGAATGATCGGTTCAAAACGGAGAACGGAAACCGTGTTACGGCATATGGCCGAGGAAGGCGTTCGGCAGGAATTGCTGGATGCGGTGAGCACCCCAATTGGTTTAAATATAGGAGCAGAAACTCCAGAAGAAATTGCGGTTGCTATTGTTGCTGAGATACTCATGCTTCGTAATGGTGAATCCGGAAACAGAATGATAGACGGGGCTAGGAAGAAATGAGTCATTTAGACGGCTTACATATCGTGCCAATAGGACGCGTTGAGAATAAGTATGACGATGTCACTAAGGCTTCGTGGGCGAAGGTAAAGTCTTCTATCTTGATTAATGAAAAGTTTGTAGATGCTCTCAATGGTTTGGGAGGTTTTTCTCACATTTTTGTTATTGGTTGGCTGCATCTTTTCCCAGATGACCTTCGGAAGAGAATGTCAGCGTTCCCTCGGGGTGATTCGGCGTTGCCTGAGCTGGGTAGCCTAGCTTTACGCGGTGCGCGCCCAAATCCCTTCTCGGTGACTGTGTGTAAATTACTAAAAGTGGACAGGAATAGTGTACGGGTCGAAGGGTTGGACTTAGTCGACGGTACCCCTGTGCTTGATATCAAACCATACATTCCCGAATATGATTCAAATTCCACAGCGATTTTGCCAGAGTGGGCATATGAAAACTAGGAGTATTTAGTT
The DNA here is from genome assembly GCA_963694535.1 of Dehalococcoidia bacterium. Taxonomy (GTDB): domain Bacteria; phylum Chloroflexota; class Dehalococcoidia; order UBA2979; family UBA2979; genus UBA2979. The sequence goes on from CAVODE010000006.1 coordinate 8,907, forward strand.
AGCGTCAGCTTGGGTTTTTAAAAGTTTTACCAACCTGCTTTTTCTGCGTGCTGCGGTGTTTTTGTGAATGATATTTCGACGAGCAGCCCGATCTATTGCGGCCTGAGCGGCCTTAACCAACTCAGCACTATCAGGATCGCTGTTTTCGATTGCTATTCGAGCATCTCGAACACTGCTAGCTGCACGGGTCCGGTAGGGCTTTAATCGAGCGGTACGCTTTTCCGTGGTTCTCCAACGCTTCTTTATAGAGGGGGAATATTTTTTGAATGGATTATTATCGGGCATCGTAGCCCTCCTAAGGGCTTAAAAAATGTGGATCCTTAGGTTACGCAGGAACTTCCCTTGGATCAAGGGACATACGAAATTTTTGTCAATCCATCCATTTGTCGGTTTGAGGTTTTCTTGGTACGTCATCGTCGATATTTATCATATGCTTGGCTAAGGGCTCTAATCGGCTCATTATTTCATTAACCAAGTCGGTGGTGAGTTCCGACTGGATGAGCGCTTCCTTCATTAACTCTAACCATCTTTCGGAATGACTTGGACCAATGACGAAGGGGAAGTGTCTAATTCGGAGGCGTGGGTGTCCCCATATTTGTGAGTATACGGGTTCGCCACCGAGCCATTGCTCCATGAACAAAGATTGTTTAGCTTGACCGGTTTTTATGTCCTCACCGAAGAGATGGCCAATCAACTCATCCGCAGACGCACGAGTGTAAAACTCCTCGACAAATTTTTGAACCATAAGTCTGCCGCCGATCGCCTGTAGTAGGTTTTTAGGCAGAGTGGGCTGCGCCCCGCCGGGGGGTGTTTTCTTAGTATGTTGATTGAATCCATCGCAGGCTACGAGTGGCAGGGAAGGGTATTTTGTGAATTTGGTTGGATTCTGGTCATGCAGCGAGCACCGCAGGTATTTGACGGCATTTTTTGCGGCGATAATTTTGGCATACCTGCATACTCCACAGATACCGAGATCTGATCTGGCGGTCATAATGTTTTACTGTTCCTTGATGGCAATATGCATCATTACCGTGCCGAAAACAAATTCAAATACTCGTACAACGGTGAATCCATTAAGTCTTAGTTCAGCTGAAAATTCGTTTGAGCTGAAAAAGTTTTCAGCTGAGACAGGCAAGTAGCTATAGGCATCCTCATGCCCCGAAAGAATTTTGCCTACTAGCGGCACAATTTTGTTGAAGTGAAAGCGTGCACCCGGAGCTACGATTCGCTGCACTAATGTACTTGGTTGTAGTCGAGCTGCATCCAGGGTAATAAGTCTCCCTCCTGGTTTTAGCACTCGATACGCTTCCTGGAGCGCCGTATCTAATTTTGGAACATTACGTAGAACAAAGGCTCCTGTCCAAGCGTCAGCAATTGAATCGGGTAAAGGAAGCCTAGTTGCGTCAGCCGCGGCGAAGTCGACATTAGTCACGTTATTTTTCTTGGATTTCGAACGAGCATTTACTAGCATCGGTTGGGCAAAGTCCAATCCGACGACATTTTTTGCCCCCATCTTCGAGCACTCAAGTGCGAGATCGCCGCTTCCGGTGCCGGTGTCTATTATTAAATCAGCGCCATTTCCAACTGCGGCGGTTGCGACAATATTTCGCCATCTGACATCCAAACCAAAAGTCATTACTCGGTTGACGAGATCATATTTTGGGGCAATTTCACTGAACATATTCTGCACGTAGTTAGCCCGCATTCCGGGATTTTGAAACATGTCATCGAGTGAATCTTTATTAGGTACCATTTACTTAGAGTAAACGTACGAGCGTTCCTGTGCAGTTGATGTAGAATCTTATAATGAGTAGTAAAGCTAGAGTAACCAGACTGTTTAAGTACCCAGTGAAGTCATTCACGCCAGAATCGGTTCAATCTCTTCAGGTAGCTGATGATGGGCGAGCTTTGGGGGATAGGGTGTTGGCTTTTAGGTTTGATAACTCGGGTGAGCCAATGAGGGATACGCCGCATGGCGGCTGGTGGTATAAAGCCCACCTCGTGTCGTTAATGCATCTTCCCGACATTGCCCGACTAGACGTCATCCTTGATAATGACAGCCATTATTTGACTATCACGAAGGACGACAAGGTGCTGGTTCGTGACTCTATCCAAACTGACGAAGGAAGGTCGAACATCGAGACCCAATTAGAGAGTTTTCTGCGCGATCTTCCCGAGAATTTAAGGCCAAAAGATGAACAGTTTCCCTTACATATTGAGGGCGATGGAATTGGCGGAAGATTTCATGACCGACCGACCGGCCAATTGTCGCTCCATAGTGTAGCGAGCCTAAATGCTCTTGCGGGTGCTTTAGGGACAGACTCATTAGATGAATCCAGATTTAGGTCAAACATCGTAATCGATGGGGTTGAACCATGGGAGGAGCTTGAACTAATTGGTAAAAGAGTATCGATCGGTGATTTAGACTTTGAAGTAACAGGTCCGGTGATTAGGTGTTTGGCTGTTCACGCAAATCCCGTTACAGGTGTGCGTGACGAGCAAATACTTACAACTCTGACTCGAAAGCTGGGCCAGGAAGATCCGACATTCGGAATTCTTGTACAACCAGTCCAGAAAGGCGGGTTATTGAAGCTTCATGATAATTTGGTGGTCAGGTCATAGATAAAGGGAGCTCAGTTAATATGATTCCTTTCGACGTAACATCAGATGATGCAGGAGACCGCTTAGCCAACTTCGAAAAACAGCTGCTAACACTACCCGCACTGAAGTCATATTTACTACCAGCCTTTCATATAGCCCAAGAATGTCTTGACTGGCTTCCGCGAGAATCTATTTTAGGCATTGCGAATCATCTTCGAATTCCCTTGTCGGAGGTATATGCCACAGCGACTGCGTATTCCGAACTGCGGTTAGAGAAGCCTGAATACGGAGCTTGGTATATGTGCACCGGCGTTGCCTGTGAGGCCGCGGGTGCACAGCGCATAATGGACGCGGTAGAGATTGCACCTGAAAGGTTTGGGCGCACAGATTGCCAATTTTTGTGTTCATTGGCCCCGGTATGCACGAATCACCACGGGAAAATTCTTGGGAGACTGACTGAAAATCGAGTAAGAGCTATTTTTGTGGAAGATGTAGGAGGCTAGCCAGTTTCATGACCATTAAGCAAACCCTTTTGAAAACAATTCTCGATAAATCGAGTAAAAATCCCGTTGCTAAACTATTCATTCACAGAGGCACTTGTGGTGAAGCAACAGATATTGTTTCGATTTGTGAAAAGCTAGGAATAATTGAGCTGGCAGTGAGCCTAAACGCGGAGATCGTTGAAACATCCTGTGATGGTAGGTGCTGGGCGGCACCATCGGTTACTGCTCAAAAGATTGATGGCGTGGGTGCGTCCTATAGCAGGCGATTTGATCGCATTGACTTGGATATAAATATTGAAGAACTTACGGAGGTACTTGATTTAGCAACGGTACATAATGTGTTTGATGATGGGGCAACAGGACTAACTTCACGATTTGGTCAATTGGACGGAACTCTTCTTGCTGCGGTGGAACTTGGTGCGTACGCTGTGGCAGAGAAAGTATTTCGACAAGATCAAAAAAACATCCTCAGTAAAATTGAAGAGAGCAAACTTTCGGGAAGAGGAGGTGCGCATTTTCCTACAGGTTTAAAATGGAAGCTAGCAGCGCAGAATGAAGGACCTCGCTATTTGGTTGTGAACGCTGAAGAAGGCGAACCTGGAGTTTTTAAAGACAGGCATTTGCTAGAAGCAGATCCCCATAGATTGATCGAAGGGATATTGATTTGCTGTTACGCCGTCGGAGTAGAAAAAGCCTTCGTTTATATAAATGGTCAGGCTCATAAAGCGATTGAATCATTTTCGGCAGCGCTTGAGCAAGCTCGAATTTCTGGAATTACCGGACCGGAATTTCTTCCAGAAAAAATGGCTATTGATATAGAGGTGCGGGCAGGCGCAGGAGGATATGTCTGCGGGGAAGAGTCTGTAATTTTGAATTCGATAGAGGGGGAGCGCCCCGTCCCTAGATTTAAGCCACCTTTTGCGACCAATGAGGGTTTATGGGGTATGCCTACGGTGATTAATAACGTAGAGACCCTAGCTGCGGTTACCACTCTTTGGCAAGATTTTCCTCCCCCAACAAAACTTGTTTCTCTTTCTGGCAACGTAGCTCGCCCCGGCGTTTACGAGGTTCCTGCTGATGAAACCTTAAGTTGGAATGGATTTTTGTTGTCTGTTGGTGCGAAATTGGAAACTGTGCCGGCTATTCTTTTAGGGGGACCTTCTGGAATATTTGTACATCGTGAGAAATTTGAAGAACGTATAGAGATGAAAAATATTGGTGCGGGAGGAATTTTCGTATTGTCGCCAAACACATCAGTTAGAGAAATTACGAACTCTCTTGCCAGTTATAATGAACGAGAGTCCTGCGGAGAATGTACGCCATGTAGAGAAGGCACTATTCGGCTTACTGAGCTGCTAAAGCAGGAGACTGTGGACTTGAAAAAAGTCGAGGAATTAATTGAAGTTATGGAGGAGGCATCGCTGTGCATGCTCGGTGGAATGGCGGGCAGACCGGTGAAAAGTGCAATTGAAAATTTTCCCACTACCTGGAGCTGGGTAGAGCGGTGAGAAGATTAACGCTGTTGGTATTGCTGGGATTCGGCCTGCTCGTTGGATGCACGGAGGGACCTACTGAAGCGGCGGCAACTGCAACAGCAGAAGTCAAAAATATAGAAACCCCCACAGTTGTTTCTACGGTTGTGACGCCGGTGACGGCGAGTCGGACTCCCACCCCTGATCGAATAGAGAGCGCCACGGCTACGAAGACACCGGCACCAGCTCCAACTGCCCCATTGGCTGTTACCGACTTGAACGATTTTGTCGTTAATTATGGATATCCGTCGACCGCTACTTACGCTCAAATCAAAATTGACCGGATTGGGGTGAACTCATTCGTATCGGCGCGAAAGGTTAACCAAGGTCAATCTATGCCAGATCCGTATGGGCCAGCCGATGTTATCTGGTACGATCTGAGCGCTTGGGGCGGCGCTTTAGGTGGATCTCCTGGTGTAGGGAATTCAATTTTCGCGGGGCATTATGACTACGCGGCGTGGGTGCCATATGCGGGTGTGCGATATGGCCCAGCTTGGTCAGTTTTTGTGAATCTAAAGAACTTAATAGTTGGAGACCTCATTGAAATTAACAAGAATGATGTGAGCTACAGGTATGCAGTATCACAAGTTTGGAATGTGGGACCCGAAAAAGGCGCTGAGTTTTGGGAGCGTATGTGGTCGTCTGAGGTATCGGTTGATTCTGTAACGCTGTACACGTGCGGTGGCGTGTTCGACAAGTCCACAGGTGAATATCCCAGAAGAACGGTAGTGCGTGCTGAAAGAGTGATCGATTGATAAATCGAGTAGTGGAGATAGTGTGAAACCGACAGCATTAATCGCGGTGTCTGACAAAACGGGTTTGGGAGGCTTAGCGGAAGAGTTAATAAGGCTCGGGTGGCAAATTTTAGCGACTGGTGGAACGGCAAGTTTTATTCGCGAGCTGAATCTTCCGGTGACCTCTGTGTCTGAGTATACGAAAAGCCCAGAAATGTTTGGTGGGAGAGTTAAAACGTTACACCCCCTAATACACGGAGGTATTTTGTATCGTCGAGGCAATGCCGATGATGAAAGTGAGGTGGAGGCTCAAGGGATAATATCAATTGATCTTGTGGTGTGTAACCTTTATCCCTTTCAAGAAACGATCACGCGCGACGAGTACACCGAGGCTGAAGCGATTGAGCAAATTGATATAGGGGGGCCGACTATGATTCGAGCCGCCGCAAAAAATTACGAGAGCGTAGGGGTCATTGTCGATCCCTCTGATTATAAAAGAGTGATTGAGCTTTTGAGTGAAGATAATGCCATTCAGTCTTTTGATTTCGCATTACGAAGACAGCTCGCCGCTAAAGCCTTTAAGCATGTTAGTACCTACGATGCGACGATTTTCAGTTTCCTGGCGGATCAGGATACTGTTTTTCCAGATCAACTAATGATTACGGCTCAGCTAAAAGCCAAACTGCGATACGGAGAAAACCCTCATCAAAAAGGAGCCCTGTATGAAATCAAGGATCAACACGGATCGCTCGGGGGTGTAGGAGGATACAGCCAACACCACGGGTTGGAAATGTCGTACGTCAATGTGCTAGATGCGTCTGCTGCTTTTGATTGTGTTTCTGATTTTGAGGAGCCAGCAGTGGTAATCGTTAAGCATACTAATCCGTGTGTGGCGGGTGTGGCTGATTCGACGAAAGACACATGTGAATCGCTCGCTGAACTCTACGAGCGTGCTTTAATAAACGGTGATTATATAAGTGCCTATGGTGGAATTATTGCGACGAACAGGCCGGTCGATTTTGCACTGGCAGAAGCGATAAGAGATGTTAGACATCCTGAATTTGGATCTCGAATGCTCTATGACATCGTTATAGCTCCAGCGTACGATCTCGATGCTCTTGAACATCTGAGGAAGAAATCCAAGACTTTAAGAATATTGGAAGCTCCTCTCGGGCTACTTCAAGACGATTCTGGACAGGTGGAATTCAGAAGCATTAAAGGAGGACTTTTGCTTCAGACACCAGACAGAACTCCTGAGATTGTGTTTGAATCTGTAAGCAAAAAGCCTCTAACTTCTGATATTGAGGCTGATTTAGCAGTTGCCTGGACGTTGTGTAAGCATGTGTCTTCAAATGCAGTTGTGCTCGTCAAGGATTCCGTTTTAGTGGGAATGGGCGCTGGCCAACCAAACAGGGTAGGTTCGGCGAAAATTGCAGTCGATCAGGCAAAATCTCGGACCGAGGGCGCAGTGTGTGCCACGGACGCCTTTTTGCCGTTTCCCGACACTCTCATAGTTGTTGCAGATGCAGGTTGTGTTGCGCTAGCTCATACAGGGGGGTCTATTCGAGACGAAGATTCAATAGCGGCTGCAAACGAGAGGGACGTTGTTTTAGTTACTACGGGCTACAGGCATTTTAGGCATTAGACAGGTAGTTCGACAGGCTTGCCAGCTATAGATACACTAGGCTTACATGGCCTAATGGCGACGGGAAATCAGCTACCTATGATTTACGTAGATTTCATTATGACTGTTTACGAGGGACATCTTTTTGTCTAAGAATTCAGGACCTCTCACCTATGCTAAGTCGGGAGTTGACTTAGATGCTGACTCCCGTCGAACTGAGAGGATTATTCAAGAAGTATCAAAGACTCATTTAGGCACCATGGTGGACAACTTGCCAGGCGGTTTTGCTGGAGGCATTAAATTACCTGAGGGTAATCAGACGTTAGTTGCCTGTACCGATGGCGTCGGCACGAAGACTTTATTACATTCTTACTTCGGGACTTTTCAATTCGCGGGCGTAGATGTCGTCGCTAATAACATCAATGATTTAATTGTAACTGGAGCGACTCCTGTCGCCTTTTTAGACTATATTGCTATGTCAGGGCTGAGCGAAGACTCGGTTGTCGAGATTGTTAAAGGTGTAAGTGATGCCTGTATTTCGGATGGAGTGGCACTTATATCTGGCGAGACCGCAGAGATGCCTGGCATGTATACATCAGGACACTTTGATCTTGCAGGCACAGCAATTGGCCTAGTGTCAGAGCTAGATAAATTCCGAATACATGAGATAGGTGCTGGTGATGTTCTGTTGGGGTTGCCCTCAGGGGGGCTAATGACTAACGGGTTTTCTTTGGCACGTGCAGCGATAGGAATCAACGGAGAAGAGTTGCATGACATAGATCTGCTCCAAAATCGCCCAAGCACGTTAGAGGGAGAGAGTGTTGGAGATGTATTGACACGACCTCATCCGTCGTTTTGGGGTGTGTTCAAACAAATAAAGAACGCGGGAATAAGTATCAAAGGTGCTGCACACATAACTGGAGGCGGGATTGGTGGAAATCTGTCACGTGTTATACCAGACGGATATGTTGCAGTTGTCGACGTTACAAGTTGGCGTCGTGACCAGATTTTCGAATACATTCAAGCGCAGGGTGAAATTGAACTAGAAGAGATGTTTAAAGCATTCAATATGGGAATTGGCATGATAGTGGTTTTGTCTGAGAAAGACTCGAAGTTCGCACTTGCTAGCGTTCCCGAATTCGTGGAGTTAGGAAAGATAGAACAATCGGATCAAAGCCAAAAGGTGGTTCTGTCAGGAATGGAATTATGAGTAATTCAGTCGATCCGGTTGACCTAATGCGATCCGCAAAAAGCATCGCAGTTGTTGGTGTTTCTGCTCGGTCGGATAGGCCGTCATACGAGGTTGCAGAATACCTGATTGAAGCGGGATACCAGGTATATCTTGTAAATCCTCGTGAGACTGAAATTCTCGGAAGGAAAGTTTACGATCGTATTCAAGACTTACCAAAATCTGTTGACATTGTTGATATATTTAGAAAGCCAGCCGATGTTTTGCCTGTTGTACAAGACGCGATAGAGGCGTCAGCAGGTGCAATTTGGATGCAACTCGAGATAGTTAATCAAGAGGCGGCAGAGCTGGCACAGGTGTCTGGTCTTGAGGTGGTAATGGATCGATGTACGAAAATCGAACATCGAAAAATCGCATGAGCGAGATAATTAAATAAGGAGTCAGCACTTGGATGATCTTTCAGAGAAGTGTGGTGTTTTTGGTGTGTATGCGCCAGAAGAAGATGTCGCCAGGCTGACTTTTTTCGGTATATATTCTCTCCAACATCGTGGGCAGGAATCAGCAGGAATTGCTGCGTCTGATGGGCATCAAATCAGAATCGAAGCAGGGATGGGACTAGTATCTCAGGCTTTCGACGAGCAGCGTTTAGGCGCTTTGCCTGGTATTGCCGCAATTGGCCACACTCGTTATTCAACAACAGGCTCTACTTTGGAGTGTAATACCCAACCTTTATTGGTAAATGGCGTGCATGGTGAATATGCGGTGTCTCATAATGGAAATGTTGTAAATGCAAAGGAATTAAAATCATCGCTGGGTTTAGGAGATCACTTATTTGAGTCGACTACTGATTCCGAGGTCTTGGCTAGAATACTTAGCGACGGACCAGGTAGAGACCTGATTGACAGGTTTGCTTACATGATGACCAAGGCAAATGGCGCATATTCTTTAGCAGTACTAACAGCTGATGCACTTTACGCCACTAGAGACCCTCTTGGCATTAGGCCCCTTTGTATAGGAAAGTTACCCTCGCGCGATAACGGCGGCGGTGGTTGGGTGGTTTCGTCTGAATCATGTGCTTTGGACCACCTTGGGGCCACTGTTATTCGCGATGTAGCCCCCGGCGAGGTCGTAAAGATTGATTCTGAAGGAATTACTTCCTTTTTCCCGCTCGGCGAAAATCCAAATAAAACAGATGAAGATGAGAAGATTTGTTTGTTTGAGTTTATTTATTTTGCACGACCTGACTCCGTTTTGTCTGGATCGCTTTTGCATGAAGTTAGACGAAGGATGGGTGCTAGATTAGCGCAGGAGCATCCGGCCGAGGCGGATATTGTCATAGGTGTTCCAGATTCGGCTACGCCAGCAGCGATGGGTTATGCCGAAGAGAGCGGGATTCCTTACGTGGAAGCGTTGGTTAAGAACAGGTATGTAGGCAGGACCTTTATCAAGCCGGATCAACGATTACGGGAGCGTGATGTTGAGCTGAAATTGAACCCTCTTAAGCACGTACTTGAAGGGAAGAGAGTTTTAGTAGTTGACGATTCTATCGTCAGAGGCACAACCACACCGCGAGTAGTCCGAATGTTACGTGAGGCTGGTGCGAAAGAAATACATATGCGAATTTCTGCTCCTCCGATAACTCATCCCTGTCCTTATGGCACCGATCTGGCTACAAGAGGTGAATTGATTGCTGCTCAAAATTTTTATCCTGACGGTTGCACTGTAAATGTAGATGCAATTGAAAATCACGTAGGGGCGGATAGTTTGCGCTATATTTCCTTGGAGGGCGCAAGTTGGGCCACGCGAAGGGGTAGCGGTCACTGCGCGGGATGTTTTACTGGTAAATATCCGACAGAAGGAATTCCTCTCCAGTTAGATAAGTTTGAACTTGAGCCAGGAGACGAAAGGGAAACGATACCGTCTATCTTGCCGTTGATTCGTTCATAATCTCCAGTGCCCATTCAGGTATTATCGCCGGATTAAATTCAGATTCACTCATATCTGCCAGAGCTTCAGCAACAATATTCGCTTTCAACATCGAGCTGTTAGCCAATGTTCGAGCTGAATTTGACTTACAAACTGAGATTTTTCTATCATTATCTTTAATTAGGAAAACTTCCCATTCGGTTATATCTTGTAGATCGCCGGAAGCATGTTCTTCCATGAAATTTCCTAGTACGTCAACAGATTTGATTCTGTCGAAAGGGATCATTTCTTGAGTGCCAATACCTAGCCCAAGATATTTTTGCTGGAGGCGCGAAGTGCCTTTGGTCTTTTCCATAACAAAATTACTTCCGACTATTCCATAAATGGTTCCTAAAATCGCGGTAGGGCCAAAAATCACTATCATCAGGAGTAATATCATCGAAATCCAGAGTGGTAATTCGGCTAGTCCATTTATGAGAGTTACGACGGCTGCGCTGGTAATAACAGCTTGAAAAATCGGCACTAGCAGAGTCCGTTTTGAGGGTCTAATTACAACCTCAGTATCAGATATCTTGGCGTAGCTTTTAAACAGTGGTACCGAGATTGTTTCTTGGCCTACAGTCTGATTTTGCTTTTTGTTCACATCTATAAGCATATTGCAAAAAAAGAACTCGTGGCAGAGCGAACTAGCCAATTTTCAAGGCAAGCGGCCTAATTGCGCTCACACGAAGACGGCGGTTTACAACTATTTTAGCCCAGCGGCGCATTATAAAAGTGGATGCTTTTACTGATGTTGGTCGACTTAAGAGAGAGGTGGACAAGAATATTTTGTCTTTAACTAATTTCTAGTCCACAGTACGACACAAATCTGGCACGTATGCTGAATTACTTGAAGAGGACCAAGAAATCGAGAGGCAGGAAAGAGAAAACCATATCATCGTGAAGGGGCTGAATGGCGACCTATATTTCTTCGAAGCTACAGGTTGTGTTTTAAGCTGAATGACTAAAACTTAATCACCATTTGTATTTGATTTGATGGCTTAATTAAGGATTCAAAAGCTTTTTGTATATCTTCAAGATCTATAGTGTCAGTGTCGGATAATAAGGGATTCAACACGAATTTTTTAGAAGAAATTAAATCTACAGCAACTTTGAAATCGTATGGCTCGCTACCGAAAGTAGTATTTAGCTGTATTTCCTTCCCAGCCCAATCAACCGGTAATAAGGGAATTTCCTCCCAAGCGAGGGCCACTAACATCACATTGCCTTTTTTCCTCACCATATCTAAAGCATTCTGGAGAGTAGGTTTGGCTGCGGCACATTCGTAAACTATGTGAGGGCCATCACCATCTGTTAATTCAATGATAGTTTTTACAGGGTCTTGAGTTGCGGGGTCAACCACTGCGTCAGCGCCCAGTTCTATAGCAATAGCTCTTCTGGCTTCAGAAGGTTCTGAGACAATGACTTTAGTCGCGCCAGCAGCTTTTGCGGCCTGTAAGCATAAAAGTCCTATAGGGCCTGCTCCTAACACCGCAACAGTGTCACCTAATTTTTGATTTGATAGTCTGACTGCTCTAGTGACTATTGCACAGGGTTCAGCTAAGGCTCCTTCTAAATTTGAAACATTGTCGGGTAATTTGAGTGGCTCCCATTCTTTGCAGACTGTATATTCTGCGTATCCGCGTGTTCTACTATTTGTGATGCCCTCGAGTCGATAGTTAAACTGTTCTTGTTTTCTTAAGGGACTCTCTTTTCCTGCAGGAGGATTGCCGCCCATACCAATTACGCGGTCCCCAACTTTAAATCGAGTTACATCGGAACCTATTTTTGAGATTTCTCCGGCAAACTCGTGCCCTAAGACTGTATTTGGAGGCGCAATATCATACAAATAGACATGCACATCAGTCCCGCAAATTGCGCTATGTGAAATCTTGATTTGAACTTCGTCAGATTCAGGTTCAGGTGTGGGGATTTCTTCAACTACTAAGTTTTGCTTACTTTTGTATACCGCTGCTTTCATTTCTCCCCCTTATTTGTTTTAAACAATAGCAGATTTGTTCCTGCCATAATTCTTTCGACTTGCCCGAAGAGTTAATTTAAAAATGAGACTACGGAGAGGAAAAACTCAAACAGGGATTTGCTTTCGTTACAATCGTTAACATTATTGCGGGGTCAATTTTGTGTTTCTTGTATAGCTTGTGACTTGACGAGATTATGTAAAATTACCCCCACCCTCAATAGAGATCCAGACAAGCTTTTGACCCGTACTAGGGCAATTTACTCCGCAAATGTTTCACATAAATCCAGATAAACGAAAATCAGCGTCGATCCACTATGAGGTAGAAACCCTTATGCTGTACGGGATATAAGATAACCGTGACTATGTTAATCATTAGCACAAAACTCATATGGTGCGGCTTAGGTAGCGCGAGTAAAAGATATTGGAAGGGATAGTCAATGCGTCCAGCTCTTTTGGAAATTTTGGCCTGTCCCATATGTAAAAATTCGCTACGTCTTGAGATTTCACACGAGAGTGATACTGAAATACTTGCGGGATCGCTTTTTTGCGATACTTGTGTAGAAATTTATTTAATTGAGGACGGAATACCAAATCTTCTACCTCCAGAGCTTAGATCTCTGTAGGCTTTGCAAGCTGCCATGAATATGTCAGGTATTAATTCCATCACGACCCAACAGTCTAGATCGTTAGGGAAAGGGCTAATCATCGTTGCATTTTTGATGCCTGTTTTTTTTCTGAACAAACTAAGAAAGCACTTTCACTTTGTTTTAGCTTTGCCGGTTGTGGGATTGGTTGTAGGATTTTCGGCATTTTTATTTTGGATTGGTTACACAATGGCTACAACCGTTTGGGAACGGCCAGATGACTATCCGCCTAAAGAGTCTAATTCTCAATAAACCAGTCCGGGTCTGATATTTTCAGAATGGATCGCCTTTCTGTTAGTGGCCTTAAATCACGCAAACTTTCGATACGTAAGCCGATTTTTGGGTGAATTATAGTCGGCGAGATTTCGGCAAGTGGAACGAGTACAAACGAACGCTCGTGAAGATAGCTATGTGGTACTTGGAGGTCAGGCGAATTAATAACTTGTTCCTGAATAAGCAAAATATCAATATCAATGAGCCTTTCCTGCCAGCGCATATTATTCTTAGTGCGTCCCATATGTGATTCAATCAATTTGACCTTCGTCAAGATCTCATCCGCATTCAGGTGTGTAGTTGCGGAGATAGTGGCATTAAGAAAATCAGGTTGGTCCGAATATCCCCATGGAGGAGTTTCATATAGTGAAGAAAATAATTTTGGGTATATGTGATGATTTTCTAAGTTTTTTACGGCTGTCCGCAGGTTATCGAGACGATTTCCTAGATTGCTGCCGAGGCCAAGATATATTTCGTAGGAAGGTTGCTTCTTAGACATTGATTGGCGTTATTCGGAGTTGTACAAGTATGAGATACCTGTCAGGTAGTGACTTCAATAATTTCTTCTTCAATTTCTCCACCAGTTCGGATGAAAAACGCCCTGACCTTTGGATCGTCATTGGCGAGCGATACGAGAATATAGTAGGTAGTCGGAAACATTGGTGGGTTGTTTGTTTCACCAGGAGGAAAGAACGCCATCCGTACATCAGTTGGTGATGGATAGGCTGGTGAAGCCACATGTGAATGATAAATTGCGAACAGATTATTGCTGTTTTTCTCGCGATTTTGTTCAAGCTTGAGCATCTCAATAGGTGACATTTCATAGCGGTAGGGTGATTTTGCTGTGTTAGTTACTCTATCCGCCTGCATGGTGCTTTTATCTTTTGATTGACTTATTAAACCGCAAGCCTCATTTGGCAGTTCGTCTTGAGCGTGTTCTACTATTTTGTTAATTATTTCTTGCGGAATTTTAGGCACTTGTTGAACTTTCAGATTCTCAGAGATTGGCTTGTGTAGATTTCGTTTAATTTTGCGCGACTTATTTTTATCATTTATGTGAAACGTAGTTAACTGATTTCAGTTACCACCAGAGTTTTTCACTTACAGCTTCTCGAATATTTTCATAATCTTCCGACCAGAGACCGGTTGAAAGGTATTTCCAGCCACCATCGGCAAGCAGGCAAACGATTTTTGTCGAAGTTCCATTGTCGGTGTTATCGACTTCAATTTTCTCAGCGGCCCGCTGCGCCGCTCTGATCACTGCGCCGGCAGATATACCAGCGAATATACCTGTTTGCCGAGTTAATTCGCGAGTTGTGCGGAACGATGTTTCGGAATCTACGACTATTCTTCCGTCGAGGACTGTTTCATCAAAAACAGGGGGGATGTAACCATCTTCTAGAGCTCTAAGGCCTTGGACGAGATCTCCCGGATGAGGTGCTGCCGCGATCACTTTAATATCTGAATTGAACTCTTTGAGTCTTCGACCGACACCCGTCAATGTGCCTCCAGTGCCAAGACCAGAGACGAATATATTAATATCGGGTAAATCCTCTATGATTTCTGGACCGGTGGTTTCATAATGAGCTTTTGGATTATTTTCATTTTCGTATTGGAACGGCATAAACCATTCCGGATTTTTTCTAGCGAGATTAGTTGCTAGTTCGACTGCGCCGTTAGATCCAAGATCACCCGGCGAGAATATAATTTCAGCACCAAAAGCTTCCAGAAGCTGAATCCTTTCGATGGAAACGGCATCTGGCATCACTACTTTTACAGGGTAGCCTCGGAGTGTTCCAATCAAAGAAATAGCTATCCCTGTATTCCCAGAACTGGGCTCAAGTATGGTCTGGCCTGGTTGTAATAATCCTTCAGATTCGGCATGATTGATCATATATTTCGCAATACGATCTTTGCCCGAGCCCGTGGGATTTTCTCCCTCTAGCTTTGCCCAAATCTCAACCTGTGGATTGGGAGATAAAACAGATATATCTATAAGCGGAGTGTTGCCTACGCGATCTAATATTCCATCGTATTTCATAAGGGTTAGAGTTCCTTAGCCT
Organism: Dehalococcoidia bacterium; assembly: GCA_963694535.1. Taxonomy (GTDB): domain Bacteria; phylum Chloroflexota; class Dehalococcoidia; order UBA2979; family UBA2979; genus UBA2979. The sequence goes on from CAVODE010000006.1 coordinate 24,016, forward strand.
CCGGCCAGAGCCGGTAGAATTGAAACTTCGTCGCTGTCTTTTAGTTCTGTGCCGAGACCGCCAAGATATCTTACGTCTTCATCATTTATATATATATTTACAAAGCGACGTAACTCACCATTTTCTTCGAGTAGTTGATTAGCGAATCCAGGAAACTTGTTATTGATTGCTTGTATGAGCTCATCGATGGTTTTTCCTTCAGATTCAAACGACCTTTGGCCACCAACGAATTTTTCAATCACTGAGGTCACGTTTACTTTTATTGGCATCACATTTCCCCGATTCTAAAATTTTTATTTATTAGCAGGCATCTCTAGGGGCAGTGACCCACAAAATATATCATAATCAATAAGCTCAGTTATTGTAGGATTGTCTCCGCATAGAGGACAGTTTGGATCCCGTCGAAGCTTCATGGTACGAAACTCCATCGTAAGGGCATCAATCAGTAGAAGCTTGTTAGTTAGTGGCGTTCCTATATTAAGAATTTGTTTAAAAACCTCAGTTGCTTGAATTGAACCGACTATCCCGGTAATCGCACCTAATACTCCAGCTTCTGCACATGACGGCACCATACCCGGAGGGGGAGGTGTTGGATATAGGCATCGGTAGCAACATTTTCCAGGTTCGTACACAGTTGCTTGTCCGTCAAACAATAAAATAGCACCATCGACTAGAGTTTTGCCAAGTAGGTAGCATGCATCGTTAACGAGATAGCGCGTGGCGAAGTTATCGGCACCGTTTACTACTATGTCATAATCGGGAAGTATTTCCATGGCGTTGTCTGACGTAAGCGGAGCATGGTGTTGGATAACCTTTATATGAGGATTATAAGCTTCAAGGGTTTCCTGAGCAGATTCAATTTTTGACTTATCAATATCGGCTGTTTGGTGAAGTACCTGTCTTTGTAGGTTTGAGAGATCAACCACGTCAAATTCGACGATTCCAATTGTTCCGACCCCTGCCAAGGCAAGATAAATCGCAACAGGTCCACCTAGGCCACCAGCGCCAACAATCAAAACTTTGGATTTTTTTAATTTTCTTTGTCCTGCTGGGCCCACCTGACCCATAATTATGTGTCGGGAATAACGCATAACCTCGTCAGGAGACAGCGTATCTGCTTTCGAATTGGGTTCACTTGAGGTCATATTGGATTCCATCTACTAATTTAAGTTTGTTTAATTGATTTAGACTCAAACGTATAGCTTAATAGACATAACTCTTCACGCATACAGTAAACATGACATAGATGATTAAGTTAATTATTGTCCCCCAGCTAGCGCTGGAATTATCGCTATTTGGTCTCCCAAAGAGACGCATGTTTCGAGGCCTTTAAGAGTATGAATCTCCTGATTGTTTATATAGATATTGATGTGTCTTAATATTTCACCGTCTTCACCATAGAGGAGATCGGCAAATTTAGGATATTTGGATTCTAATGATTCAAGGGCTTCTTTGATCGTATTTCCGGAGACTGAAACATGATCTAGACTTTCAGTGATATTCCTAAATGGAGTCGGGATATATATGCTTACGGACATTGTTATTCAATTAAATGGAACGCTTAAGTAGCGTTCGCCAGTGTCACACAACATTGTTATTACACGTTGGTGTGGTTCAAGTTTTTCAGCGATTTGTATAGCGGCAAATACGTTGGCTCCTGCAGAAATACCGACAAGCAATCCTTCTTGCTTGGCCAAGCGTTTTGTAGTCTCTATGGCGTTCGCATCAGTAACGCTTATTATTTCAGAATAAATAGACCGATCGAGGATTGTTGGAATAAATGGGGCGCCCATTCCTTGTAACGAGTGTTGTCCAGCCCTTCCCCCTTGTAGTACTGGGGAATTGGCTGGTTCTACGGCGATGATTTTGCAATTGATCTGCGCCTCTTTTATAGCTCGACCTACGCCGGTGATTGTTCCACCAGAACCTATTCCCGCAACAAAGACATCAAATTTCTCGTTAGTTGCTCTGAGTATTTCCGGGCCTGTAGTTTTGTAATGTATTTCGGGGTTTGCCGGGTTATTGAACTGTTGCAACATCACGTAGTCATGAGATTCAACTAGTTCATTTGCCTTATGAACCGCTCCAGTCATTCCTTCAATCGCGGGTGTTATTACGACCTCTGCACCGAGTCGCTGCAGAAGTTCTCGCCGCTCGTGACTCATGTCATCCGGCATTGTTATAACTAATCGATAATCCTTATAAGCACAGACTATTGCGAGTCCTATGCCGGTGTTACCAGAAGTCGCTTCTACCAGTACATCATTCGACTTCAATGTCCCGTCTCTTTCGGCCGCCTCAATCATAGCTAGAGCTATCCGATCCTTAACAGATCCGGCTGGATTGAACACTTCAAACTTACCGAGGATAGTCGCTCCATTTTGCGGACTTATTTTTCCTAATTTAACTAATGGTGTATCACCAACTAATCCCAAAACAGATTCAACAATCTTGCTTGAGTTGAGAGAATCAGGGTTGCTGATATTTTGAGAGCTCATTGGGAGTAAGGACTAAATCAGATATCGAGGTGCTGATGCAGCCTCGTTAGTTTTTTCAACTTCGACCAGTCGTTCCAAGGTTACACCCTCAAGACTCTCTTTCATTCGATCATAGATTTCAGTCCATATCCATGCTTGACCCGTTACATCTAGTTCGTGGTTCAAACTGGACATGGGTTCGAGGGATCCCTCGAGTGTCTCAAGCAATGAGAGTAGTGTTATTTCATCATCGTGACGGGCTAAAAGATGTCCGCCCCCAGGCCCTCGAACTGATTTTATGAAGCCGGCTCTTCGCAACAGTCCAAGAAGTTGATCCAGATACGCCTCTGGAATTTGTCGACGGGATGCAATTTCATTTCTTGGGATGGGCTGGCCAGTATGATGGCGAGCGAGATCAATCATCGCGCGCACTCCGTAGTCACCCTTTGTACCTATAAGCATTTTTTCTCCAGTCATTCGAGGCCTTGAGAACTAGCATAGTGAGTTCACTTAAAAAATGCAGCAGTCAGGGGAAGCTTTTCAGCCACCCGCCACTGCTGGTACGATACTTATTTCATCCGATGTAGCTATGGTTGTACTTAGACCCTCCAAAAAACGAACATCTTCACCATTTATGAAGATGTTGACGAATCTTCGGATCTCATTATTTTCATCCAGCAACCGTTCTCTCATGCCGGGAAATTGATTTTCCAGATCTTCAATTACTGAAATTAAATCCTTACCGTTTCCTTGCACTGTATCCAGATCTGCGGTCGTAGCTCTTAGCGGTGTGGGAATTTTAATTGTAGCCATATTTTCACTTATCCCTCTACTATGTCGCCGACTGTGGCATCGGGGTCGACTTGAATGCCATTAGCCTGAGCCCAAGCCAATGCTTTGTCAATTTCAGTTGCTTCACCAACGAGTCCAAGCATCACCCAACCAATTTCAGACGTAATATCGGCCATACGAATGTTAGTCACAACGTTGAATTCATGGCCCATTTGGTAGATCAAAGGGTCTTTGATCTTGTCATTTAGAAAAGTTAATTTCACTCGTCTTTCGGACATCCTAGATCCTTTGCATTCAATGTAAATTTTCAAATGGATGAGTCTAGCGAGTAAGATTCATTTCAAATGACTCAATATTAGGCTTCACCAACATAGCATTATTCGCCGTCGCAGACACGACTTCAATAGTTTTAAGGCCACCACCAGATATTATGGCGACGGTCTCTTCGTTTTTGGCAATTTTTTTACTTTGAACCAATTTTTTTAGGCAGGCAATAGTCACTCCTCCTGCTGTTTCGGCGAAGATTCCTTCTGTCTCGGCAAGTAGATTCATTCCTTCGACAATTTCTGAATCACTAGCTTGAGAACCATACCCATTTGTTTCAGCCATTTGTTTCAGAGCATAGTACCCGTCAGCTGGATTTCCTATTGCAAGGGATTTAGCAATAGTATTGGGCTTTTGAGGTATAAAGGTAAAGCTGTTATTTTCGTATGCAGTCGTAATCGGTGAGCAACCCGCCGCTTGTGCTCCAGAAAGTCGGACTTTGGGCTCGTCAATCAAACCTAGTTTGTGGAATTCTTTAATTCCCTTCCATATTTTTGTATACATTGAGCCTGAAGCCATGGGAGCAACGATGTGATCGGGCGTTCGCCATCCCAATTGCTCGCAGATTTCGAACCCAAGCGTTTTCGACCCTTCGGAATAATATGGGCGGACATTGATATTTACAAAAGCCCAATTTTTGACCATGGAGAGCTCAGTACAAAGTCGGTTAACATCATCATACGACCCTTCAACTTTTATAAGATTTGGCGCGTATATTGCTGATCCGACAACTTTTCCCTGCTCTAGGTCTTGCGGAATAAATACATAACATTCCAAGCCTGCAGCTGCAGCATGAGCGGCCACCGAGTTGGCGAGATTCCCTGTTGACGCACATGCAATTGCTGAAAAATTGAACTCAATTGCTTTAGCGATTGCGACAGAAACGACTCTGTCCTTGAACGACCAGGTTGGATTAACGGTGTCATTTTTAATCCATAAGTTATCAAGGCCGATTGCTTTTGCTAACCTTTTTGCCTTGATTAGGGGCGTGAAACCGTCGCCTAAGTCAACTTTGAAGTCTGGATTACAGGGTAAAAGAGGAGCATATCGCCAAAGCGAGGTTGGTCCAGATTCAATTTTGCTTTTGCTTAGATCAGTTTTTATATTTTCGTAGTTATAGTCGACCTCGAGTGGGCCAAAACAAAAATCGCAAGCGAATATCGGTTCTAAGTCAAACTTTCGTCCGCATTCTCTACATTGTAAGCCGTTGCAATATGGATTCATGTTGATCAATTCCCGTTGTATGGTCAGTGTTAATTTATTGATAAGCCTGAGGATATTGCTATTAAAGCAACTCGTCAGGCTAGCGCATGATAATCATGAAAATAGGGTTAACTTCGACGGGCGATGGATGCATTGAGTAGTTCCATTTTGATTTGTCATGGAATTCATTCCAGACGCGGCCTTACCTTTAATCTCTGAACAATAGATCAGAGATCTGGAAACGTCAACTAATCCAGTTTTGCAACGCGTGCTCGGAGTAGTACGACACATACAATAAATAATGCTATCGCTGTACAGAATAGACCAGCTCGAATACCGATGATGTCTGCGATTTGCGCAAAGAGAAAAACCCCGAACATAGTAAATCCGAATTCCATCATATATAGGCTAGAGACGCGTCCTCTGTATTCGTCAGAAGCGTATGACTGAACCAGTACGTTCGAGAGTGTCTGGCGGGCGGCCTGCGGCAGGCCTGATAACAAAAGTACGAACGCAGTGAGTAAAACTGATTCCGATATGGCGAGAACAGCAATTATCACGCTCAGGAAAGCGGCGGCGAGAACGAGTACCCTTCCTCGGTTTTTCGGTAACATATTGCCGATCAAGAATGACCCTAGGATTGTTCCTACGCCCGTCAGGCCGTACAGAAGGCCTACAGTCAGTTCGTCAGCCTGTAATTCATTCTCCAGGAAAGGTGCGAGAAGAGTATGAAATGGCATGACGAAGATCACGATGAAGAAATTAGCTACGAGGACAGAGCGAACAGCGATATTGGTTCTAGCGTACTGGAATCCTTCAACGATATCGTCAAAGGCTGCTTTCAGTGAGCGCCCACCACTTTCAACGGAAGCCGGATAACCTTTTACTGGCATCAGGGCGAACACCGCACCGAAGTAGGCAATTGCCATTACCAGATAAACGTATGTTGAGCCAGCTACTAGGTCACCTGGGGCCAAGAACAATCCGAGTGCCATCAGTGGTGGTGCAACTGCACGGGTAATAGCCATGCCGGCTCCAGAGAGAGCGACGCCACTGGTTAGCTGTTCTTTACCCAAAATTTGTGCGATCAGGGCTTGTCGCGCGGGCATCATTAAGGGCATGATTGCCCCATGTATGAATGCAGCGATAACTAGATGATAAATATCCATCATTCCCAACGCGAGCATGGCGAATATGTACAGGGAATTGAATCCATTTAGAAGCTGGCCTATTTGTATTATTTTCTGTTTAGGCAGTCGATCTGCCAGTAGTCCACCGATTGGAGAAAGCACCAACATCGGAATGGCTCCGGCAAGGGTAACCCACCCAGCCCAGCCGTAAGATCCGGTAAGTGCGTAGGCAAGCCACGGCTTCATCACCATTTGCATATTCATCGGTATGAAGTGACCATACATCGATAAGTAGAACCACCTAAAGCTGGTATTTTTTAGGGCGACGAACGCCCTTGGCCCCGAAGGTTGATCGCTTTGCTGGCTTGGAGCCTCTATGGCTAGCGGAGTTGGGGCAATGTGGCTTGTCATATGCGGGCTACTGCCTGGCCCGAAGCGCATCCTTCGAACGCTTGGCCGCAAAGTTACTGAGTGTTGGCTTGATTCGTTATCGGGCTGGAGATTTTTACTCGGTCTTATTTTTCTTTCCGGCATCGTTGATTCGGCCTCCCGAGAGGCGGAATCTTTTTTCTTGCCAGCATGACTGCGTTCTGCATTTTGAAAGAGTCGATGTTTTTTTGTTTTAGGCGCCCGATAATGAGTGGTCACTGACTTTTCCATCCGTGTTGCATGGCAACCCTAGAAACTTAACACGCCTCTTTCTAATGGGCAGGATTGATCTAGTAGAAAAGCTTTCAAATCAGCACTATGATGAAGCAATTATTAGGTGAGGTGATATGTGTGAGTGCAGTGAGAATACCCGAAACGGGTCCTTTAGCCGGAGTTGTTGTGGTTGATGCAACAGACGCACGGGGAGAGATGTGCGGCCGATTACTTGCCGATCTCGGAGCTTGTGTTTTAAAAATTGAGCCAATTGAAGGAGTAAATTCCCGTAAACTCGGACCTTTTGATTCCGGAGATAAGGAGTCACTTTATTGGGCTCATGTGGGTGCAGGTAAGCACTCTATTTCATTAAATTTCGAAGATGCAACAGAGTTAGAGAAGTTAAGGAACTTGATTAAGCGGGCAGATATTTTTGTGGAAAGTTCTAATTTGAACTATATGAATCAACTTGGTTTTGGGTACGATTCTTTAAATAAAATTAACGAGCGCCTGATATATGTGTCTATTTCAGCTTACGGCCGAACTGGTCCGAAGGCCAGTTGGCCGGCGACTGATTTCACCGTGGAGTCGGCAGCAGGACTCACGACTCTTCAAGGAGATGGAGACAGACCTCCCGTCGCAGTTGGTTACCCACAAGCATCTTTTCACGCAGGTGCTCAGGCGGCGACAGATGCAGTTATTGCTTTGAACGAACGGGCATTAAGTGGGAAAGGTCAGCATTTGGATGTATCAATGCAGACCACGATGATATGGACTTTAATGCACGCAACTGGGTTCTGGCCCATGGAAGAATGCGAACCGCCACTGACTGGTGATGACAGAGCAGCTCCGCACGAATTTATAGGTAAATTGGAGCTTGGCCTAGTGAACACCATAGAGTGTTTAGATGGGTTTGTGCTTGCGACCCTTCGCACAGGAAGATTTGGGGCGCGAGTATTCAAGATGGCAGCCGCGTTAGCTAAACGAGACGATGACTTAGATCCTGAGCTTAGAAATGTTGACTGGGATGAACTCAGTCTTCAAATACAACCTGACGCGCCGGAAGAGATAACGAAACTGATAAGCAAGGCTGCCGATATGGTATATCGTGTCTTCGGTAGACGAACGAAGGCCGAAATTCTCGACAGGGCCGTTACTTATGACGCGCAGGTCGCGCCGGTAAACTCAATTGCGGATCTTGTGGATAGAGATCCACAGCTAAGATCTCGTGGTTTTTGGAAAAAAATTGGAGGTCGAATTCATCCCGATACGCCAGTGAAATTCAGTCGAACCTTGTCAGAATTTTCTCACCCCGCACCAAATCTGGGTGTGCATAACGAAGTGCTTGACGGACCAATTGTATTTCCATCAGGACTTCCAGCTCGAACTGCATTAGCAAACGGCTTGAAGCCGTCCACGCGTGACCGTGATGGGCTCGCATTTTCTGGTCTGAAAGTTGCTGACTTTTCATGGGTGGGGGTAGGGCCTATTACGGCTAAGGCGTTAGCTGATCACGGTGCTACTGTTGTGCATATTGAGAGCGCTTCGATGCCTGATGTATTGCGCATGGGGAGGCCAGCAAAAGACGGCATTCCGGGTTTAGACCGAGGACAATTCTTTGCAAACTTCAATTCGTCGAAACTCGGATTGCAGTTGAATCTACGGACACCCCATGGCAAGAGAATTGCTATGGAACTTATTGACTGGGCTGATGTGGTTGTGGATTCCTTTACGAGCGGCACGATGAAGCGGCTAGGATTTGATCCAAAAGAGATTCTTAAGTCTCGTCCAGATTTGATTTGGTACAGTACTACTCTGCGAGGCCAGACTGGTCCGCATGCGAGCTTTGGTGGGTTTGGTTCGCAAGGTAGTGCGATAGCTGGCTTGCATGGATTAACAGGTTGGCCTGATAGAGCACCCGCTGGTACATGGGGAGCCTACACAGATTTCATCACTCCTCGCTATGGGGTGTCAGCGCTGGCAGCTGCAATTTTTGAACGACGGGTAACCGGGCTTGGTCAATTTATAGATATGGCCCAAACAGAGGCAGGGCTGCAATTTATTGGCCCTCTACTTCTTGATTACACAACGAACGGGAATATGACCGAACGTTCGGGTAATTCTTCTTTCTACGCATGCCCAAACGGCATCTATCCAACTTTAGATGGAACCGAAAGATATATAGCTATTTCTTGTGAGACAGAGGATCAATGGGCGCGACTAGTCGATTTTATTGATCCCGATTTTAGTTTTTTAAATTTTAGTTCTCGTGAAGAGCGATTAAAGCATGAAAACGTAATTAACAAAATCATCGCTGATTGGTCTAGTAAGTTGAACGGAAGAGAACTTGAATTAAGACTTATAGGTGCAGACATTCCCGCTTCAGTTGTTCAGCGAACTAGTGAGTTGTACAGTGATGACCAGTTAGATCACCGAGGTTTTTTTGAAACGTTGAATCACGCACTAATGGGACCTACTCCATATGATGGCCATGCGACAATATTTTCTGGCCGAAAAGGGACTAGTTTACGAGGCCCCGGCCCTGTAATGGGTGAGCATACTCATCAAGTAATGACAGAAATTCTAAATTTTAGCGAACTTGAAATCGCTGAAGCTGCAGTTTCAGGTGCTTTCGAGTAGGATGAGTAAACCGATACTTTTTTAATGTGGGCGGGACGCTACTGATTTTGTTAGGTGGGTGCTCCTTAAAATATGCGTATTCATGATTTCTTTCTTTCTGCGCAAAGACCTCAGCATATCCTCAGGTATTTCTTTGCGCCTACGATGGCAATTTTAGTCATTATTTTGGCGTCACAGGTAGCGGTATCACAGGAATCTTTGTTGGTTGCTGAAAACTCGTGGATTAGAGTTCAAAATGTTGGCGACGATCCTGCAATGTTAGAAGTATCTCATTATGGTAAGTCCGGAATAACTGCTGCGAGCGAAATTTGTCCCGGTGAATATTGTGTGGCGATACCGCCGGGATCGGGATGGACTTTTTTTGCGGAGACTAACTCAGACCTGACTGCAGGCTTTTACGGATCAACGAAAATAACAGGTGAACAACCATTCGTTGCGGTCGCGGGGAAAGATTCGTTAACTTCAGGAACCGATGGTTGGTACCTAAAGATCGGAGGGGACTCCTATTGGCAGGGAGGAGCTTCATCTAAACTTATTCTTCCCTTGGTTGAATATACAGCTGAAAAAAGTTCAATTTTACACATTCAGAATGCGAGCTCTGACTCGGCAGCGTGCATTTCTATCCGTTATTTTACCGATTCATCCTTGGATGTAATGGCTCTTGAACCTGATAATTCATCAGTCGAGTGTCCGAAAGGAGGTCTGTATTTAGAGGCGAACGAATCGATAGTAAGAAACCGTTTTTCGTTCCCTTTTGAGGTAGGCTTCACTGGTTCTGCGATCGTCGAAACATCACCGGTTCAGTCGGGAAATTTTTTGACTTCAAGTAATGATCAGGCGATTGTGGCATCTGTCGACACTGTTTCGTCGGACGGGATATCTTTTTCTAGTTATCGAGCATTCGCTGATAGTGAAGCAGGTAAAGACATTGTGTTACCAATTATTCAAAGGGAAGTAACGTCCTCTGGCAGCTTTCGCGGTGAGATTTGGAGTACGAGATTTCGAATAACAGCAGCAAATCCCAGCGTCCCTATTACTGCAAGCATTTTATTTAGCGGCGCGATGCCGAATGGGAACGAATTTGAGGCGGATTATGAAGTCTCTATACACTCTTCCATAACATGCGACCAGAGCATGGAAGGGATCAATGCTTGTTTGCCTGATCAGGTTAGTTTGCCACGTGGTTTTTCAGGTACTGCGCGTATATCAAGCGACGAGAATATAGCAGTTGTAGTTCAACGCGTAAGCGAGTCAGGGATTTCAGGTGATTATCGCGGATTCACCGCCCGCGAAGCTGGTACGCAGGTGGTATTGCCAGTGGTGAATAAGACGCTATCTCCATGGGGCGGTCACGATGGATGGAATTCTACGGTGCACGTCCAACCATTTGATGGCGGCACTGCAACAGTCTCTTTTTTTTATTTTTCAAAAAACCTACCTAAGGGAGGATTTTATCGATTAGTGGGAGAGATCATTGGGAGCAAAACAGTGCATCAAGGCGATGATCGATTCTTACCAGATAATTGGATAGGGTCACTAATAGTTGTTTCCACCCGGCCGGTTGTTGTGTTGGCTAATCTTGAAAATGCTGGATTCAAGGGCGATCCAATCATGATGTATAACGGAGTTTCTCTTGAGTAATATACAGTCACTGGATTTTGAAAACCTTTCGTCTACTCAGATAGCGTCATTGAAATCAGTTATTACAAAGTATTCGGATGGTCCAGTAACTGGGATATTTACGGATGGATCGTGTTTTGTTAATCCTGGCCCAGGTGGCTGGGGTGCGGTGCAGGTGCGAGATGATGTGATTATCCATCAGTTGAGTGGTGAAGATTCTCAGACAACAAATAACCGAATGGAATTGACCGCCATGATCGCGGGTTTGCGGTTGATTAGCTCTGACGAACATACTGTTATTTATAGTGATAGTCAGCTTGTTGTTAACACTTTGACAACATGGGCACGTGGTTGGGCGACGAGAGGCTGGCGCCGAAAGACCGGTGAGATAGCAAATCTTGATCTTGTGCAGGAGGCCTATAATCTTTTCTTGGATAGGCCAAGTGTAGAAGTCAAGTGGATTAGAGCCCATCACGGGTCAAAATGGAATGAATACGCGGATGCCTTGGCATCGCTATACATGGAAAATATTAGGGAATAGGATTTAGAGGCAATCTCGGTTTGATAGTCGTCAGGCGCATAAATACTTAGACTATTGAGTAACGTTTACAAGTAGACGCCAATTACGGGGGTAGAGGCGTGACTGATTCAACTAATTTTGTTCGATTGTTGGCAATTGATGCGGGTAATACCAGCGTGGCTATTGGCATTTTTGAGGATGAATCGCTGGTCACGACTTTTCGAGTAGCTTCAAATCAGGATAGATTTGAAGATGAGTGGACTGTGTATATTGACGGCCTCTTGCGATCGAGTGGAGTCAACCCAGATTCACTTACGGCAGCAGCGATTTCTTCCACAGTCCCACAATTACAGGATAAATTTAAAAATATATGTGAGTCTCATTTTGATGTTCCACTTCTAGTGGTTGATCCTACAGTTTCAATGGGTCTAGAAATCAAATATCAAGACTCGAGTGAGATTGGACCTGACCGAATACTACATGCGGTTGCGGCCTTGGAATTCTATGAACCGCCGCTAGTTATTGTTGACTTGGGAACTGCTTGTGTGTTTGATGCCATCGATGCTCAAGGAGCATATGTCGGGGGCGCAATAGCGCCTGGTATTGGGTTAGCATCGGATGCTTTATTTGATAAAGCTGCTATGTTACGCACCGTAAAATTAGATGCACCAAGAACCGCAATTGGTAACACAACTGCACATGCGCTGCAATCGGGTATATGCCTAGGTTACGGAGCCCTTGTGGATGGAATGGTGGCGAAGTTTAAATCTGAACTTGGTGGATCAGTAACGACTATAGGGACCGGTGGTTATATAGACTTAGTTGAGTCTGCGGTGAGTTCCTTTGACGTTATTGAGGAAAATCTCAATCTGAAGGGGCTTCAAATATTGAACAAACGAATGAGCGGAGAAGGCCGTGGCTGATCAAAGTATTTATGGAATAATGAGTCATGATCCTTTGTACCAGAAGCATATTGTGCTCGGGGTAACCGGCTCAATTTCATGTTATAAAGCTCTTGATATCGCTAGCAAATTGGTTCAGGCAGGTGCCTATGTTGATGTGGTACTGACTAAAAGCGCTACTGAATTTATTCAGCCTTTGGCGTTTAAGGCCCTTACAAATAGACAACCATATGTGAACATGTTTGATCTTGATGCTAAAGATGGAGAATCACACGTTGAACTTGCAAGGCGATGCGATGCGATGCTAATTGCCCCACTTACTGCCACTACTATGGCGAAACTCAGCCATGGGATAGCCGACGATTTAGTGGCATTGACTGCCCTTGCGACAGACAAACCCCTTTTGGTAGCTCCGGCAATGGATTCACAAATGTGGATAAATCCAGCAACTCAGTACAATATGAAAAATCTTATTCAGCGAGGCGTACAAATTATTGGCCCAGCAGAAGGTCGACTAGCTTCGGGTCGTGTGGGTGCTGGGAGATTGGTGGAGCCCACAGATATAGTTGATGAACTTCGATATCGGTTAGCCCGTGAGCTAGGCGACCTTTCGTCATTGAAGGTAGTCGTGACAGCTGGAGGCACGCGGGAAGCAATCGATCCAGTTCGATACGTTGGAAACAGGTCCACAGGAAAAATGGGATATGCGATTGCGGAGGCAGCCCGAAATAGAGGAGCATCTGTAAGCGTTGTCACTACTGTGGATAGGCAATCAGTCGTGGGAATTCGTGATATTCGAGTCGAGACTGCTGCAGAAATGCTCGATGCCGTGCAACAAGAATGCCAAACTGCCGATGTGTTGGTTATGGCTGGAGCGGTTGCTGACTATCGTCCTATGAACGTCGCAGATCAAAAAATTAAGAAGCCTAAATCTGGTGCATCTAACATGACTATTGAGCTGGAAGAAACTACAGATATCATTGCTTCAATTGGCAGTCAGCAGAAAACAGGTCGATTAGTTAAGGTTGCGTTTGCGGCCGAGACACAAGATTTGATTGACAATGCACGAAGAAAAATTGTCGCTAAGGGCGCTGATTTCATCGTTGCAAATGATGTAAGCGCTGTCGACTCAGGATTTGCTGTTGATACGAATCGGGTAACTATTCTTGATGCGTCTGGCTTGGAAGAAGCGCTGCCGGTATTGTCGAAGTACGAAGTAGCAAACGTTATTTTGAGTAAAGCCTTACCACTGATAGGCTCTGAATAATCGATTATTAGTCCGCATCAATCTTCCGCAGTCTCTTCTTTCGCATTGCTGTCGGCTCTATATCAAGAGGATTCTTTGCGTTTACCGCATTGTGTTTGTGTGCGTATGCAGCAGCTGCGATCATAGCTCCATTGTCGGTACAGAGATTTGGAGGAGGTATTCGAAGCTCGATAGATATGTGTTCAGAGAGAACTTCCCTTAGGCGGCTGTTTGCGGCCACTCCGCCCGCAACCAGAACTGACTTCACATTTTCTTTTTCAGCTAAATTGCGAGTTTTTTTAGCAAGAACGTCACAGACAGACTCTTGAAAGGCCCAAGCAATCTCAGCTGAATCTGGATGATCTTTTTCCTTTAAGAGATTTAAGACCGCCGTTTTTAATCCTGAAAATGAGAAGTCATTGGTGCCACGAAGCCAGGCCCGGGGTAGTCTAAGTTCTCGTTTTGCAGCTGTTTCAGCAAGAGCTGATAGGGGCGGGCCACCTGGGTAAGGTAGGCCAAGCAGTCGGGCTACCTTATCAAATGCCTCACCAGCCGCGTCGTCTCGGGTAGATCCCAGACGGACGAAAGTATTGTTTTCTTCGATACGAATCAGTTCAGTGTGTCCGCCAGAAACCACTAGGGCAAGCGCGGGGAGTGGTGGAGGACTTTCGTTAAGCCAGCAGGCGCGAATATGTCCTTCAATATGATCCACCGGAATGAGTGGAATATTTCTGCTATATGCGAGGCCGCGTGCGGCATTAAATCCTATGAGCAGTGCGCCAGGCAAGCCTGGTCCGTTTGTTGCACCTATAGCATCGATGTCGTGCCAGTCACATGCTGCAGCAAGCATTGCCTGCTCAATGACTGGTACGATTGCCTGGAGATGCGCACGAGCTGCCACTTCTGGCACAATTCCGCCTGTTGATTCATGAAGATTGATCTGAGAAGCGACGATGGATGAATGAATGATGTGCCCGTCGCTGACTACGGCAGCTGCAGTTTCATCGCAGGACGATTCGATACCTAATATATTCATATTAAAGTTATTTTGCCGTGTTTTCGGAACAGGCGCCAATGATGGAGAAAGGATACAACCGGAGTGGATACTGTGACTCAATTTCGAACCATCGTGTTGGATTGGTATAGACATCATTTCGTTGAGTTTCCGTGGAGAAATTCTAAAAATCCATACCATTCACTTGTGGGGGGCTTTTGTACGCAACAAACACAGATGTCGCGAGCAATCGAGACGCATGCACGTTGGTTGGATGCCTTTCCTTCTATGGCCGATCTAGCCGAAGCTGAGACGTCAGAGGTTATTCGCGTGTGGGGCAAAACGGGATACCCCAAAAGAGCCGTGCACTTGCAGCGAACCGCGCAGCAATGTATTGAAAGATTTGGTGGAGAGATTCCCAGCGATTTCGATGACCTTTTAACGTTACCTGGTGTGGGTCCGTTCACTGCAGAAATTGTCAGGTGCTTTGGATTTGGACTTGAGGTGTTAACGACAGATACAAATATTGTGCGTATATTTGGTCGAGTTTTCGAGGGGGATTTGCAGCCTGTTAAAGATACGAGCAAGGACAGGATAAGGAGCTTTCTGGGCAGTTCGTTGCTTTGGGTCGTACCGATCTTATCAATCCTGCATTGATGGATTTTGGTGCTTCTGTTTGCACCGCGCGCCCGAAGTGTGACAGATGTCCAGCACTGGACATCTGTCGAGCCGCGAGTAAGTTCAAAAGTGGTCAAGTGCCGAGGCCTCAAAGGAGAAATAAGGCTTATGTGGGCAGTGATCGCGAGTGGAGAGGAAAAATTTTGGAGCTATTGATGCACTATTCTCGTCCTGTTTCCGAGAAGAAAATTCGGAAGATATTGGATTTGGAATCTGACGAACAAACCCATCGATTGTTGATAGGTCTAGAAAAAGATTTTTTAATATCACGCGACAAACACCTAGTGAAATTAGGTTAAAAAACTTGCTCGCCGATGAGTAGGTGTGAAAAGCGTTTTTTGGCTTTACTATGGGACTTCGGGATGCTTAATTAGGAATCGGAAGGCATTTGAATTATGAAGCGCGAGACTTGGAAATTGCGCCTGATGGCGCACAAATATGGCCGCAAAATAAGAAAAAATGCTGGCGGATCTTCGTTTGCCTCGACCTCTTTAGGTAAGCGAGTGCTAGGAAACTCTAACGCTAGTTCTGTCTCGAGGAGAGAGTCTGAGAATACGCCTGTGGCGACTACAACTGAGAAAATTATTGATGAACATTTAGTGCAGCATGTTGTGGCAGTGAAGATGTTCAGTAGAACATTTCCCACATCTAATGTGTGGATTTTGCATGACGGTAATGAAGCTGCGCTTATCGACTCGGGTTATGGCGATGCCCCGTCGATTGATGCGCGAAGGGAATATTTCGGAAAGACTTGGTCAGATACAAAATTTGTAAGAATTGCTATGACTCATCATCACTTCGACCATTCGAGTGGAGGAAGGCAACTTCGTGATATCCTCCGTGCGGATACGGCTATTCACCCACTAGATGAGGCACTTCTCCATACCCCACTTGGGCCGGCAGAAGGCAATGAAGACCTACCTGATGACAAGGTCATTACCGATCGCGCAGATATATGGAAAAAAGAAGCCTTTGAGACGCCGATAGATGTCACTATGGCGGACGGTGAGCAGTTTAAGGTAGGGAATTTGACGGTGACCGCGGTTCACACACCCGGTCATACAGCTGGTCATAACTGCTATTACGTAGAGGAAACAGGACAATTGTTCACGGGAGATAATATTTTGGGAGTTGGGACCAGTGCTATTGGGCCTCCACCGTCTGGCAATATGGGAAATTATTTGGATTCATTGAGAAGAATGCAAGAACTTCAAGCTAAGTTGTTTGCTCCAGGACACGGCCCTGTGGTCACTGCAACGGCCGCGAAAGTTCAGGAATTGCTGGATCATCGTGAGATTCGTGACAGACAGATTATTGATATCGTTGAAAAGGGCTACGACACAGATCAGCAAATTCGACGTGCTCTTTATCCGGAAATTCAGAAAGGTCTTCGTCGAGCAGCTCATGGCCAAGTAAGGTCTCACGTTGCTCGAATGGTTGGGCAAGGGATTATGGAAGTCGACGAGTCGGAAGATGAATCCGTCTGGACAGTTCGCCTAACTAAGTAGATTTTTTGTCTTCTGGGTCAGTAGTTTGAGACGTTCATATCTCTGGGGTAGATTCCAGTGGCAGAATAAACTGCGCGTTCAGCTATATTTGTTGCTCTGTCTGCTATCCGTTCAATATTGTGAGAAACCCACTGAAGATGAGTACTCGGGAGAATCGTTTGAGGATCGGCCACCATAATGCCTATTAATTCTTCATAGACGCGAGCGTAAATGGCGTCTACCTCATCATCTGCAGCGTTTACTGCATATGCCTTTTCAGGATCGGCATCTACGAAAGCCTCAACAGCGTTGCGGAGCATATCACGGGCTTTCGCAGCCATGATTGGGAGATCTATCAATGGTTTGACGAGTGGTTCATCTTGCATTGTTATCGTGATTCGAGCGATGCCCTCTGCGTGATCTCCCATTCGCTCTAAATCAATCATGACGGACGAAACGGAGACTATTACTCGAAGATCTGTTGCTAAGGGAGCTTGCTGAGCCAATAGCTTGAGCACTTCGTCCTGAGTTTCATAATTGAGCTCGTCAATTATTGAATCGCCGTCTACTACAGTTTGCGCAAGAGCCACATCGCGCTCGATGAGACTTTGCATAGCTCGGTCCAGAGCTCTGTCAACATGCGAGCTCATTTCCAGAACTGAGTTCAAGGCATCCTTGATTTGCTTTTGAAATTCTTCTCGTGGCACCTGTCAACCTCGTTATTTTCGATAATCACACTAATGGGTGAATAAGTGTAGACGAATATTACCACTATAAAATAAATTTGAAAATCGTGAGTATGTAAATTTGCCGATCATCATTTGTTAACAATTGTCCTTCAATATGTAATGAGACCTCACTTTTTAACTGAAATGAGGATATTGGTGTAAAAAATCACACCGGACAAAATATGAAATTTGAAAGTAAAAAAGATTGAGGTAAAACAGAGTGAGTAAATTTAACTCTTTTTCATCAATGCTAAAAGAGTCGATCATGTTGTCTATTTTGGCTCTTTTTACCTTGGCGACGATTGCTTGTAGTAGTTCTAGCGATAGCTCAGTGTCGAGCCTCTCTGGGGCGATTGCAATTGATGGTTCTTCAACCGTTTACCCGATTACTGAGGCGATAGCTGAGGAATTTCAGATCGCAAATCCAGACACTCGTGTAACAGTGGGTGTGTCTGGCACCGGTGGTGGATTCACGAAATTCTGTGTTGGTGAGACCGATATTTCTGGCGCGTCCCGTCCAATCAAGGACAAGGAGCAGATGATGTGTGTCGAAAACGGTATTGATTTTATGGAGCTGCGAGTAGGTCTTGATGGTTTAGCGATTGTAAAGAATAAAGAGAATGGTTACCTCGATGATTTATCTCTGGATCAATTAGCCAAAATTTGGGGACCAGCGTCCGAAGACAGTGTGATGAAGTGGAGTCAGGTAGACAGCTCATTCCCAGCTGAGGATATTGACCTATATGGACCTGGCACTGATTCAGGTACATTCGACTTCTTCACTGAAGAGGTAAATGGGGAGGGTGGTGCATCACGTGGTGATTACACCCCTTCGGAGGATGACAATGTTCTTGTAACTGGGATCGCAGGTAATAAGCACTCCATGGGCTACTTTGGGTATGCGTATTATGAAGAAAACATGGACAAACTAGGTGTCGTAAAAGTCAATGGTGTTACTCCTAGCAATGAGACCGTTACTAACGGTAGCTACGTACTCTCTCGCCCACTCTACATCTATGTGAGCATCAAATCTCTTCAGGATAAAGAGCAGGTTCGCGAGTTTGTTCGTTATTACATGTCCGACGAGGGAATCTCAATGGTTACTGAGGTTGGGTATTCCAATGTGCCGGCAGATGAGCTCGAAGCATCACGGAGGGCTGTGGAAGAATCAATTCAATAAAAGAGTTATTCAACTTAGTTAGAGTAACGGATGACCCTGAGCATCTTCTACTCTTTTTTAGTTATAATTCTCTGGACGCAGCACAAAATCAAGTCATCAAGTAGTTGTAATCCCAGTCGGGATTAAATACGGTGGGGGCCATGTTGATAGAGGTAAATCCACTTGAGCGGCGTTACCGCCAAAATTTCCGGAGTAACATCGGCGGCCATTTGATCGGCGCGGTTTTGTTTCTATGTGCGAGTGTGACTGTGATAACTACTCTAGGGATAGTTGCAATTCTTCTTTTCGAAGGATTGTCTTTCTTCAAGGAAGTCAGCGCATTCGAATTTTTTACCGGGACCAAATGGACACCACTTTTTACGTCGAAAGGTTTTGGTGTTCTGCCCCTAGTGTCGGGTACGCTTTTGATTGGTATCGGAGCAGCACTTGTGGCGCTACCACTCGGGACCCTGACGGCTATTTTTCTTTCAGAATATGCATCTCCTCGGGTTCGTTCGATTTTGAAGCCATCAGTTGAGGTGCTCTCAGGTATTCCAACAGTTGTATATGGATATTTTGCCCTAACGTTTATTTCTCCTTTTATTAAGGAGTACATTTGGCCTGATGCAGGCCCATATATGGCGATTTCGGCAATTATTGTTGTGGGAATTATGATTGTACCTATTATTGCTTCGATATCTGATGATGCCTTGCGGGCAGTTCCGAAGGAGTTGCGTGAGGCTGCATATGCAGTTG